>NZ_PNDV01000001.1:0-413891 GCF_005930865.1 Pseudoalteromonas sp. S554 | reverse complement strand
TGGTCGCCACATGAGTTAGCCGGTGCATTACCTAATAATACTAAGCCGCCCCATTGACCAATCGTTGTTTCGCCACCCGTTACATCTTGAATAGACGTCATGGTGATTGGCTGAGTTGCTGTGCCTACGGCCTCAATTTTTGAACCACGACGAACAACTAAAAAGTCATCGCCCGATTCACCAATTAATGTTGTACCAAACTGAACATACAATGTTGTGTTATCTGCTCGGTCATTACCAACAGCTGTACGTCCTTTTAAAATCCAATGTGCATCATTTGTTAGTGTTACATCAGCTGTGAATACCACATCTGAATTTAACTGATAAACAGGCTTATCGGTAATAGCTGGGAAACTTGCAGACACATCTGTTGCTAACCCTTGCTCTAATGCGTTTTGAATATCTGTTGGGAAGCTAGGTTTAGTAGCAACGGTCCACCCTTCCATCCAGTTATTATCACCGTCAAACGCACCAATGTAATCGGTTTTAGTGAAGAACGAATCAAGGCCAGAGGTATCAACACCAGCACCTAGTAAAGGTGAACTCGACTTAGGTGTATATCCATCAGTTGCTAAGCTTAGGTTTGTAGCCGTAAGTGTTTGGTTGCCTGTTTGGCCTTCAAACCACGATTGAACGTTACCACCAGCAATCGCTTCGCTACCGAAGTTATTATCTTCATTACAGGCTACTACTGAGTTTTCAATAGAAAGATCACCCGATTCTGCATTAGCTACCGAGTTAGAACCTACACGTAAACAGTTTGAATACCCATCTGGGCCAGTGATAACAACATTACGAAGCACACCCGCTGTACCAGCACGTAAACGAACACCGTTAGTACCATCTGCACCTACAATAGTTACGTTAGAAATAAGTGGCTTAGTCAATGGCGTTGCATTTGAATCAAATTCAGAGTTATCGGCTTCAATGGCATTATCGCCCTCAACAGCACTTTGTTGAATGTAGATATTTTGTGCACGACCTGTCCAACCAAACGACCAGTCAAATGCGTCATCGCCAATATCAGTCAGTACAATGTTACGTACATTTACTGTACCACCAAAAAACTCTACACCGTCGTCTAGGTTTTGGTGAACCTGGATATATTCAACCTTAGTTTGTGAACCTACACCAGCAAACGAAATACCGTTTAGTTCATCGCCATTACCCAGTGTTTTACCCGCATGTTTTACAACAATGTAACGAAGAACACCTGAGTTATCATCGCTGATATCACCACCAAACTGACCTGCATCACCTTCTGCCGATACACCACAGTTAGCGAGCTCTTCTGGTGTAGTCTCACCTTGTTGGTCGCCACATGAGTTAGCAGGTGCATTACCAAGTAATACTAAACCACCCCATTGACCAATATTTGTTTCGCCACCCGTTACATCTTGAATAGATGTCATAGTGATAGGTGCTGTTGCATTACCATTAGCGTTAATTTGTGAACCACGGCGTACAACTAAGAAATCGTCACCAGTTTCACCGATAAGCGTAGTGCCCGCTTGAACGTAAAGTGTAGTTGCATCTGCGCGATCGTTACCTACCGCAGTACGGCCATTTAAAATCCAATGTGCATCGTTTGTAAGCGTTACATCGGCTGTAAATGTAGTATCTTGTGTTAAACGGTAAATAGGCTTATCGGTAATTTGTGGAAATTCACTTGATACATTGGTCGCTAAACCCTGCTCCAATGCATTTGAAATATCTGTTGGGAAGCCACCATTAATACCTACTGTCCAACCTTCCATCCAGTTAGTTGTACCATTAAATGCACCAATTTGCCCATTGGCAATAAGCGGTGAACCCGGCAGTGGTGTGTAACCATTATCATCAAGCATTAAATCTGCGGGAGTTAGCGTTTGGTTGCCGTCTTGAGCTTCAAACCATGATTTAACATCGCCGCCATTAATCGCTTCACTACCAAAGTTGTTAGCTGTTGTTTGACATGCAACAACTGAATTAGTGATAGTTAATGAACCGTCTTCTGCGCGTGGTACAGAGTCTGAACCCACACGTAAACAATTTTCATAAGTAGCTGGGCCCGTTACGAATACATTGCTTAATGCGCCCGCAGTGCCTGCACGTAAACGAATACCGTTGTTACCTTCAGCACCTACAATTGTTACGTTTGAAACGGTTGGCATTGTAAGTGGTGTTGCACTTGAATCAAACTCAGAGTTATCTGCTTCAATCGCATTATCACCCACGTTTGCAGCTTGTTGAATGTATACGTTAGTTGCAGAGCCTGTCCAACCGAACGACCAGTCAAGTGAATCATCACCAATGCTGGTTAATACAACATTGCTTACATCAACTGTACCACCAAAAAACTCGATACCGTCATCAAGGTTTTCGTGTACTTGAATGTAATCAACAGTTGTTGCAGAACCCACACCGGCAAACGAAATACCGTTTAGCTCATCGCCATTACCCAGAGTTTTACCTGCTTGCTTAACGATTAAGTACTTTAATGTACCTGAGTTATCATCTGCAACATCGCCACCAAACTGGCCGGCGTCACCTTCAGCAGAGACACCACAGTTAGCTAGCTCATCGGCTGTTGCTTCACCTTGTTGGTCGCCACATGAGTTAGCAGGTGCATTACCTAGTAATACTAAACCACCCCATTGACCAATGGCTGTTTCACCACCCGTTACATCTTGAATAGAGGTCATAGTAATTGGCTGACTTACCGTACCAACCGACTCAAGCTGTGAACCACGACGAACGACTAAAAAGTCATCGCCAGATTCACCAATAATTATTGTGCCTTGTTGAATATAAAGCTTTGCGTTATCTGCACGGTCATTACCTACTGCTGTACGACCATTTACAATCCAATGCGCGTCGTTTGTAAGTGTTGCATCGGTAGTGAACGTTGTATCTGCTGTTAAACGATACACTGGCTTATCAGTAATTTCCGGAAATTCGCTTGATACGTCTGTGGCTAAGCCTTGTACAAATGCGTTATCAATAGTGGTAGGGAAACCAGTTGTGCCGTTTTGTGAATCATCACGAGATGACGTTTCACCGCCTGTGTCTGAGCCGCCTTCAACAACGTTTGTTATTGTATCGCCTTCGTTAATTGTTGTGTCGCCTTCAGATACTACTAAGTCACCACCACAACCCGCTAAAGATACTGCAGTTGCAATCAAACTAACTTTGAATAAGTCAGATAATTTCATTGTTCACTCCGTTAAAGTATTTAATTATTTTGTTAGCGCTTTATAAAAACTCAAGTCACTTTAAAGCACTTAATAATGCGTTAAGGTCACTTGAGTTATCAGCAGGGCTTACCTTACGGGAGCTATATGACACTGGAGTTACACTTTAATAAACATAACATGACAAAACTATATTATTAAAATTCAACAACTTAATTGCTACAGCAATAAAAAAAGCCGACTCAATAATAATTGAGTCGGCTTGCGTAGTGCGAATATGAAATTGATATTACAAGCACCAACGAAGTAGTGACTTGTTGTTTTAAAATTTAAAGCAGAGCGGTTCTTAACGTTTCAGCATGTACTTTTTCACGTTTAACATACTTAATCCATTGCTTAGCCAAACGCTGTGATTTTTTGTGTTTTTCAGCTTGTTCAAACGCTAAAATAGACGCATCGAAATTTTGCAAATTGTACTGCGCCATACCCAGTGCAACAAAGGCATTTGACTCAAAATCAAGTCCCCCTTTATCAAGCGCTTTACGAGCTGAGTCGGCAGCATCTTCATAGTGCTCTGTATTAACATACACCTCAGCTAAACGCTGATCGTATTGCCCATGTTCTGATAAATCGGCGGCTTTAACAAAATACTCTATCGATTTTTCATCTTCTTTTGCTTGGATCATCGCCTCGGCAACAAACGCATAGTTTTTAGCTGTTTTTTCGGCAATGCCATTATCTATTGCTTTACTCATAACTTCTGCCGCTTTAAAAGCAAGTCCATTGTATAAGTAAACTTGAGCAAGTTGGCGTAAGTCGGCTCTTGATGTTAAAAAACCTTGCTGATAGGCAGCTTCAATAACAGCTAATTGCTTCTTCTCTTGCCCTGTTTCACCATACATACCCGAAAGCTGTACCCAGTACTCTGGTTTATCATAAAGCTTAACCATGCGTTCAAGCACTTCAACCACTTTGTTAGTCTGATTTAGTGAATAAAACATAGCGCGCTGTAATACAAGCCAGTTTTCTTTTGGGGTTTTACCTTCGTCATCACTTAATGAAATAACTTTAGTGATGTAGTCTAGGCCTTGCTTATAGTCTTTTAACTGGTAATACGTTTGTGCACGAAGTAAGTAATACCCTTCAGGTATTGGCTGAGTGTTAATTTCATCCCAGTTATCCAAAAAGGCAATGACTTTATCGTAATCGCTGTTTGCCATAGCAAGCTGCGCTAAACTAAAAGTGGTGCTTAAACGCAATGTTTCAGGGATCCCTTCTTCTGCCACAACGCGTTCAAATGAAGCTATCGCTTTTGGTAGGTCATTTTGATTGTAGTAAATGAACCCGTAAAAATTATGCATCATGGCTATTTCGTAAGAATTCATACTTGAAGAACGTTCATTAATGCTATCGAGCGCTTCAAGCCCGGCTTTTACATCGCCATCGTCTGCCAATTTTTGTGCGCGAGCCAGTTGGCTGTATACTTTTTCACGAAGCGCAGGAACGCGTTTTGTTTTTTGCTCCTGCGCCGCTTGAGCACTTGCTATTGATACGCCAGGTAACAACGTTAGTGCACTGGGTGTAACAATACTGAACCCTATCGCAGTGGTACAAAGTAGTGTTACTTTTAAAAGTTTAGTTTTGGTTAATAATTTCATAATCGCCTCACGGTCTTTTCTAGTTAGCTACTATCCGCCAATTTGAAAAGATATTTTGTTCTGAACACCCGCTACTTCAACAGCTTCACCGTTGACAACACGCGGTTTATATTTAAATTTAAGAGCAGCGTCCATTGCAGCCCGATCAAATAACGACTCAGGCTCTGCTTTTAATACTTGCGGGTCGCGAACGGTACCTTGCTTTGTTACAGTAAATTCAACAATCACATACCCTTCAATACCGCGCGATAGCGCTCGACGCGGATAAACTGGTGCAACTTTTACAATGGGTAAATATTCGCCATCGCTCGTTTCCAGTGCTAATCCACCCGCCAGGTTCACTTCGGCGTCAACATTAGCACCAAAGTCAAAGTTGTTAGCGTTGGCATTAGCATCACTACTTTGCATTTGTGGCGATTCCATTGGTGGTGGCGGCTCTTTTGGCGTAGGTGGCTTTTGTGGTTTACGCTCTTTCTTTTGAACACTTTCTTCTTTTTTCAAACGAACAAAATCAAGAACATTACCTTTAGCTGGTTCGCTCATTGCCCCTTCACCGCCGGTTATAAGTGCTTGCATGCCCAAAAACAGCATAAACGTGACTACACCGGCAACAATTAATGCTACTAAATAACGCATTACTTACCCTTACGCTTCTTGAGCCGCAATTGACACATCAAACACACCTGCAGCGCGTGCGGCATCCATTACTTTAATTAACGTATCGGTGGTTGCTTTTTTATCAGCTTGAATTACAACGCTACCTTGTGGGTTTTCAGCTTTTAAGCGTTCAATATTCGCCTGCACTGCGCGAACATCTATTTGGCGTTTGTTAATCCAAATTTCACCCTTATCTGAAATAGCAACTAAGATATTGGCTCTTTCTTTTTTAACCGCAGTTGCGGCTTCTGGGCGGTTTACGTCAATACCTGCTTCTTTAACAAATGAAGCTGTTACAATAAAGAAGATAAGCATAATAAATACAACATCTAGCATGGGTGTCATGTTTATTTCTTCAGCTTCATCTTCTTGCATTAAATTACCTAAAGGCGCTCTCATTTTTATTCTCCTGATATGAGCGGGTATGTTTAGCCGCTCATAAAACTTATTTAGTGATCTAGCAACATGCTATCTTCAAGTAGTTCTACTTCACGTTTGGCTTTACGTTGTAAGTACGTTGAGGCAAATACACCAGATAACGCCCCTACCATACCCGCCATTGTCGGGATTGTGGCTTTAGATACACCTGACGCCATTGAACGCGCACTCCCGGTGCCTGTTATAGCCATTACATCAAACACTTCAATCATGCCCGTTACTGTGCCAAGCAACCCAAGTAGTGGACACAAAGCCACCATGACATTGATAAGCGGAAGGTTTGCATTTAAACGCATACTTGCTCGCGAAATCATAGCTTGGCGTATTTGCTCAGCATTCCAACTATTGCGTTCGTTACGCGTTGACCATGTTCCTTTAATGCTATTTTTGTATCCGCGAAACCCGTTGAAAAAGTATATAAATCGCTCGAGTATCAATAACCACATCGCGAAGATTAACACCCCAATGACCAAGAGGACTTGGCCACCGGTGTCGAGAAAATCACGGATAGCATTGATTGAGTCAATCAATAGCACCATGGTTTATTCTCCCTTCTCGCTTCGCTCAGCAATGATACCTGCGCTTTGCTCTTGTAAAATAAGCAGTAAGCCTTTTGAACGCGTGTTTAGTAATGTGTATATAAACACTGTTGGGATTGCCACAACTAAGCCAAGTACGGTCGTAACCAGTGCCTGAGAAATACCACCAGCCATTAGTTTAGGGTCGCCAGTACCAAATAATGTGATTGCTTGGAACGTGTTGATCATACCGGTAACTGTACCTAGCAAGCCAAGTAATGGGGCAACAACAGAGATGATTTTTATAAGCGTTAAGTTACGTGTGATTTTTGGCATTTCACGTAAAATTGCTTCACTTAATTTAAGCTCTAACGTGTCGTAAGCAACATGTGGGTAGTCGTCTTTTACTTTCATTACACGACCTAGCGGATTGTCGTCACGCGCTACTGAATCTTTTAATTGGCGACGAATTTTTCCACCAACAAGTAACAATGAAATAAAGCGCTCAATTGCAATTAATAAAGCAAGCAAACCAACACCTAAAATTACATAACCAACCGCACCACCTTGATGAACTTGCTCTGATGTATCTGGTGCTTGAACAAGTAAACCTAAAATAGAGCCTCCTGTTGGGTCTAATGCAAACTGTACAACACCACTTTTAGCATCTTGTAAGTCAGCAGCTGTAGCGGTATAACGAGACACTGGTTGGCGAGTAAGCGCGCTCAGCGTGTTTGTTCCTGGGTTATATTCTAAGTATTGACCCTGTGAAATTAAGTTAAAGGCACCAACACGAACAACTTCTTGCTCTGCTTTATTTCCACCTTCAACAATAACTGAAGTATTAAAGCGACTGACTTTACCTTGCTCAGTCATTTCACGTTGCAGCTCGTACCACACCTTTTCAATATCTTCTATTGATGCAAGCTTAGACGTTGAACCCATTTTTTGAGCTAACTCGTCCATAAAGTCACTACGGCCCGGTAATTCTGCTGATACAACCGAAGTAGCAAACTTATTGCTAGAGTCCCCAGCGACTTGCTGTAATACCCCAAATAACTCTTTAAGTGATCCCATTCGCTTAGATAAGGTATCGGTTAAGTTTGCTAGTTTAACTTCGTTTTCTTCAAATTGTGTTTCAAGGCGCTCTGATTCAACAAGCATTTGGTTACGCTTTGCAGTTGTATCATTTAACATTTGAACTTGCTGGTTTTGGCGAGAAGTAAACTCCTGCTCTCGTTGTTTATTTTGAGCACTTTGAACGGTCTTGCCGTTTTCTAATGTTTTTAATAATGAATCAAGATCCATTGTTTCTGCCGCAGTGCTAACGCCTGCAAAACCGAGGCTTGTAACAAACAATGCCATTTTTGTCATTTGAGTAAACAATTTCATTTTTAACCTCTTATTCTGCTGCGTGTACTGGCAGAGTTAGCATATCTGGGGCAAGTTGCTTGCGCGCAATACGTAAACCTTTATTGATTTGACTAATTGTTGAATCTGGTAATGTTTCAAATGTTTTAGTCTCTGTGTTGTAGCTACCAGCTTGCTTACCATCACGTGTTAGGTAAATCAGCTCTAATCGGCCAATGCGTAAAAAGTCAACTTCACGCTCTTTACCGTTTACATCTAACAATGCGGTGTAAGCTTCAATTGTGCGCCCGTAGTCTACCTCTACTTGGTAAGCTTCTAGCACACGACGAAATTTTTCACTCGAGGTGATATCAGCGCGGTCCATCATGGTTTTCAGTGATACTAAACGCTTAGCGCGCTCGTCTTGCAAAAAGGGAATGTCTAACGATACAAACTGCTCAAGACCTGTGATCATTCGCATCATAAGTGGTGTAATTTGGCGCTCAATAATAGAAACCTGATCCATTGATAGGTTAAGCGATTCCATTTCTTCAATTTGATTATTAAGCTGTTTATTTAACTGCGCGTTATAAACAGCTAAACCGTCAATCTCTTTATTGAGCGTTTTAAATTGCTGTAAACGTCCTTGCATTGAATCTGCAATCTTGTCTATTTTTGTTTGTGATTGCGCAGCTGATTTATTAATTTCGCTGCTTTTATCAATAACCTTATCTAAATCGTTAGCGTGTACTGCTGCACTTGCGGCCACAATACCAGCTAAGATTAATGATTTAACGCCTTTCATCGTATACACCTTTACTCGTTAATTAGCGGATTTGCTAGGTTGTATTTCAAGCCAATAAACAGAGCTTTAGTGGCTTGAATAATTCAATGAAGGGAAGTTTATAGATAAAAGATGACAAGGATGTTGCGCAAAAAAGTCGCTTTTATGACAGCTGTCATAATTAGGACTTATAGCAGAATAAAGACGGTCGAGGCGTTAAAATTAACGCTTCCTAATCAATAATATTTAAAATTTGGCTGTAAGTACTTTGCCAATCAGTGTAATCAACGCCAATAGGATAGTAGCTGTTGTTATGAATAAGTACCAAGGAAGGAAAGCCATTAATAGGCAACGCTTTAACAAATGCCAACTCGTCACTCAATTCATTATTTAATGATGAGCTGACTAATTCATTTGCAAATCCCTCTTCATCTAGACCAATGCTTTTAGCGAGCGCTACCAAGGTGGCTTCATCAGAAGGGTTTTGCGCATTTAAATAGTAAGCATGTTGGATTGCTTCTATCATTTGCGCTTCTTTATTGGTTTTACGCGCGATCAGAGCTGCTCTACAAGCCGGGTAAGTAGAACGGCGAGGTTCGCAATTACGCCAAAAGTCATAATTAAACTGTGTACCTAACTGCTTTTGTATTTTGTGCCACGTATCTTCAAGCATTTCTTTCATTGCTTTTGGCATAGGCTGCTGACTATCGGCAGCTAAGCCGCCCACTTTATATTCAACAATAATTTTATGCTCAAGTTGTTCTTTTAATTTTAGCCACGTAGGTGCATAGCCCCAACACCAACTACACATTGGATCGTGTATGTAAATTAACTTACTTTGAAACATAACAACTCCTACATAAAAGCTGAAACAACTTTATTTCGACCCGTTTCCTTTGCTTTATAAAGGCATCGATCGGCTTGTTTTAAAGCATCATTGTAATCTGATAGTTTATTTACTTGTGCTACACCTATGCTACAGGTAAGTGCTACGTTTTTACTATCAACATTCAAAAGTGTTGTATTGGCAACACTTTCTCTAAAGTTGTTAGCAATGTGCTCTGCAATTTGAATAGTCGCTTTTGGGAGAATAACCACAAACTCTTCACCACCATAACGCGCTTTTATTGAATCGCAACTGAAGTGTGACTCCAGCATTTTAGTAAATTCTATTAGGACAGTATCACCACTATCATGACCATAGTTATCGTTTATAGACTTAAAATGGTCGAGGTCTAATAATAAAATACTAAATGGTAAATACTCATCTGGGCAGTCACTTACTAAGTTAAAAAAGTGAGATGTGACAAAACGTCTGTTTGCAGCGCCAGTTAGCTGGTCGGTATACGCATCCTTTTTTTGCGATAAAGTAATTTCAGCAATAGACGCATGACTTTTTTGCCTAAAAAATTCGCCAATAAATGAAAAAACAAACACTAAACCAAAAGATGCCATAAAACGCGATTTTTCTACATCGCCATAATCTACCTGACCGATGTTAGGGCCATACAGTAGCCCTAAACAACAGACTAATAAAAACCCACTAAGCCATAACCCTAATTTAACACCGAGAGTAGCAAAGGTAACAACTGGATAAAACATGAGCCAATACAGCGCTGTGTTCTCTTTACCACCTGTGTAAATAAGCGCAATACACATAATAAAAATGATTAGCATGGTTATTAAAGACACAACCTCTAATTTACCTGTTTTAAAAAAGTAAACGGTACAGGCAATAATCGTCATATTAGCAACGAGCAAAGCTACACTTAAAATAGGTGAATACACATCATAATTAGATAGAAGTAAAAAACCCAATACAACAATAGCAAAGGCTATCATTGTAAATAATGAAAATGCTTGACGCTGCCTGTCTGAGTTATAAACACTGTCTATATTAATCAAGTTGCGCCAACTCGATTTATTTAAGTTTTCATCATCCATATCTATACTCTAAACTTTTTAACCATTTGTTCTAAATCACCGAATTGTTGCCTCAGTTTTGTACATTCGTTTAGAGTATTATTTAGGTTGGTTTTACTTTGAATAGACAGTTCGCTGATAGTTTGTATATCTGCATCTAGTGATTTAACAACTTGATTTTGTTCTTCTGTAGCGCACGCAACGGCATGGTTAGCAGCACTTATTTGTTTTATATCCTCTATTACTTGCTGCATTAATTCTCCAACTGCATCAGCTTCTGACACGCTTTTTTCACTGCCTTGCAAACTTGTTTTCATTAACTCTACAGCCAAAGTTGACCCTTTTTGCAATTCTATGACTGTTTCTTCTATCTCTTGCGTTGATTCTTTGGTGCGATGAGCTAATTGTCGAACTTCATCAGCCACTACTGCAAAACCACGTCCGGCTTCACCTGCACGAGCTGCTTCAATAGCCGCATTCAATGCAAGTAAGTTGGTTTGTTCACTCACGCCTTTAATCACTTCTAAAACATTACCAATGCTTTCTGTATGTGCATTTAAGCTATTAATAGTTTGTTGAGCCTGCACTATATTTGCAGATAGCTCATGGATCCCAGCAACATTAGTGCTTAATATTTCTTGGTTTTGTGTAGAGTGCTTATTAGCATCTTTTGCAAGTGATGATGCGTCAGACGCACTATTGAATATATCTGATGTCATCCCTGTAAATTGATTAATTGCAGCTGCAACGCTATCAGTACGCATACTTTGATCGTCATACATCGCAAGTGAAGAATGTGTTTGTGATAGCAGACTGGCTATTACGCCATCAAGAAGTATTGTTGTATTTTTAACTTGTTCGATTGATGATTGAATTTTTTCGATAAACACATTGAATGAATGACTTAGCTCACCAAACTCATCGTCATTTTCTATCTCTAAACGGCGTGTTAAATCACCTTCCCCTTGTGAAATATCTTTTATAGCGTCATTTAACCGATTCATTGGACGCATTAAATAACGAAGTAAAAATTGCATTAAAATTACAATGACGATTGTACCCACAATTAAGTAAATAAATGCCGTTTTGCCAAAACTAGATACACTAGCAAATGCTTTTTGTTGATCAATAACAACCCCTAAATACCAATTTACATTTTCAATACCACGTATTTTATTAAACGAAACTAATTTAGTTTCGCCAGCTATTTGATATTCAACAAACTCGCTACTAAGTAATGGTTTGGTGCCAAATAACTCAGCGATATTTTTTAGGTTAACATTGCTTTGTGGGTGACTTAATATTTGGCCGCTGTCATCGAGTAAAAAACCATAACCCAGCCCTAAAAAATCAATATTATTAATAATTTCTGTCACAGTTTGCATATCAATATCAGCACCAGCAACACCAACAAAACGGTCATTTTGGTTTATAGGCACAACAGCAGATATAGTTAACTCGTTAGTTGTTACATCAATATAGGGAGTAGTAAAGGCAGTATTGGTTTTGTTTTCGACTAGCTTATACCAAGGACGTGATGTTGCATCAAAATCTGGCGGTAAAACGATGCTTTGATCATTTAAAATAAAATTACCGTTAGATTGGCCAATATAGGTGTTTTTAAAACTACCTGCTAACCCTGCTGTGTTTAATTGTAGTAATGTAAGCGTATTTGGATCTGATGGTTGGTGGGTTTTAGCAAACGCGCTAACAATGGCCAGCTTTGCATTTAACCAGCTAGCTATATTTTGAGAAACAGATTCTGAGTTTTGTTGCAACACGAGAGCAAGCTGATTTTGTGTTTGGTTTTTTAAGGTAAAGTAGTTATTTACAGTGAATAACCCTAATACCAAAACGAGTACAACAGACGCTGCTATTGTGACTTTTGTCGTAAACTTGAATGCCCCAAACATAAATGCCCTTTAATTTATTTTTAGCACTCTAGTTTTAGCAAATATTGTGAGCATTGTCTTAGCTATTTTCGGTTTTTCCGAAAATAGCAGCTAAAAACAATAAAAAAGGACTAGAAAAACTTAATTACAAATTTTAAGTAATTAATTTTACATAAATAATGTTCAATAGATAACGAATTTGGAATGTTCCAAATAAAAAGAAAATAATAATGACTGAATACGTATTCAGCCATTATTATTCAATACATTTTCTACCATTTTTTTGCTAAACGAACAGCATTTAAACCATACCAAGCTATAAATACATAACATACCATAGGTACGAAAAAGCTATCTTGAATATTTACGGTATCGGCAATATACCCTTGTAATAAAGGCACTAATGCACCACCTACAATCGCTAAACATAGCCAACCAGAGCCTTTACTTGTTAACGGGCCTAATTTTTCAATCGCAACAGAAAATATAGTTGGAAACATAATTGAATTAAACAACCCGATTGCCAATACTGAATACAAAGCGACATCACCTTGTGTAAAAATAGTGATTAATAACAACGCAATAACACTGATAGCGTTAAAGGCAATTGCTTTAGAAGGCGCAATTTTTTGTAACAACGCAGAGCCTACAAAACGCCCAACCATTGCTCCGCCCCAATAATAACTAATAAGTGCCGCGGCAGCATGCTCTTCAAGCCCAGCAATGTGTGCTTCACCAAAGTAATTAACTAAAAAGCTACCTATAGCTACTTCACCGCCTACATAACAAAATATTGCTACAACCCCCATAGTAAGGTGAGGTGCTTGCATTAAAGAACGAGTTTCGGTGTCTGTGCTGTCTTCCTTATGGGCTTCAATTTCAGGTAACTTTATAAATGCAAACACAATGGCAATTAATAAAAGTGCTACAGCCAACATTAAATAAGGCACTTTTACTGATTCTGCCGATGCAGCAGACGCAGCCAATGTACCAGCAGTACCGAAAAAGAGAATGCCTCCTACGTAAGGCCCTACTGTAGTACCCAAGGCATTAAGCGCTTGTGCTAAGTTTAATCGTGAAGAGGCGGTTTTATCAGGACCAAGAGCCGCAACGTATGGATTAGCTGATACTTGCAATACGGTTATACCAGCAGCAAGCACGAACAATGCGCCTAAAAACAACCAATACTCATGCACTACTACTGCAGGGTAAAAAAGCATACAACCAATCGAAGCAATAATAAGCCCCGTTAAAATACCTTTTTTATAGCCAAGCTGTTTAACTAAAATACCAGCGGGGATAGATACAATGAAGTAGGCACCAAAAAAGCAAAACTGCACTAGCATTGCCTCAAAGTAGCTAAGATCAAATACGCCTTTTAATCGTGGAATCAGTACATCATTTAATACTGTAATAAAACCCCATAAAAAAAACAGGGTTGTCATTGCCGTTAGGGGAAACAGGTAATTTTTGTTGTGCTGTTTATTAACGCCATAATCGTTATGTGTGTTCAGTGTGCTCATTTTTATTTTCACTCCATTAACAAGTTAAACTGATTCTACATTGTTAATAAGTTATTTGGGCACAAGGTAATTAGAACGATCCAATTCATCATCTTTATTCAAACTGCACACCCTTCTGATACAGTATTGATTAAACGCTCAGTTTCACCGCTATTAGAAAATATATATAAGGCTTGATTTATATCATCTAGCACTCCAAGCCAGTTAGGTGTTAGCTTACTTATAGCAAAATACAATGAGTTATAATGTAGTGGTTTACCATCTTGCTCAACTACATTAAGCAGTTTTATTTTTTCATTTTGGTTAAGCTCAGAAAACGTAACTGAATGGGTTAACACCGAAGGATCGCCTATAATAAGATCGACCCGCTTGGCAAAAAGTAATTGCATTAACTGCAAATCGTTTACCGCACTAATAACTTTAAACTCTTCATTATCCATCATGGCATCAAATTCAGGCGTGTTTTGATATCCTCTTACAACACCTATTGTTGAGCCTTTTAATGAGTTTAGATTACCTATAAAAATACCAGGTGCGTTTTTTCGCTTTAGAAATACAATATTTCCACCTTGAAACGAATTTGAAATACCAAGCAGCTCTCTTCGCATTTTATTTTTAACATAGTCTGAAGGCGCAGTGTCTTCAATAAAGTACTCAGGCATTAAAATATAGGCTTTTCCAAGTTCCACATTACGCACAGCTCTTGCCCAAGGTAAAAATTCTAAATAAACGCTGTAACCCTGACTATTAAGAACAGCAACGGCAAAATGATAGACCCACCCTTTGTTACATAAGTCGTTACTTATATAAGGCGGCCAATCTAAGGTAACAATATGTAATGTGCGTTTACTATTTGGGGCGCTATATAAAAGCCCCGATTTATAACGCTGTCCTTCTACAGTTTTAAGGCTATTTTTATGAATGAAGGTTACGCTTTGACTCGCGAAACTAAAACAACTAATAAAGGACAACAAAAAGACTACAATGCGCATAATAAAGCTATCGTCAAACTAATAGTCAGTTAAGTGTAGGCGTTATTTACACTTTTGAAGGAGAAATAAATCTAGAGAATGAAAAATTGGTAGAACGTAAAATTGAATATAGACAGTGTCTAATGCCAACTAGCAGATTTAATTGGCATTACAAAAGTTATAAAGCAGGTTTAACCCATTTCATTTTATTGTTGGTATCGCGCGAACTTATTATTGTGTCATCACTGCTTTTAACACCACCTAATTTAGAAAGCCTATCGTAAAGTACTACATTACAGGTTGCAGCTAAGTTCATGCATCCTATAGTAGGAATGTAAACTACTTCATCGCACCACTTTAGTACGTCTTTAGGAACAGAACCATCTTCTGGGCCCAAAACATAAAATGCATTTTCTGGGTGCTTAAATTCAGGGAGCGGTGTAGCCCCTTCAATTAACTCAACGACAACAACGGTTGCCCCTTCAGGTTTTACTTTTTCTAGGCTATCAGTAGAGGTTAATGGAATACGTTCAACCACATTTTTAGTATCGGTATGAAATTTTTGCGCATTAAGATATCGATTACCCGTAAAATAAACCTGCTTTGCGTCGTAACACCCAGCAGCTCGTAACACACCGCCAACGTTAGTAGGGCTCTTCGGGTTTATTAAACCAATACTCGCTTTTAACTTGCTCATTAATCGCAATCCTTTGTTGGCCACTCAGCAATGTATAAATCAAAATCATCTAATTTTACATTACTGTCTTTGACTGTTTTATCTTTTACTGAAATACCGAGATCATGCATAAGTGTTTTATCACCGTTATTTAATAACGGGTGCCACGAAGATAAACCACGCCCTTCATGCAGGCGGCGGTAACTGCAGCTCTGCGGCATAAAGAAAATATCTTTAAGGTTTTCTTTAGTGAGTTTTACGCAAGAAGGGACAAGTGTTTGGCGGTTTTCGTATTCGCTACACCCACAGGTATTATTATCTAAATACTGACAAACAATATTTGTGAAAATGAGCTGTTCACCTTCACGTAGCTGATCTGTGGGGGAAAAATCGTCTTCGTCTTCACTATCTATAAACGTATTTAAACAACATTTACCACAGCCATCGCAAATAGCTTCCCATTCATTTTGGCTCATTTCGCTCAAGCTTTTTGTAAGCCAAAACTGTGTATTTGCTAACTGTTGATCAAACATAGTGTTCTCGCGCCCTTTTAAGAGCGCGCATTCTAACGTATTGCACTAAATGGCGCAAAGCGAATACCTCAATTTGATAATCACTTTGCGCTATTCATTAACGCTGCGATTGCACCCAACGCTTTATTTTTTTCTCCAAAATAGGCATGGGTAATGCGCCATCTATTAGTATTTGCGTATGAAACGCCTTAATATCAAATTGAGAACCTAGCTCTTTTTTACAATAATCGCGAAGTTCTTTAATTTTAAACTCCCCTAATTTGTACGAAAGTGCTTGCCCTGGCCACGCAATATAACGTTCAACCTCTGCCACTACATCGCTTTCAGCCATTGATGAATTAGCAAGCATGTATTGTATACCTTGCTCGCGCGTCCACCCTTTTGCATGAAAACCAGTATCGAGTACTAAACGCATTGCCCGTAATTGCTCGTCAGCCAAACGCCCATACCACATATACGGATCGGTAAATAATCCAAGCTCTTTTCCTAAACTTTCTGCATACAGTGCCCACCCTTCAGCAAAAACCGTATACCCACCAAATTTACGAAAATCAGGTAAACCGTCTATTTCTTGTTGAAGAGCAATTTGAAAATGATGACCAGGTGCCGCTTCATGAATCGAGAGTGTTTCGAGTAAAAACTTAGGTTGTGCTTTTAAATTAAAAGTATTGATATAAAAAATACCCGGACGTGAGCCATCTGGTGCAGGGGCTGCATAAGAAGCACCCGCCGCAGACTGAGAACGATAAGCTTCTACTGGTTTTACAATGTAAGGCGCTTTAGGAGCCACATCAAATAACTGCGGTACTTTGGCATCAATTTTTTTCTTCACATTTTCGTACGCTTCAATAAGCTCATCAGCGGTATTAAAGTAGAACTCATCTGAATCACGCAAGTGGGTAAAAAATGCAGGCAAATCGCCGTCAAAGCCAACGGTGTGTTTTACCTTTTTCATTTCGCTTAAAATACGCGATACTTCGCTTAAACCAATATTGTGAATTTCGTCAGCAGATAAGTTAAGCGTTGTGTTTTTCTTTATTTGGTATTCGTACCAAGCTTTACCATTAGTAAAATCACTGTAGCCTACTGACACACGACTACTAGGTATATAATCGTTAATTAAAAATGTGTGCATGCTTTGATAAGCCGGCACTAATTGCTTCATGATTAAATCGCGGTATTGCGCTGTTATTTCTTGTTTTTGCTCAACTGTAAACGAATTTGGTAAGTTTTTTATAGGTCCCCAAAACAGTGAATCTTCAGCCTTATTTACAACATGCGCACTAAATTGTGGGGCTAACTTTTTTGCAAGTGGCAAAGGTAAAACAATATTTTGTTTTATACCTTCAGCCATAGAAAGCTCAACACTTTTAAGCCATTTGATATAGCTATCGCTACGTTTTAAAAAATTATCGTAATCCTGTACTGTTTTAAAAGGTTGTGCACTTTGCCCAGAGCCAAATCCAGCAAACACATTATGCGCTCCCGACATTTGATTAATAGGCAGAAAGTAGCTTGGAAACTGCATCCCCTCTAGGTTAAGTGCAAGGTCACGTTTTAAAATCTCATAACTTAATAGCGCTTGCCCTGTTAATTGTTGTGAATCAATGTAAGCAAGGCGTTGTTGATACTTTTTATAAAAAGCCGCCTTTTTATTACGATTTGTCGCTGAAATTTCAGGCGTGAACTGATCATTAAATTCATCTTTACCGCTATATGTTGCCCTGATTGGCGAAAATGCAAGCGACTCGTTGTAGTATTGATCAACAAGCACGTCTAATTGCTGCTCGGCCGATAATTCTGAAACCACAGCATTTATAGCTGATGAAACGGGTTTACTATTATTTTGTTGAGACGTTGTGCTACTACACCCCATAAGCGCACCGATCACTGAAGAAGCTACCAGTGCTAATTTTAATAATTTCATATTAATCCTTATAAAAAACTCAGCTCGATTATGTGCTTTAAATTAAGCTAAATAAAGTAGTAACTTAGTCGTTATTTTATTGCACTTTTACTTGAGCTTGGTAAAGTCAAAGCAACGTAACTTTCATATAAAAGAATTAAAAAGTGAAAAAGCACCTATTATCAGCCTCAATAGCCATATTATGTTTGAGCAGTCTACCTGCCCAGGCAGTCACCTACATTTCTGCAAAAGCCATGTTAGATGTAGAGAATGGTACACTCATTCAATCGCCATTAATTACTATTGATGATGGTGTGATCACCTCAATAGAACGTAATAAAAAGCCGAAACTAGGTAAAAATGATGAACTTATTAACCTGCCACAGTTAACACTAGTCCCTGGATTGATGGACATGCATGTACACTTAACGAGTGATCCTACTGTTTCTCGAAGTGAGCGCTTGGGTCAATCAATCCCACGCATGGCAGTTAAATCGGCTTATTTTGCTAAAAAGACCCTTGAAGCAGGTTTTACTACCGTAAGAAATGTGGGCGCAGATGGTTATAGCGTTATTGCGGTTCGAGACGGTATTAATGCGGGTGACATTGTAGGCCCACGAATTTGGGCTGCAGGTCCTTCACTGGGTATAACAGGCGGGCATTGTGACAATAACCGCTTACCGCCTGAGTTAAAATATACCTCAACCGGCGTAGCCGATGGGCCTTGGGCCGTTAGGACAAAAGTGCGTGAAAATATAAAGTATGGAGCCAATGCTATAAAGTTTTGCGCAACAGGCGGTGTATTTTCAAAGGGCACAAAAGTAGGTGTACAACAATACTCACTTGAAGAAATGAAGGCCATTGTTGAAGAAGCACATATGCGCGACCTTCCTGTTGCTGCTCATGCACATGGTACAAGTGGGATTAAAACAGCCATTATTGCAGGCGTTGACAGCGTAGAACATGCAAGCTTTTTAGACGATGAAGCCATTGCCTTGGCTAAAAAGCATGGGACTTGGCTTTCAATGGATATATACAACACAGAATATACATTAAGCTTTGGCGAACAAAATGGTGTAGACGAAGAAAACTTAAATAAAGAACGTCAAGTTTCAAAAAAACAAAGAGATAGCTTTAGCAGAGCAGTTAAAGCAGGTGTAAATATGGTCTTTGGGACCGATGCGGCCATCTACCCACATGGTGATAATGCAAAGCAATTTTCACGTATGGTTGAATTTGGCATGACTGAACTGCAAGCCATTCAATCAGCTACCATTAACAGCGCTAAACTGCTGAAAATGCATAACAAACTAGGGCAAATAAAAACGGGATATGCCGCCGATATTATTGCTGTTGAAGGAAACCCATTAAAAAACATTTCAACATTAGAGCAAATACCGTTTGTGATGAAAGCAGGTATTGTTTATAAAACTGAAAAATAAAATTTAAATCTAAGTTAAGGCTGGCTTTATAGTGTTAGCCTTTACTTTTAACGTTAAAATTCATTAAATTTTAATACTCAACCCTAAAAACACTAAAATTAAAAGCATTGTAAAACAATGTGTTAAAGCTTTAATAGCATTGTTTTACCTGATCTCTATTGTCACTTTTAGTTTATTACTCTTAATTCGGGAGAGTTGTTAAAGAAAATCATATTGCAATTTGTTTTTCTTAATTGCCAAATTCGTCCCCTCCTTTATATTTGTTTGGTTTTTATTAACTAAGCCGGCCTATTTGTATAAAAAACACGCAAACAGTTGTTTTAATCTAATATTTATTGAACTTTTAGTATATTTTGCAAATAATAATCATTACCATTACCATTACCGCAAATAAATAAATGCGAATGGTTATCATAATGAAAAAGTTTAAATACTCACTCCTCACCCTTGCTTGTTTAAATGCACAAGCCGCTTTAGCATCAACCACTGCAGAACAAGATATTGAACACATAAGTGTTTATCAAAAACAAAATCAAGTTGTTATGAGTTCGGGCCTTGCCACAAAGTCAGATATGTCCTTAATGGAAACCCCTGCTCCTGTTGTTATTATTGATCGTGAATTAATTGAATCACAGGGCGTAGACAGCCTACAAGATCTTGTCCGTAATGTGAGTGGTTTAACCCAAGCGGGTAATAATTATGGCATTGGCGATAACCTGGTTATTCGTGGTCTTGACGCCAATTACACTTATGATGGTATGTATGGGGGAGCTGGACTTGGAAACACCTTTAATCCAACTCGCTCATTAACCAATGTTGAGTCAGTTGAAGTGTTAAAAGGCCCTGCAACAGGTTTATATGGTATTGGTAGCGCTGGTGGTGTAATTAATTTAATTGAAAAAAAACCTGAATTTGAAGAAAAGCATAAAGTCGCTTTAGAGCTTGGTCAATGGGACAGCTACTCTCTTACGTTTGACAGCACAAATGCACTTAGCGAGAACTTAGCGTATCGCGTAATGGCTAAAACAGCATCAAGCGATGGCTTTCGTGATTTAAAAGAAGAGCGTGATGAAATTTATACATCACTTAAGTATGTGTTAAACGATAAACAAGACGTTATGCTCTCTGCTGCCTATATTAAGGATTCAATTGCTGTTGACTCAATTGGCCACCCTATTCGCATATACAACGCAGAGACAGCGAATGGGTTAACTGCTGGTGAAGTAACCGCTGCAGACTTAGTAAACGATCCGACAGGCAGTGGCTTACAACTGACAAGTGAACAGCAATTACAATTAGCGAACTCTCTTTCTGCAACAGATGGTTTAACACCCTATGACTTTGGTACCAATGGGATTATTTCACCAATGGCCGATGATAATGAAGGTGAAGAATTACGATTTAAGCTTACGCATAATTACTTTATTAATGATGACTTATTCTTAAACCAGCAACTACAGTACCGTAATTACACATCAAGCTTTGCTCGTCAAACAGGGGCTTTTAATTACGTGTACTCAACTCGCAGTGGCGTTATTAATCAAGACCCACGTGCTCCTTTAGTTGAAAATGATGTACTTTATCCATTTGCAGCTAGGCGCCAAGAGTATCGCCAAGTAGAAGCAGATGAAAAATCATGGCAGTACTTTTTAGATTTAAGATACGACTTTGAGATAGGCGATATTGATAACGAACTCTTAGTTAATGCAAATTATGAAGACCGAGATATTGGTTTCAAACAATACTCTATTTATGACAGCGATAAAGTAATTTACGACACTGATGGTAATGTGCTTTATAAAGGTGCTTTACCCTATATCTATGACATGAGGCAACCAAATTGGCCAATCGGTGGCTTTGACGATTACGATCCTCTAAAAACGAGTGATTATAATAAAAAGGTTCAAGCATGGGGAATGGGCGTTCAGCATGTAGGCTATATTAATGACTCACTTACTACACGCATAGGAGTCGCCTATAACCGTATTAAGCAGAGCTACGAACATAATGGTGTAGATGAACGTTACAGTTCAAGCCGTGCAGAGCCAACCCCTGAAGCAAACACATCTGATTCAGGTTTAACCTATAATTTAGGTGCTACTTATCAGCCTACTGAAGATTTTTCTGTGTTTGTTAATCACTCTAAAGGCCGAACCGCATACAGTGTATTAGGCTCTGTTGCTGGTAACGAAGCAGATAGAGAAGACTCAGAGTCAATAAGTAATGACTTAGGCTTTAGGTATAAAGCATTTGACGACCAGCTACTAGCTACTTTAGTTGTGTTTGAAAGCGCTCGTACAAATCTTGAATACAGTAACCCACTGTATGAAGCTGGTGTGTCTGGCCCTGATATAGTAGAAAGCTACTTTGATGGCGAAGAGCAAACCAAAGGCGTTGAGCTTGATTTAAATGCGTATTTAAATGAGCAGTGGAAAATAAATGTTAACGGCGTATATCAAGACGCGCGCGATAAATCTAACCCCAATAGTAGCGCTTACGACACTCGTCAAAAAGGGGTGCCTTATGTAACTGCAAGCACATGGGTTACTTACTATGCAAACATATTTAATTTACCCGAGTCAGTTAATATTAGCGGGGGTATTACTTACGTTGATAACAGAAGTACTAACTCAAGTTCATTTAGTATTCCTGATGGCTATGTACCTGCCTACACTGTGTACGATGCTGCAATCTCGTATACAACTAAACAGTGGAACATGCAGCTTAATTTAAACAACCTATTTAACAAACAGTATTATTCTAAAGCGATGTTTTTAGGCGGTATGCCTGGTGAAGAGCGTAATGCTAAATTAAGTTTTAGTTACACACTTTAGTGATTAAAATTTATGGGTGCTTGTATTTACAAGCGCCTTTAATATTTAAAAACTATGCATAAAATGGCTTAAATTGTATTTAAGCCAAACTAAGATTATTTTAGTGCACTTAATGCCTTGCTATCGCAAATCAACATGCTAGCATTTAATTTCTGAAATTACTGAAAGTTAATGATATGACTTTATCTGAAAAGAATTTTACCTTTGTGATGCATTGTGGCGAAATGGGCAGCCGTTGGGGCTTTAACCGTACAATAGGCCAAATGTGTGGTTTACTAATCATTACTAAAAACCCGATGACAGCGAATGAAATTGCCGACTCACTAAGTATCTCTCGTGGTAATGTGAGTATGGGCATAAAAGAGCTGCAATCTTGGCAATTAATTAAAGTTCAGCACATTCCGGGTGATCGTAAAGAGTATTATGCGCCTGCAGGCGATATTTGGGATATGGCTAATCGAGTATTTGAAGAGCGAAAAAAACGTGAAATCGATCCGACGCTCAGCCTTTTGCGAGATAACTTACTCGACGAAGCGAATAACGAAGAAGAAGTGTATGCCCAAAAGCAAATGGAAGAAATTCACAACCTACTTGAAACGGTCACTAAATGGTCGTCTGAGTTACAGCGTTTAACTCCCGAGCAGCTCAACAAACTTATGAAACTGGGTTCAGGAATTGGCAAGGTCATCGATTTAAAAGACAAAATTTTTAAAAAAGAATAAAGCCGCATTTTGCGGCTTTATTTTTTATTGAACTATATTTTTGGGTATCCGATTCTATCAGACAAATAACCCACACTCGTTGCAAAGTAATAAGAACGGTTCCAATGCATTAACACTTTGTAATTATCATAGGCCAAAAACATACGGCCGTTGATATCATCAGGCATAACCAGTGCTGCTCGTACATCAACGTTAGGCAACGCAGTACCGTCTGCTCTTCTCACCCCTAAAGCCTGCCACTCATCGAGTGAACGCTCAGAATCATTCCAATACTCAAGCCATTGTTTACGTGTTTTAGTACCACGAACTAAAATATATTTATTGTCAAAGTTATCAGGAAGCATAACTTGACGACCCCAAGTTAATGAGTCGTTCCACCCTTCTTGCTTTAAATAATTAGCAATTGAAGCAAACGCATCTTCTTTTGTAGTCCAAATATCTTTGCGACCATCATTGTTATAATCAATTGCATAAGCATTAAAAGACGTTGGCATAAATTGAGTTTGCCCCATAGCCCCAGCCCAAGAACCTTTAAACTTATCTAAGGTAATATGACCCGATTTTAAAATGTCTAAAGCCGCCCACAACTGACGTTTATAAAGTGCTTCACGGCGGCCATCAAAGGCAAGTGTCACTAATGATGAAATAACATTGTGACCGCCTTGAATAGTACCAAAGTTACTTTCAAGACCCCATAAAGCGACTATAAAGCGTGCTTGTACGCCAAACTCTTTAGCTACTTGCTCAAGAATATCTTTGTTCTCAGCATAAAGTTTACGAGCACGGTCAATTTTCCATTGTGGTACACGTTTTGGTAAATAGGTCTCGAGTGTTTCTTTTACTTCAGGCTGGTTTTTATCAGCTGATACCACTTTTTCTTTATACGTCGCAGTCGCAAATGCACTATCAATTAACGACGTTTCGTAGCCTTTTGCGATTGCTTCTTCTTTTAGGTTTACTAAGTAATCTTTAAATTCGGCTTGTGTTTTGGCAACAACTGACGAACTCAAGCATAAACCACATAATACAACTGCCAGTTTTTTAATCACGATCGGCTCCATTTTGTTTTCTTAGTTCAGTAAGCAAATTATCTTCCGGTGGTGGAAGTTGTAAATAGTATCCTTGATCGGTTAATGCACCCTTAACGGTTTCCAAATCCGCACCACCTAGGTGCTCACGTTTAGCTAAGTTGATGAGCATCACATATTGAGGTTTGCCAAACATAGCCATTAGAGGTTCTGGAACTTTGCTAAAATCATCTCTTTTTTCAACAAATAAGAAGGTATCCGTCTTTTTCTTACTTTTATATACCGCAGTTAACATTATGACCCTATAAATTCTTGCACAACAATGCTGCACACTATACCATGAGAGTAATAATAAGTTAGAAAATTTAGATTAGAAATTTTGATTAAGGCCTTATTCAGCCTGTGTTTATCTAATTATAATTTCTTATCATACAATTCAATTGAGCGTGTATGTCGGACCAAATTTTTGAGTTAAAAGGGAATCTTTTTACGTTATCAGTTTTACATCTTTATAGTGCTGATATAAACCTTTTAGCAGAACAATTGTACGTAAAAATAGCCCAAGCCCCTCGTTTTTTTGAAGGAGCCCCTATTGTTGTCAATTTAGAAGAAGTAAAAAGCAGTTCTTTAGACTTTGTTCATTTAAAGTCACTTATCGAACGAATGAGCTTCAACGCAGTGGGTGTATGCAATGGCTCTGATGGGCAGCATGCAAATGCCAAAAAAGCTGGCTTTTCAGTATTAAATTATTCGCAAGACGTAAAAGCAGAGCCAGTTGAAAAGCAACCAAACACGTCAATTGTCGAAAAAAATATTATACTTCCAGCACAAATAATTAACGGTACTGTACGCTCGGGTCAACAGGTGTATGCAAAAGACCGCGACCTTATTGTATTGGGCGCTGTTAGTCATGGTGCAGAAGTAATAGCAGATGGCAACGTACATATTTACGGAACCCTTCGTGGTCGCGCAATAGCGGGCGCAAAAGGATTAGAAAACGCACATATATTTTGCCAAAAGCTAGAAGCAGAACTTGTTTCCATAAATGGCAACTACTGGATCAGTGACTCTCTACAAGGTGAGTTTTGGGGCAGTGCAGTGCAAATACAACAAAAAAATGAATCATTAGAAATTTCAGCTTTGGTTAAAGGATAAATCTCATGGCAAAAGTAATTGTCGTTACCTCGGGTAAAGGTGGTGTTGGTAAAACAACATCAAGTGCCGCAATAGGCACAGGCTTAGCATTAAAAGGCTACAAAACGGTTATTATCGATTTTGACATCGGTTTACGTAACCTTGATTTAATTATGGGGTGCGAGCGCCGCGTTGTTTATGACTTTGTAAACGTCATAAACGGTGAAGCAAACCTAAACCAAGCACTTATCAAAGACAAACGCGTTGAGAAGTTATTTTTACTGCCAGCATCGCAAACGCGTGATAAAGATGCACTAACTCGTGATGGTGTAGAACGCGTTTTAAACGAGCTAAAAGAAGACTTTGATTATATAGTATGTGATTCACCAGCAGGAATTGAAGCGGGTGCGATGATGGCAATGTATTTTGCTGATGAAGCGATTGTAACCACCAATCCAGAAGTGTCATCTGTACGAGATTCTGACCGTATTTTAGGTATTTTGCATAGCAAATCTAAACGCGCTGAAG
This sequence comes from Pseudoalteromonas sp. S554, assembly GCF_005930865.1. Classification (NCBI taxonomy): domain Bacteria; kingdom Pseudomonadati; phylum Pseudomonadota; class Gammaproteobacteria; order Alteromonadales; family Pseudoalteromonadaceae; genus Pseudoalteromonas; species Pseudoalteromonas sp. S554. Next base: position 388,201 of record NZ_PNDV01000001.1, on the reverse strand, counting down.
AAGGCCTTGAAAATATCAAAGAACACCTATTATTAACACGCTACAACCCTGAGCGTGTTGCTAAAGGTGAAATGCTTTCGGTAGAAGACGTACAAGACATATTAGCTATCGATTTGTTAGGTGTTATTCCTGAGTCACAAGCAGTATTGAGTGCATCAAATTCAGGTCAACCGGTAATATTGGATGGCGAATCAGATGCTGGTCAAGCATATGCCGATGCCATAAACCGCTTACTTGGTGAAACCGTCGATTTTCGCTTCTTAGATGTAGAGAAAAAAGGCATTTTTAAACGGATTTTTGGAGGCTAATGTGTCGTTACTTGACTATTTCCGCTCAGAAAAGAAAAACAGTGCGTCTCTTGCAAAAGAGCGATTGCAAATCATTGTCGCACACGAACGTTCTCAGCGTGGAACACCTGAATACCTACCACAATTAAAACAAGATATTTTGGATGTAATTCGAAAATATGTGAACGTTAATAGTGATGCCGTGCAGGTACAATTTGATCAGAATGAAGACGACTTAGCTGTATTAGAGCTAAACGTAACTTTACCTGACGAAGAAAAGAAATAATTGAAGAATGGGCGCGTTAAGCGCCCTCTTTATAACTAACAACTACTAAAATATTAACCTTTTAGGTATCCCACTCTTTTAAAGCTTCTTTAATAAAGCTATAACGCCAAGAGCTCAATAAATCTGGCTTTATATGTGTCATTTTTTGCTCTGCCGTTAACTTCCAATTCCAGCTAATTAATTGATTTACTTGTTTTTTAGATGCTAAAACATCCTCGGGAATATTATTAGCTTTAGCAACTTTCGTTATTTTTTGCTTAATATCTTTTGCCGTTTGTTTATAATTAGGAAAATCGATTAAACGCTTCAACACTTGCGGGTGCTCGTCAACAGCAATTGCTTTAGCTTTTTCTATACACTTTAAAATCTCAACCCCTGAGCGATTAACTTCAATCGATTCTACACCCGGTATTTGACGCAATGAATTTAAACTAGATGGCCCTCTCTTAGCGATTTCGGTCATGTTATGTTCTTTCAACACAAAATTGAGAGCAAGGTTTTTACGTATTGCTTTATTACGGCGCCATATAGCTAACTCTTTTAATACAGCTAATTCATGTGGTTTTAACTGCCAAGCATTTTTAATATCTTTATATAGCAATTCATCCGGTGTTTGAAAAGCTCGCTTATTAGCAATTAATTCGCTCTCATCCAACACAATCTCAAACAAGTCAGCTTTGTTGATGCGATCGATAATTAATTCAAAGCACGGTAATAAATGAAATGTATCAGCGGCAGCATAATCAAGTTGCTTAGTAGTTAGCGGTCGTTGTAGCCAATTGGTACGTGATTCGCTTTTATCTATTTCAATACCTAGGAGTGTTTTAACCATAAGGGCAAACCCCATACAGTTTCCTTCACCAAGCAATTGCAAAGCAAATTGAGTATCAAACAATGGTGCAGGAACAAACCCAGCATATTTTTGAAATACTTCAATGTCTTCAGATGGTGAATGAAGCACTTTTAAAACTGCGGGGTCTTTTAAAACCTGCCAAAAATCAAATAACGAGAGCTCAGCTAAAGGATCGATAAGTGCTAAATGCTCACCGTCAAAAACCTGAATCAGTGCAACTTCTGGATACAAAGTGCGACGACGCATAAACTCGGTATCAATAGCTAATATAGGCTTATTTTGGATCTGCTCAACAAAGGTATTAAGCTGAACTTGTGTTTGAATTAATTGATATTGCACTTAGTCTCCTACAATAAAAAAGCCGGCTAATGCCGGCTTTTTTATAGTTTTCTAATCTTTCAAGGCTCGTCTGAGTATTTTACCTACGTTTGTTTTAGGTAACTCATCCCTAAACTCAACGAGTTTTGGAACCTTGTAATTAGTTAAATTATCACGACAATGGTTTATTATATCTTTTTCAGTTAAAGAAGGGTCTTTTTTAACAACAAAAACTTTAACTTGTTCACCGCTGACATCATGAGGAATACCAACAGCCGCCACTTCAAGCACACCGTCGTGCATTGCAACGACTTCTTCAATCTCATTTGGGAAAACGTTAAAGCCAGATACTATGATCATGTCTTTTTTACGATCTACTATATAGAAGAAGCCTTCATCGTCATATGTAGCAATGTCACCTGTTGCAAACCAACCGTCTTGTAAACATTCGGCTGTGGCATCTGGGCGCTTGTAATAGCCAAGCATAACCTGAGGGCCTTTAACGCATAATTCGCCAGGCTCACCTTTAGCTGCCTCTTCACCATTCTCAAGCATTAGCTTAATGTCAGTATTTGGTGCAGGTAAACCAATAGAACCGTTATAAGACTCTAAGTCGTAAGGGCTAATTGTAACAAGTGGAGCACATTCAGTAAGGCCGTAGCCTTCCATCAGTTTTGACCCCGTCACTTTTTGCCACTTTTCAGCAACAGGACGTTGAACCGCCATACCACCACCTAACGACATTTTTAGGTGGCTAAAATCAAGTTCATCAAAACCTGGTGTGTTTAGTAAACCATTAAATAATGTGTTAACACCGGTGATTGCTGTAAATTTAGTTTGGCTTAACTCTTTTACAAAACCCGGCATATCACGCGGATTAGTAATCAATAAGTTTAGACCACCATATTTCATGAACGTTAAGCAGTTAGCCGTAAGTGCAAAGATATGGTAAAGCGGAAGTGCAGTAACAACCACTTCTGTTCCACGGTTTAGTACCTTATCTAAACAACCAGACACCTGCTCAAGGTTACCCACCATATTACCATGGCTCAACATAGCACCTTTAGATACACCGGTCGTACCGCCTGTGTATTGTAAAAATGCTAGGTCAGATAAATTTAATTCAGGGCGTGTGTAAGCATTTTCATCAGCGTTTAACAAATTTGAAAATTTAATCGTGTTTGGTAAGTTGTATTTAGGCACCATTTTTTTAACGTGCTTAACAACAAAGTTAACAATGTGCTTTTTAAGGCCACCCACCATGTCACCAACTTGAGTAACCACGATGTGTTTAACGTCTGTTTTACCTAAAGCCTTTTCAAGAGTATCTGCAAAGTTTGCAAGAATGAAAATGGCGCTTGTGTCTGAATCTTTTAACTGATGTTCGAGCTCACGTACAGTGTATAAAGGGTTAACGTTAACTACCACACACCCGGCGCGTAAAATACCTAAAATAGAAATAGGTGTTTGTAATAAGTTAGGCATCATTACGGCAACTTTGTCGCCTTTTTTGAGTCCCAAATCATTTTGAATATACGAGGCAACTTTTTTAGTTGCTGTGTCTATTTCTTCATACGACAACGTTTTACCCATGTTTGTGAATGCAGGTAAATCTTTGTAATCAGAAAAACTTTTTTCGAACACTTCGAGTAACGAGTTGTAATGCTCAGGATCGATTGTTTCAGGCATACCTTCTGGGTAGCGCTTAAGCCAGATTTTTTCCACTCTTAGCCCCTGTTTATAGTTATATTTTTATTAACCTTAATCTAAGTAAGGCACTTTAACAATTGAGCAAATACTCTAATGCGGGAATAATCCCACATTTAACGTCAATATACAATTAACGTGCACCACTTTGCACCATAAATGCTTGAATGTGTTCATAACATTCTTTGCTACTTTGCATATGGCAATGGTGCCCACCCTCCACATTAATTACACTCAAGTCATTGTAATAATTAATATACTTTTCTAAATTTTGTTTTACAAACGCGTAACCTTGGTTACCTAAAATTAATTGGCATGGTGCAATTAATTCTTTTATTGCACCAATACATTGCACTTCATCAAACCTAAAACCTGAATGATTTTTGAGCTTAGGATCGGTTGTTAGTGCAAAACCCTTAGAGACTGCTTTGATATTTCGTTCCATCAATAGCGAAATTAATTCAACATCTAAGTCGGTTGTTTTAGACCGTGCCTCGTAAATATCTTTTTTACAGGGATATATTCTTGTTTTTTTATTATGCGTTCTTGCACGATTAAGCACAGCATTTTTTAGTTGCTCCGTAACTTCATCGCTGGGTGTTGTTACGCAGCCAATACCCTCAATAAAATTTACCGATTTAACCATTTGACTAAAGCAACTGGCGAAAAGACCCGCGACCATAGCTCCCATAGAATGCCCGACTAAATGAACTTTGTCAGCACCAATGGCTTCAATAAATTGATAAACATCATCGATGTAATCAACAAAATAGTAATGAGCGTCATCACTGCGCCACGATGTTAAACCATGTCCAGAAAAATCAATACAGTACCAAGTTTGCTCTGGCTTTTGGCCATCAAGCATGGGCTTAAAACTATTACAATTATCTAACCAACCGTGAAGTGCTATTACTACCTCTTCACCAGAGCCTATTTTTAAACCATGAATATCTAAATTACGTGTTTTAATATTAAATGGCCGCACATAAACCCCTTTTTATTTTTGTAAATTTATAACATACAAGTTGTCAGACCACTAAATAGTTTCACTAAATGTTTGTTATTTTAGTCGCTGAGGCTACAACTGCAACCTAGAAGAATAAATAAAAACCGTCATTTATTCATAATGTTATTTTTAATTTAGCTCGACTATTATGTGTGTATTTTTTGTTATTTGGTGTTTCCTAATAGATATTTTAACGGCTTTACAATAGTTTTTACGCACAATAATCAGCTTATATATAGCTAAATCATCATTTGTCGCAATCTATTAATTTATTTATCATAGTTAAGGTATACAATAATTTAGCTATTAATAAAGTACACTCAAAAGGTACATAAAACATGAAAAAACAACTAAGTGTGTTAGCTCTAATGTGCACTGCATCTGGTGCAATGGCCGAAACTGCACCTAAAAATGTAATTTATATGATTGGTGATGGCATGGGGCCTGCTTATACTACTGCTTATCGTTATTTTAAAGATGACCCCACTACAAAGTCTGTTGATCAAACCGTTTTTGATACCATGCTGACAGGAATGGCGCGTACTTACCCTGACGATCACACAGTTGTAACCGATAGCGCCGCAAGTGCGACAGCGTTGAGCAGCGGGCATAAAAGTTATAATGGTGCAATTGCCGTAGATACTGATAAAAAACCACTTAAAACAATGCTTGAAATCGCTAAACAGCGAGGCATGACTACAGCCCTATTAGCTACATCACAAATAAACCACGCTACACCAGCAAGCTTTGCCGCTCATAATGAATCACGTAATAATTACGACGAAATTGCTAATGATTATATTGATAATAAAATTGCAGGCAAACTACCCGTTGACCTAATGCTGGGTGGTGGTACTAAATACTTTATTCGAGACGATAGAAATTTAGTTGACGAATTTAAAGCAGCGGGTTACCAGTATGGTGACGATATTCAAAACCTTGATCAAATTACGCAACTTCCAGCTATCGGTTTATATGCCGCTAAAGGCTTACCTTTTGCGTTAGACGAAAACCCAACAAGGTTAACTAAGCTCACTTCTAAAGCACTCGAGCTTCTAGACAATCAAAATAAAGATGGTTTTTTTGTAATGATTGAAGGTAGCCAAATTGATTGGTGTGGGCATGCAAATGATATAGCCTGTGCCATGGCCGAAATGGATGACTTTGCATCTGCTATCGAAAAAGCTAAAGCGTATGTTGATAAAAATAAAGATACTTTATTAGTTATAACTGCTGATCACTCTACAGGTGGCTTAACATTGGGTGCGCACGGCCAATATAAGTGGGAAGCAGCTGTTGTGCATGGCGTAAAAGCAACAGCGGGTACAATTACACAACACTTACTTGAGTCTGATGATTTAAAATCTGTGTGGAATAAATATACCAGCATTGCATTTACCCCTGAAAACAAAATAAAACTTGAGCAAGCTAAATCTATGGGTGACAAAGCACTCAACTTAGCCGTTAAAAGTATTATTAGTGACACAAGCTTTACTGGATGGACTACGGGTGGCCATACTGCAGTAGACGTACAAGTATTTGCTTATGGTAAAGGGAGTGAGCAATTTGTTGGCTCTCAAAATAATACAGATATAGCTGATAAGTTAATACACTTTATAGAACAGTAAAATACGTATAAAGCAAAAAAAACCGAACAATGTTCGGTTTTTTATTAAAGGTTGATTACTTTTAAGCGTAAATATCTACCCCAATTAAATTTTGTACTTCAGCTCTGCGTTCTAAATTTGCAAACTCAGTATAGGTAGAAATGGCTTTGCTATTTTTTGCACTAGGCTGGTCGTAAATTGTTTGGCTGAAGTTATCACCCTTTGCGCTAGTTTTGAACAATCGATTAGCAAGCTCAACGCCCTCGGCACTGGTTTTTACATAATCAGTATTTGTTTTTTGAGCAGCAGCTTGATCTGCCAAACCTTGTGGTTTTGCAGTTACTCCCTTAGCAGGGATTACTCTACCAGGAATATCACCTGTAAAAAAACCTGAGCCAATAGGCAGCGTCATCACGCTTCTCCAACCTTAAACATAACTAAAATTATGATTTAAAAACAATCAATTTGCAAATTAACGCGGTACTGTTTTATTCGCGCCCTGGTAACTTTTTCCATGTTACGGTATCACGAACGTACTTTGGTTGGGCATCACTTGCTTGAACGCCCTGGCCTGCAATAAATGCGGCATCAACAAAGGCAAGCATAAAACGTGCATCTGGTAATGTTATGTCTGTATTAATAGTGATGTTTTCAAAGTTTGCTAATGCATCAGGGTACGTTTTAAAACCTGTGCCTACTGCAACTGATGCTTCGTTACTCGTTATATACTCATTAGTTAAAAGTTCAGGTTTAATAACACACTCGTTATTAACTAATACCATTAAACCATTATTTTCTTGGTATTGTGCAAAGTAAATTTCACCCATACGCGCATCTATACTTGGAAAAACAAGCGAGCTGTTGTTTTGCTCGTATGCTTGTTGCGCCATAACAGCCAATGTAGAAACACCTACCAATGGTAAATTAGTTGAGTACGCTAACCCTTGAGCTATAGCAACACTAATTCTTACGCCTGTAAAACTACCGGGCCCTTGGCCAAAACCAATAACATCCAGTTCTTTTAATTTACAATTTGCTTTGGCCAATAACTCATCAATCAAAGGTAGAATTTTTTGACTATGCTGCTGAGGGCACTCTTCAAAATGATGAAATGTCTCTCCCTTATAATGTAAAACAAGTGATAGTGCTTCTGTTGAAGCATCAAGGGCAAGAATATTACTTTTGATCATTTTATTACTCTAATTAATTTGTTGTAAAAATGTATTAGCGACTTCTAAGCTTCGCGTACGACGCATTGCAGGTAAGCTTTTTAAGAACACTTGACCATATTGGCGTGTTACTAATCTATTATCACATATAACAAGCACGCCTTTATCTTTGCTATCGCGAATTAATCGCCCTACACCTTGCTTTAAGGCAATAACTGCTTGTGGTAATTGGATATGTGCAAATGGGTCTTTTCCCTGCATTTGACAATCCTGCATTTTAGCTTGCAGCAAGGGGTCGTCTGGCGCTGCAAAAGGCAATTTATCTATAATAACACAGCTTAATGTACTGCCTCTCACATCTACCCCTTCCCAAAATGATGCCGTACCGAGTAGAACTGCATTACCATGGCGGGTAAATTTTTCTAAAATAATCCGCTTAGACATTTGCCCTTGCATATAAACGGGGTAGTCTATTTGCGTTGTGAGCCCCTCTGCAACTAAATGCATCATACGGTAACTTGTAAAAAGCACAAAACAGCGCCCTTGCGCTGATTTTATAAGCTCAAGGGTTAATTTTACAATAGCATGAGGCATATTATCAGCATGCGATTCTGGCAAGTATCTTGGCAAACACAATAATGCTTGGTTTGGGTAATCAAACGGACTGTCAACCATCATGCTTTGTGCTGGTTTTAGCCCTAAGCTTGCATTAAAGTGGTCAAGCTTATTATCAACCGAGAGCGTTGCAGAGGTAAACACAAATGCAGCACCGGTGTCTTGCATCATTTGTGAAAATTTTGCCGATACATTTAACGGCGTAATATTTATAGTTAAAAAGCGCCGTGTTGTCTCATACCAGTAACTAAAACCAGTTTGTGCTGTATCAAAAACCCGCTCTAATTGACCTTTAAATGCTAAAGCCCGTTCAAACGGGTGTTCTATTTTATCGCTTCTGTCTAAGCATAGTTTTAGTACTTGATAAACAAAGTCCAAATCGCTAATGACACGATGCAGTGCTGCACATATTTGCTTATCGCTAAGCTTTTCTCGCCAATCACCTCTACTGCCATCGACACCAAACTGCAAGCGTAAATCAGCTACACTGGTCTCTAATTTATTTAAGCTTTTACCAAGTTGTAACATATCAGGAATTTCAGCTCGGTATATCGCGCGTAAATCGTTAATTAAATCCACCAGCTTTTTAGTACTTACACTTTCACCAAAATAGTCGCTGGCAATTTCGCTTAGTTGGTGAGCTTCATCAAAAATATAAGCGTCGGCTGTGGGCATCAATTCAGCAAAGCCACTTTCTTTAACAGCCATATCTGCAAAAAATAAGTGATGATTAATAACAACAACGTCAGCTTCAGCAGCAGTTAAACGCGCTTTTCGTATGTAACACTCTTGAAAGTCTGGACACTCTTTACCTAAACAATTATCTGCAGTGGAGTTCACATAAGGTAAAACTTTGGCGTCATCTTCTATACCAATACAATCAGCTAAATCGCCTGATTGTGTTTCACTTGCAAATTTAGCAACCATGGCAAGTTGATGCATAACATCGGGATCGTCTGTAGGCACATGCGCAACATGTTGATTTAGCCTGTAAGTACATAAGTAATTAGCGCGACCTTTTAGTAAGGCCGTTTTTTTTGTAGCACTGAGTGCCTTTACTAATTGTGGTAAATCACGATGATACAGTTGCTCTTGCAATGCTTTAGAGCCAGTAGAAATAATTGTTCTACCCTTAGATTTAAGCGCGGGTGCCAAGTAAGCGAACGTTTTGCCCGTACCTGTGCCGGCCTCAACAACGAGTTGGGAACTGTTTTTTAACGCTTGGGCAACTGCAACGGCCATATCAATTTGCGGTTGACGTGGAGTGTAGCCATCAAAAGATAACGCTAAGGGGCCGGTTGCACTAAACAATTGTTTGATAACAGCAATCACATTTTAAAAACAATAGCGCGATTTTACGTAAGGCTGTAACCAAGGGCAAGCAAATCCCCCTCCTAACAAAATATAAAAAATTAAAATTAAGTAATAAAGACTGCAAAAGGAGCAATACATATAAAATATTTACTTACCAACATTTGAAAAATCGAGAGCTAAATGCGGGTAATAGTGATCACAATTTTTGTTAATGAGGGCCGTTGGCATTGCCGCAAATTGACCATGATCTTTTAAATACTCCATATGCTTTTCGCCGTCAGCAGTAAATTGATGAAATAAAGAGTGGTTTACTCCATCAAATTCTAATGGCTTTATACTAACGAGGTCACATAGCTCTTTATTAAAGGCAGGTGTCGATTTCACCCACTTTCCCTCAATAAACTGCTCTACATAAGCGTGCATTGTAAACACATCATTTTTTAGTAACTTGTCTAACTTAGGTGTACTTAAATGATTACGAACATCTGCCAAACCCAAGCGGGCAGGAATATTAATAGCTCGGCTCAATGCAATTTGTAATGATGCCTTTGGAATACAGTATGCTGCTTTATTGTCTAAGCAATAATCACTACTAAGTGACTTTGCCCCATCTAAAAGTGTAAAAGGATCATATTTAATTCCATCTCTTACAAGATAATAAATTGAAACGGCCTTAGTGCGATCGTCATGGCCTTTAACATTTTTCAACCAGTTATTTATTTCACTGTGCTTTTGATTAAAATAAGCATCATTTTGTATATACTGCTGCAAACCATTCCCCTTTGTGACTCTGATTTTTATAAATTAAAATATTTAAAATGCATTTAATATGAAACAAAATAATTTTAAAACAATCACTTAAAAAATAACCACTATTTAAAGTAGGTTTTAATGTTACTTTTACAAAGATTAAAATAATATGTCTTCACGGGTACTTTTAACAGTCCGATTGGGCCAAATGAAATTATGAAAAATATAGCAATTATTGCCTACGAGGGATGCTGGGCAGTCAGCGTATTATTAGCTAAAGACTTTTTTACCATTGTTTCGTTACTCGACTCGCATTATTCATTACCTCAAAGTTATAACGTAGAAATAGTTACGACAGACGGTGCACCTATAACAAGCTCAAGTAATTCAATTGTTGTTGCCGATAATTCGCTTTCTGACAAACCGTATGATTTAGTGATTATTCCACCAATTGAGGGCTCTAAATTAAAGAGTATGCCCTCTAGCAGTATATTAATAATTGAATGGTTAATACCTAAAATCAATAGTAGTACGTCTATTCTCAGCTTAAGCACTGGTTCTTATTTTTTAGCCGCCACAGGCGAGTTAAATAAAACAGCCATTGCAACTCATTGGAGTTTGGTTAAACCATTGAGTAAACTATTTCCCGATTGCCAGTTTATTAATCATAAATCGTATTTAAAAATGGGAAGTATCTATACAACGGGCTCTTTTGAGGCGGGAATAAGTGTACTACTAGAAATAGTTGCAAAAGACAAAGGCGATCGCTTTTCCCAGCAATGTGCCACACATTTACTTATTTCTGACTCTGGTAAGTTAAATTTTGCATTACCAAAATATAGTAGCCACAGAGACGAAAAAATTAGTGAAGTGCAAGACTGGATTTATAATCACTCAAGCAGCGTAATCACAATCGTTGAGTTAGCAAAATACTTTAATTTTAGTGAGCGCAATTTAAAGAGGCGATTTACGCAAGCAACCGGTATATCAATAAATAGGTACCTGCAAGAAGTGAGAATAGACAAAGCCAAAAAACTGTTACTGTCTACAGATAAAACCGTAAACGAAATATCAATTAACGTAGGCTACGAAAACAGCAGCTTCTTCACCCGCTTATTTAAAAAAAACACAGGGCTAACACCCGCAAAGTGGCGTAAAAATGAATAATAAGTTTTAATTTTATGAGCATTTATGCCCATGTGTCTAAATGCTCAATACCATCGTCATCTTTATTAACGCTTTTTTTATGGGTTGGTGGTTGAGTCTCGTCACTTAAACCGTTTAGTTTTTTCTTTTTCTGTAATTCTCTCTTTTTTTTGTTTTCAAGTTCCACTTTTTCACTCGCAGCGCTACTTTGCACACCTGCAATATGGAATGCACCTTTAGATTCAAGCGACAGCCGCGTTATTCTACCCAAATAAGGGATCATTATATCCATTTATAAATCCTTAAAGCCAAAGCCTAGTTATGAGCAAAAATCAACCAGCTGATATAATACAAACTAATTCAGTTACATCTATAGTATCGGCAGTTATAAGATATGCTTTAATTAAGCTTAAAAAACACTTGCCATAGTGATGCATAATATGTTTTTATAATCCCGAAATTTATTAAAACAGATATTTGTTGAGCGTTGCATTAGTAACGAGCAGCACAAAGGAAATAAAATGCGCTTAAACCTGACAACAGTACATCATCACCACCATTCACCGGAATAACCTGTCAGGTCTTTCGCTGAGAGGTTATTCCTAAAAGGAACCTCTGGCGATTCAAAACACATTGATTCATTTTCGCCCTGAGGTTCCCCTCGGGGTTTTTAGTTTTTAAATTAAAGGAAAATGAATAATGAGTAACACAAATCGTCTACGTATCGCCATCCAAAAAGGCGGTCGCCTGTCTAAAGATTGTCAAGATTTACTAAAGCAACTAGGTGTAAAATTAAACCTACGTGAGCAACGCTTAATTGCACACTCAACCAATATGCCAATTGACGTACTTCGTGTGCGCGATGACGATATTCCGGGCTTAGTAATGGACGGTGTTTGTGATTTAGGTATTGTTGGCGAAAACGTACTAGTAGAAGTACAAGCCGAACGTGAACGCCAAGGTGTACCAAGCGAAGTTAGCAAACTAGCAAAACTAGATTTTGGTTACTGCCGCCTTGCACTTGCATGGCCACAAGAGCTTGGCCCACGTGATAAAAGCTGGTTTGAAGGCAAACGTATTGCAACAACCTACCCAGAAATATTAACGCAGTGGTTAAAGCGCGAAGGCATTAATGCAAGCACTGTAATGCTTACAGGCTCAGTAGAAGTAGCCCCACGTGCAGGTCTTTCTGATGCAATTTGTGATTTAGTTTCAACCGGTGCAACGCTAGAAGCGAACGGCTTGATTCAAGGTGATACAATTTTAGAATCAAACGCATGTTTAATTCAAAATAAAGACCTGCAAGATGAAGACAAACTAGCGCTAATCAATAAGCTTATGCCACGCCTTCGCGGTGTTAAACAAGCTAAAGAAAGCAAATACATTATGCTACACGCGCCAAAAACTAAACTTGATGAAATTTGCGAAATTTTACCAGGCTCAGGTCAACCTACTCTACTTGCACTTGCTGGTAATGAAGAGTACGTAGCGCTTCACATGGTAAGCAGCGAAACATTATTTTGGGAAACAATGGAGCAGCTTAAAGCCCTAGGCGCTAACTCTATTTTAGTAATGCCAATTGAAAAAATGATGGAGTAAGTACCATGCTTCGTTGGAATGAGGAATCTTCACAAGTACAAGCAGCGGCGCTAATGCGCCCTGCGGTTTCTGCCAGCGCAAAGGTTGAAGCAATATGCCAAACAATTATGAGCGATGTGAAAGAGCAAGGCGATAAAGCCTTACTTGATATGGCTAAAAAGTTTGATAATAGAGCTAACCCTCGTTTACGTGTACCGCTTGATGAAATAAACGCATCAGAGCAGGCACTAAGCGCAGAGCTTAAATACGCAATTGACACCGCTTATGCAAACGTGAAACGTTTTCACGAGGCGCAATTGCCTAAAGATATTAAGTTATCAACCCAAACTGGCGTTGAATGTGAACTGAAATATCAGGCCATCGAAGCTGTGGGTATTTATGTACCTGGTGGCAGTGCTCCACTGCCATCATCGGTTATTATGCAAGGTGTACTTGCACAATTAAGTGGTGCTAAAACCGTCGTACTTGCAACCCCTGTGCAAGGTGATGAAAGCATTAACCCTGCGATATTATATGCAGCTAAGTTATGTGGCATTACAACTTTAATTGAAAGCGGTGGCGCAGGTGCTATAGCTGCAATGGCCTACGGCACTGAATCAGTGCCTAAAGTGAACAAAATTTTTGGCCCAGGTAATAGCTTTGTAACGATGGCCAAACAGCTTGTTGCACAAACAATTCCTGGTATGGCAATCGATATGCCAGCAGGCCCGTCTGAGGTGTTAGTAATAGCAGATGAGCGTGCAAACCCAGAATTTATAGCGGCAGATTTACTCTCGCAAGCTGAGCACGGCGCAGACTCGCAAGTTATTTTATTATGTAACAGCGAAAGTATCATTGAGCAAACGCAGCAGGCACTTACACGCCAGCTTGCTAAATTAAGCCGCAAAGATACAGCCGAGCAAGCTTTGGCTAATTCATCACTTATTTTAGTGGACTCTGTTGAGCAAGCATTTGACGTATCAGCGCAATATGGCCCTGAGCACTTAATTTTGCAATTAGCAGATTCAACACCTTACTTAGATAAAGTAAAAAATGCAGGCTCGGTATTTGTTGGCGACTACACGCCAGAATCAGCGGGCGATTACGCATCGGGTACTAACCACGTGTTACCTACCTACGGTTACAGTGCAACCTACTCAAGCTTAAACTTGCTTGATTTTTTCCGCACTTACACAGTACAAACTATAAGTAAAAGTGGCCTCACACAGCTGTCAAAAGCTATTTTACCACTTGCAGATGCAGAAGGCCTTGATGCCCACGCTAATGCGGTTTCAATTCGTTTAGAGGCAATTAAAAATGAGCAATGAGAGCGCACAAGCGTCTAGCTTATTACCACAAAATATTGCAGCCCTTGCTGCATACAGCTCTGCAAAAAGTGAAAAGCTAACCGGTACTACGTGGCTAAATGCTAACGAAAGCCCGTATGCTAAAAATATTGAGCTGAGTATTGAAGATTTAAATCGCTACCCAGATCCACAGCCGCAATTGGTTATTGACCGCTACGCTGCGTATGCAGAGCTTGAAAGCGAAAACGTATTAATGACTCGCGGCGCCGATGAAGGCATTGAGCTTTTAGTACGTACCTACTGCGAACCTGCAAAAGACAGCATTGCGTTATTTTTGCCAACCTACGGTATGTACAAAGTAACCGCTGATACGCATAACGTTGCAATCAATGGCTTAACCCAAGCGCTATTACTTGATGGCAGTGTTGATGAAATAGTTGAGGCTGTGGGCAGCTCAAAACTGGTGTTTATTTGTAACCCAAATAACCCAACTGGTAGCTTAACCCCCCTTGAAAAAGTAAAAGCACTGGCAACAGCGCTTGCCGGTAAAGCCTTAGTTATTGTTGATGAAGCCTATATTGAGTTTTGCCCTGAGCAAAGTGCTACAGCGCTGATTAACGAATATAGTAATGTAGTGGTACTGCGCACTTTATCTAAAGCGTTTGCGCTTGCAGGGCTAAGAACCGGTTTTACACTTGCACAAAAAAGTGTACTTGCACCTATTCGTAAAGTGATTGCGCCGTATCCGGTATCTGGCGTAGTGGCAAGTATTGCTGCGCAAGCAATTGCACCTGATGCAATTACATCAATGCGCCGCCAAGTGACTATTTTAAATAGCTTAAAAGCTAAACTTGTACAGTGGTTAAACTCCTCCCCCGCTGCATTAAAAACTCTCACTGGTGAAGGTAACTTTGTTACCTTAAAATTAGCCGACAAAAACTACTTTAAAGTAGCACTTGAACAAGGCTTAGTGATGCGCGCGTTTACCCTATACGGTGAAGACGATTGGCTACGAATTTCAATTGGTAGTGAACAAGAGCTCGAACAAGTAAAAATTTGGTTAGATGGCCTTGATAAGCCAGCAACCTCACCTCTTTTATCAGGACAAGAAGTATCATGAGTAACCCCTATTTATTTATTGACCGTGACGGCACCATAATTGAAGAGCCAATCACCGACAAACAGGTAGACAGCCTAGAAAAATTAGCGTTTTTACCTGGTGTTATCCCGGCTTTATTACAGTTACAAGCCGCAGGGTACCGTTTAGTGATGGTATCGAATCAAGATGGCTTAGGCACAGACAGCTTCCCGACTGCTGACTTTGACATAGCCCAAGATAAAATGATGGACATAATGCAAAGCCAAGGCATTAGCTTTGACGAGGTATTAATTTGTCCACACTTTGACGAGCAAAACTGTGATTGCCGTAAACCTAAAACAGGTTTATTAACTGAACTTATGCGCTCTGGCAAAGTTGATTTAGCACGTTCATATGTCATTGGCGATCGCCAAACCGATATTGGCCTTGCTCAAAATTTATGTTGTGAAGGCATTTTGTATGATGGCAGCTGGCCTGCCATTGTTACAAAGCTTACAACGGCTAACCGCGAAGGCCGTGTTACGCGTAACACCAAAGAAACCCAAATTGATGTAGCCATAAACCTAGATCAAACTAAAAACGGTAGTATCGAAACAGGCCTTGGCTTTTTTGATCATATGCTTGATCAAATTCGCACGCACGCCAACATTGGTTTAAACATTAAAGCGAAAGGCGATTTACACATAGACGAGCACCACCTTGTTGAAGATATTGGTATTGCCCTAGGTGTTGCACTTAAACAGGCGCTTGGCACTAAATCGCAAATAGCGCGCTATGGTTTTGCACTACCAATGGATGAATGTAAAGCAGAGGCACAGATTGATTTATCGGGCCGCGCTTCATTTGTATTAAACGCTAATTTTAGCCGCGAAAAAGCAGGCGATTTAGACGTGCAAATGGTTGAGCACTTTTTTAAAAGCTTAAGCGATAATGCCGCTATTAGCCTTATTTTATCGGTAAGCGACGGTAACTGTCATCACCAAGTAGAAGGCTTATTTAAAGCGTTTTCACGTGCCCTTCGTATGGCAGTAGCACAAGACACGACCCAACAAACAGCCAGCTCTAAGGGATGTTTATGATTGCTATAATTAATACCGGGTGTGCCAATATAAATTCAGTTCGTTTTGCGTTTGAACGCTTAGGTCAAACGCCAACGGTCATTACCTCGCCAGAGCAATTAGCCGGCTTTGAGCGTGCTATATTACCAGGCGTTGGACATGCATCTGTTGCCATGAAACGCCTTGTAGATAACGGCTGGCAACAAGCTATAAACGAATACCAGCGCCCACTTATGGGTATTTGCTTAGGTATGCAGTTACTGTGCGAAAGCACCGAAGAAGGTAACGTACAATGCTTAGGTAAAATACCAGGCCAAGTAAAAGCCCTTGATGTTGGTAATTTAACATCGCCGCATATGGGTTGGAATAACTTAAGCGTAAATAAAGAGCATGCACTCACAAAAGGCTTAACACAAGACGTGCAAGTGTACTTTGTACATAGCTTTGCGCACACCGTAAACGATGCAACACTTGTAAGCGGCGAATACGGCCAAACCTTTTCAGCCATTGTTGCAAAAGACAACTACGCTGGCATGCAGTTTCACCCAGAGCGCAGTGCAAAAGTAGGCACACGTTTATTACAAAATTTTGTTGATTGGCAGTTATAAACGGCCCATTAACCAACAATAAAGAGATTATTTGTGATTATTCCAGCATTAGACGTATTACAAAATCAAATTGTTCGTTTGTACCAAGGTAAGTACGACACCGCTCAGTTTTACCCTTTTGAGCTTGGCGCACGTTTAAAAGAATACGCCGATAGCGGCGCAGGTAAATTGCACCTTGTAGATTTAGAAGGCGCACGCGATCCAAGTAAAAAACAGTGGCAACATATACAAGCTGCAACTAAAGCGCTTAACGTACCGTACCAAGTGGGCGGCGGTATTCGCTCAGAGCAAGATGTAAGCGATTGGCTAAAAGCCGGCGCTAACCAAGTTGTTATTGGTTCTATGGCGGTAGAAAAACGCGAGCAAGTAAAAGCCTGGATTGAACAATTTGGCGCCGAGCACTTTGTTATTGCCCTTGATGTAAATAAAACAGCCACGGGCTGGGCACCTGCTACCCATGGTTGGTTAAGTGAATCTGAGTTTGGTTTACTTGAGCTTGTAGATTTTTATGTAAGCTTGGGCGTTATTGACTTTTTATGTACGGACATCAGTAAAGATGGCACCATGACTGGCCCATCGTTTGAGCTTTACGAAGATTTAACCCGCCATAACAGCAGCATTAAAGTGCAGGCTTCGGGTGGCGTAAGTTCACTTGATGACATTAAAAAGCTTAAAGAGCTGGGCGTAGGTGGCGTTATTTTAGGTAAGTCACTACTTGATGGCGCATTTAGTGTTGAGGAGGCGTTGGCATGTTATCAAAACGCATAATCCCGTGTTTAGATGTAAAAGACGGCCAAGTAGTAAAAGGCGTTAAATTTAAAGGCCACGAAATAGTGGGCGATATTTTAACAATGGCAAAAGCATACAGCGATGCCGGCGCCGATGAACTGGTTTTTTATGAAATCAGCGCAAGTGTTGAAAAACGCCTACTTGATGTAAATTGGGTAGAGAGCATTGCCCGCCACATCGATATTCCATTTTGTGTGGCTGGCGGTATTAAATCGGTAGCCGATGCAGCACGTGTACTAGAGCGTGGCGCTGACAAAATAAGTATTAACAGCCCTGCTATTGCCCGCCCTGAGCTTATAAAAGAGCTACACGATGAATTTGGTAAGCAATGTGTTGTTGTAGGTATTGATAGCTTTTACGATGAAGTGACCGGCGAGTATTTAGTGTATCAATTAACCGGCGATCCTAATGCATCAAGCCGTACACGTTACAAAACCGAGGAATGGGTTAAACGCGTACAAGACTTAGGCGCAGGCGAAATTGTTTTAAACTGTATGAACCAAGATGGCGTACGTAACGGTTACGACAATGAGCAGCTAAGTAAAATGCGCGCATTATGTAATATTCCTTTAATCGCATCTGGCGGTGCAGGCAGTATGCAAGATTTTGTTGATGTATTTAAACAAAGCGAAGTCGATGGCGCATTAGCAGCAAGCGTTTTTCACAAAAATGTGATTAACATTGGCGAATTAAAACAATTTTTAACCGATAACCAAGTGGCAGCAAGACTATGCAAGTAACACAACAAAACCAAACTCAAGTAGATTTTGCTAAAAGCGAAATGATCCCTGCGATTGTTCAAGATGCTCGCTCTGGTGTTATTTTAATGCAAGGCTTTATGAACAGCGAAGCACTAAAGTCGACGCTTGAAAGTAACAAAGTAACCTTTTACTCGCGTTCAAAGTCACGTTTATGGACCAAAGGTGAGTCATCAGAAAACTACTTAAACGTAGTATCGGTGCATACCGATTGTGACTACGACTCAATTTTAGTACTGGCTAATCCAGAAGGCCCAACATGTCACTTAGGCACACAAAGCTGCTTTGGTGATGACGCTAAACCTAGCCTGAGCTTTTTAGCGCAATTAGAAGATGTGATTGTTGAGCGTAAAAACGACGACCCAGCAAAAAGCTACACCGCTTCATTATTTGCTAAAGACTTAAGCCGTAGCTGTCAAAAAGTGGGCGAAGAAGGCGTAGAAGTAGCGCTTGCCGCAATGAAGCACGATAACGATGAGCTTACTAATGAATCGGCTGATTTAATTTATCACCTTACTGTATTGCTACAACGCCAAGGCTTAGCCCTAGAAGACGTTGTAAAATGCCTACAAGGTCGCCATAAATAGCGCCTCCTAAAGTAAATTAAAAAGAGGCTCATATTTTATGGGCCTTTTTATTTTCCCTTTTAGTTGAATAAATGATGTGTGTTATAGTGCATGGCTCAATTTATCGGTTACTGTGAACTATGAAAAACTATATTATCCTTCTTATTATCGTGTTTATTTTAGCGGGCTGTACAAGCAAAACTAATCAGACTACAGCCAAAGCTACTACAACGAATCAGTCTGTAAAAACCACAGTCACATCCGATGAATGTAGCAGCGTAAATAACCTAATAAATGGTTATGAGTTTGGTTTTAATTCAATCAAAGCAGATAAAGTGAATAACCCGTTTTCAAACCAATGGCACACTAATACTCATATCATTGGATCTGCCTGTACAATTACTTTAAATAAGTCTGAGCAAGTAAGTTACCAATGCCAAACACCTGTTAAAGCGCAAACGCATGCAGTAAATTCGCATCAAACACTTGCTGAACAGTTACGCCAATGCCTATCAAAAACAGGTTGGCTTGAAAGCCAAAAAGAAACAGCCAGTTCAATTTACAGCACCTTTGTACTTGATACTAAAAATCCGGTTATTACACTGTCTACAAATCAAGAAGGTAATGGGTTTTCTACTCGCTTTGAAATTGCTCCACCGTTAGGATTTTAATAATGCGAAAAACGAATAAAAACACATCTAAATTAAAAAGCGACTGTTTAGGCATATGTGAACGTCGCAGCGGTTATTGCACTGGGTGCGGTCGAACTAATGAAGAAATATTTGATTGGATCATTCTCTCTCAAGAAGAAAAAAACGCCATTTTAGCACAGCCGCGAGCTGACTTAAAAAATCCATAAATTTGCCACTTGCGTGTAACAGCCCCTCTTTAGTATTGCTTAAAACGCTAGGGGGTGAACATCATGGCAGCATTATTTGTAATAAACTTAGCGCGCTCAACGCAGCGACTCGCAAATACTCAAACGCAACTGGCACGTGTTAGCTTGCCATTTGAACGTATTGATGCCGTAGATGGCGCACAATTGAGTACACTACAAAAGTACCTACATTACAGCCCGCAATTGAATAAACAACAGTATCACTATCCGCTAAGCAATGGCCAAATTGGCTGCTATTTAAGCCACCGTAAAGCATGGCAAAAAATAGTTGATGAGAAATTAAAATACGCGATTGTGCTAGAGGATGATTTTTATATTGATGACAGCATTCATAATGCGATTAAAAATATTGAGCAGTTAAACCAGCCCTGGCAACTTATTAAACTCGCAGCCTATGAAAACCGCACTCACCCTATTGCCTATCAGCAAAACCTAAATAACCACCAGCGATTAGTCATACATAAAAAGCTAATGACTGGCTGCTGCGCTACAGCAATAAGCTATGAAGGGGCTAAGCAATTACTTAAAGCCACAGCCCAATCTGGCCGCCCTGTAGATTGCGACTTACAACATATTTGGGAAACCCACGTAAATGGTTTTTCGCTTATGCCATACCCTGTTTCGCAAAATACAGACATACAGAGCGATATTGCAAGCTGCACTACTAAAACCAAGGTTAAAAAAGCTTTTTTTAAACGTAAGTTTCAACAATTACACAGCGGCGTTTTAAATAAACTTTATACAAATGCATTTATAAAACAAACCAAGCAAATTAAACCTAATAAAAAAGGCGCTACAAAAGCACCTTCTTTACTCACGCAAGGTCCTTAATTGTATAACTATGCTTTATCGAGCGCTTGGCTTACATCCGCAATTATGTCAGCAATGTTTTCAATACCGACCGATAGGCGAATTAAATCGCGGCTCACACCTGCGTTTGCAAGCTCTTCATCATTTAATTGGCGGTGTGTAGTTGACGCTGGGTGACAAGCCAGCGATTTAGCATCGCCAATATTAACTAAACGCAGGATCATATTAAGCGCATCAATAAAGCGCGTGCCTGCTTCAAGGCCGCCCGCGATACCAAAACTTAAAATACCTGAAGCTTTACCACTGGTGATTTTTTGGCTCATTGCATTATATGGGCTTGATGTTAAACCCGCGTAGTTAACCCAAAGCACTTTAGGGTGATTTTCTAAGTATTCAGCCAGTTGCTGCGCGTTTTCGCAGTGGCGATCCATTCTTAAGCCTAAGGTTTCAAGGCCGATTAAAATGTCAGATGCGTTTTTAGGGGCAAGCGCTGCACCAGTATTTCTCAGTGGCACTACTCTACAACGCCCAATAAATGCAGCTTCAGCAAAGGCTTCGGTATAAACCACATTGTGATACGACGGATCGGGCTCGTTCATCATTGCAAAACGTGTGGCATTGGCTTTCCAATCAAATTTACCTGAATCAACAATCATACCGCCAATAGCTGTACCGTGTCCGTTTATATACTTTGTCAGTGAATGAACCACTATATCGGCACCTAACTCAAATGGACGGCATAAATACGGGGTCGCCACAGTATTATCTACAATTAGCGGCACACCTTTGCTATGAGCAATCTTAGCTAAACGCTCAATATCGACAATATTACCTGCAGGGTTACCGATAGATTCACAAAAAACAGCACGGGTGTTGTCATCAATGGCATCTTCGAATACGCTAAAGTCATCAGCCTTAATCATACGCGCTTCAATACCTTGGCGGGGTAATGTATGGGCAAATAAATTATACGTACCGCCATATACTTGGCTGGTGCTGACAATATTAGTGCCTACTTCACATAAGCATTGAATCGCATAGGTAATAGCTGCCATGCCCGAGGCTACCGCTAGCGCACCAATGCCCCCTTCCATTGCAGCAATACGCTGTTCAAGCACGGCATTAGTAGGGTTCATTATGCGGGTGTAAATATTACCTGGTACTTTTAAGTCGAATAAATCTGCACCGTGTTGCGTGTTATCAAACGTGTAGGATGAGGTATTGTAAATAGGTACTGCTGCTGATTTCGTGGTTTCTTCAGACTCGTAACCATGGTGCAGTGCTAATGACTCTAATTTCATAATTAATTCCTTTAGTAAATTATTAAAACATACCACTTAAGGGTAATTAAATGCACGTAAAAATATAAAAACAAAATAAAGAGATAATATAATCAATAAATACACAATTTATGATTAAACTAGTTGATTTTATTTTAGAGCACCTACCAGCTAATACTAGAGCATGAACTAAACTTGTTAATTCTTATTGTCTATTAAATTATGACCTCAATACATAGCAGACGCTGAATGTGAAGTACTGATATAACTCGACCGATTTAAGAGCAATGGCACAGTCAAAACCCAACAAATACGGGCTCATGCTGCTATATATGGAAGTAATAAATTAAACGAAGTCTTAAATCGATTTATGTTTGAATTAGAAAACCATTTAAAAAATGTTATTTAAACACGGTAGTTACATCGCACCCGTTACAAAGTTTACTGCAAGTTAACTATAAAAACGTATCGAAAAATCAATGAGGTCCTGCTCAGGTATTGGTTTACTAAAATAATATCCTTGAGCTAGATCGCAACCAAGTTCTTTTAATATTGTGAGTTGTTCTTTTGTTTCTACGCCTTCAGCGACAACTTTTAACCCTAAACCATGCGACATAGCGATTGTTGCTTCTACTAAACTGTAATCCTCATTATTTTTTGTAATCCCATTTATAAAACCACGGTCTATTTTTAGTACATTAAACGGGTACTTCCTTAAATAACTTAACGAGGAATAACCTGTGCCAAAATCATCCATTGACAATATAACACCTAAATTTGTTATATCGTTTAATGTGTCAGTAATACTGGACTCTCCACTCATTAAAACACCTTCTGTAATTTCAAGTTCAAGACTTTGAGGTTCAATGTTCGCATTTGATAACGATGTTTTGATAAAGTTAAACAGGCTCAGGTCTTTAAATTGACTAGGAGATAAATTTACTGCAATTGAAAAATTTCTGTTGAGCTGTTCTACGTTCTTCCATCGATTGAGTAAACTAAGTGACTCTTTAATAACAAACTCACCAATAGATATGATCACGCCTGTTTTTTCTGCAATAGGGATAAACTCATCTGGTGCCACACTTCCTAGTACAGGGTTTAGCCACCTGAGTAATGCTTCTGCCCCTATAATTTCGTTCTTTTTAACATCAAATTGCGGTTGGTAATAAAGAATGAATTCATTGCGCTGCAATGCACCTCGCATTTGCTCTTCTATTGTTAAGCGTCGTTGGATTACAGTATTCATTTGATTAGTAAAAAACGAGTATGTATTTCGACCCAGAGCTTTGGCTTGATACATTGCCGTGTCGGCGTTTCTTAATAAGTCAGACACAGATTTGCCGTTATCTGGAAACATTGCTACCCCAATGCTAATTGTTAACATTAACTCTCGCCCCTCAATTGTGAAAGGTTCTCGAAAATTTTGCAGGAGTTTTTCGGCAATACCTACAGCATTTTGTTGAGTGGAAATTCCTTTTGACAAAATAATGAATTCGTCGCCACCTAAGCGACCAATTGTGTCAGCTTTTCTTAATGCCCTTTGTAAACGATTGGCTGTTTCAATTAAAACTTTATCGCCTGCTTCATGACCTAGTGAATCGTTAATTTTTTTAAAATCATCTAAATCTAAGAAAAATACCGCTGCTTTTTCATCATTACGAGTCGCCTCAACTGTTAGCTGTGATAAACGGTCAAGAGCGAGTAAACGGTTTGGTAATTGTGTAAGGCTATCGAAATAAGCTTGTTTACGAATGAGTTGCTCTGATTGGTGTTGTTCGGTTATATCTCGAATAATTATCATTATTTGGTCGTATTTTAAAACTTTGTTAATTCTTGCTTCAAAATACACCTGCCCTTGAGGAACGGACAGCCCATATTTAAACGTTACAATTTCATCTTGTTCAATTGCTTTTTCTATGTAAACTTCAAACTTTTTAGCAACACTCTTCGGTAAAATATCAAGCATATTATTACCAACAAATTGGTCAGGGGAGACAAAGAGGGCATCTTGATTATTAGCATGGTAATCGATAATTATTCCGTTATAGTCCATTAAAAAAAGCAAATCTGGGATTGCTTCAAAAATGGTTTTTAGCATTTGTTCTTTAAATGTGGCAATGGCTTGGGCTTTTTTTACATCCGACAAATTAATGTCTATACAATACATTTGCTTGTTTTTAAATTCATTTTCAAACATTGCGTGGCTTGAATAAACGTATATGTCAGTTCCATTTTTATGTTTAAGTAATATTTCTGCAGCAGGGATTGCTACGCCTTCATTGATCCACTTTGTATGAGCCTCAATTACCATGTCTCTCATAGGGGCTGGTACTATCAGTTCTTCTAGCTTCTTTCCAAGTGCTTCCTCTTGTTTATAGCCATAAAGGAGCTCACTCCCTTTGTTCCAATACACAACTCGTCTTTGATCATCATAACCTTGCACTGAGATTGAATTAACACTTTCAAATAATTGGTGCAAAGAATCGTTAGTTACAAACTGTTTAGATAATTGATTCACAATTGAGTTGGCAGTCATGCTGTGACTATCTCCTTTAAAATTTCCTTATTTTATAATAGAAGTTAATTGTTGAATTTCCATACACATATATTTAAAAAATAAGCTTAGGTTTATTATTAATTGTTGGAGCAATAAAAAAGGAGCCTTAGCTCCTTTATTACTATTTTTAAATCCTATTTAGTATCATTGGGGTGCTCAACACCCATCCAAGCTTTGAAAAGGGCTTTTTGTTTCTCACTTGCTTGTAAATTAGCAGTTACCTTTTTAGGTTTATCAAACTTTTCAGTTAATACTAATGTGAGGCTTTGTAATGCATCACGACGAATAAAGTCAATAACCACTTTATCACCAGGTTTAAATGTCTCAAGGCTAGACTTTAAATCTTTATTAACATGGAGCTTATTAATAGCTACAATTTTATCGTTAGTTGTTAAGCCTGCTTTCCACGCGCTACCACCGCGTTGAACATGCGTTAATGTTAAAAGCTGGCCGGTATTTTTAGCCACTGCATCTATGCTGGCAATAGCCTCAGCACCTTTCGGTCGTTCAAAAATCAAACCTACTTTATTAAGCAACTCGTCAAAATCAATATTTGCAGGTGAGTCCACATGCCCTTCCCACCAGTCTGAATAATCAAGACCTGTCAGGTTTTGTAGAATGCTTAGTACGTCTTTTTCATCAAAGCCCGCTGGTAACTTATGATTGTTATATAGTGCTTTATGCACATCACGGTAACTTACTTTACCCGCTGTTTTTTCTAGTAGGTCAATATCAAGTACCATTGACAACAATGAGCCTTCTGAATATATGTTGGTACTGTAGTTGCGTCCGTGATCCCCACCTTGGTTAATCCATTTATCAAAACTCGTTTCACTGGCACTTTGAACTTCTCTGCCTGGTGTTTGCAAGTGTCGATTTATGGTTTTTGTTAGGCCTTTAAAAAACTCATCTGTCGTCTCAATGCCTGAACGCACTAATAAATGATCCTCAAAGTAGCTTGTTGAGCCTTCTGCAATCCAAAGTAATTTTGAGTAATTCATATTGGTATAATCGTAAGGTACCAATCCATTTGGGCGATATGCTTTTACATTCCAAGTGTGAATAAACTCATGAGCTGCTGTGCTTATGAAACCTAAATAATCTTCACGAGAGCCAAATCGATCACGCGGCCTTTGAATTATGGTCGAATTTAAATGCTCGGTTGCACCACCAGCGCCAGAAGTTGCATGCACCATAAAAACGTAGCGCTCATATGGGTAACTATCCCAAATTACATTACCGGTTGTTACTAGCTTTTTAAGATCACGCAGCATTAATTCAACGTCGTAGTTACCCTCTCCCCAAATAACTAATTCGTACTCACGTCCATCAACGTTAAATGAGTGAAGTTGGTTAATACCTGTTTCGATAGGCGAGTCCACAAGCACATCGTAATTAGCTGCCTTGAACGAATGAGTAGAATCTAAATTATCCATTCCAGATACTGAACGCCACTGTTTCGGAACATCTAAATTAACCGTTATAGGCTCTTGTCGAAATGATTCGCTAAACATAAAAAAGCCAGAAGCGTCTATGAAAGCGTGGCTATCATCAATATGGCGAGCACGTTTACCAAGCTCGTTTGCATAGACCTGATACCCTACACTTACTTCTGTTGGTGTATCAATGTGAACACGCCATGTGCTGTGATCAATTTTTTCCCACTTTAAGGAGTTACCCTCTTTATCTGTTGGGTTAAAGTAACGTACGCCATTGGCAAGATTTAGTATTTCATAACGACCGGTGCGCCAAGAAGGTAATTTAATATCAAGATGGGCTTGTGCTGATTTAGGGAATTGAACGCGCACATCACCAAGATGATGTTGAGGCTGTTCAATACTCAATGAGTAGTTAACATCTGCAAATGCAGATGCAGATGCAGATAACGCAGCACAAATTGATAAAACTAATAACTTTTTCATAGAAACCTAATTAAGACCTTAATTGTGCTCAAGGTTAACAAGCGTAAATTTAAATGTGAATTAAAAGCGATAAACACTCATGTATACGAGTTTGTACGCACTAGGTTAATAAAATTATAGAGTTTTTACCGAGATAACTACACTTAATATAAATTTGTTGTAGACTTAGAATAATAAAATTACAAATCATGGTGGCTTGCCTAGGTGTCAGAAAAATCTACTGCTACAGAGAAAAAACTTAAACAAGCAATTGGTGCGCGCATGGCACTTGAAGACGCGCGAAAACATCAAGTAGACACCCTCTCTATTTTCTCATCTAAACTATCTCTAGCCTGTAAGGGTCTAGACACGGAGCTTGATAACAGACTTGCTAACTTTAGAAGCGCATTAAATAAAGGCGTTGGTTTTGATGATTTATCTCCTTTAATCGACGAAACAATAGAGCTTTTAAAAAAGCAAGAAGCCATACAACTATCGCAGCAACGTGACCTGCAAGAAAGTGTTTTATCTGCTGGCAGACAACTACAAAAAACCAAAGGCTTGCCAGAGGGTACACGCCGCTCGTTAAGAAACTTACTTGATCACGAAATGAATAACGTCCATTCCACTCATGACTTTATTCCGCTTCTAGAAAAATTAATAAGCTTTTATCATCAGGCGTTAAACACAAAGCTACGTGCTGATAGCAATATTAGTTGTGAGGCCACGCCTGCACTAGCACAAAAGCTGCTTGAACTCGCTAACGACTTAGTTCTTGAAGATGAAGCAACTGTAGAAATTAAACGTATTAAGAGCATTATATCTGAAAGCGATAATTTAGGGTCTTTGCTCGATACGGCCATAAATATAATTACTGTTGTTGTTAAAAATATAAATAAAGAACGAGAATCAGCGCAAAGCTTTTTATCGTCACTTAACCAAACAATTGAAGAACTACACAAATCAATAGTCGCTACAAGTAAGCACTCAACCTCAATGGGGACTGAGTTTGAAAACCTAAATAAAAGTATTAAAAGTAAAATAGAAAGCTTAAACGAAAAAACACAATCTGCGACTTCTATTTCATCATTAAAAGAGCTTGTTGATAATGAGTTAAAGTCGTTAACCCAAGACTTTATGGCAAAAGAAAAACTAGAACGCGAAGACAGAGAAATACTTGTATCTAGTTTTAATGAGATTAATGGCCGTATTGGCACGCTTGAAACAAAGCTTACAAAATACAAAAAACGCCTAAACGATCAACGTTTTAAAAGCCTGCTGGACGGCTTAACAAAATTACCTAATAGAGCCGCTTTTGACGAACGTTACAATCACGAAATGCATTTATTTAATGTTCAGCAATCAAATGTTACGCTGGTTGTCATCGATGTTGACCACTTTAAGTCAATAAACGATAGATTTGGCCATACAGCTGGCGATATAACGTTGCAAGTTATTGCAAAAGCATTACAAAAATCGATAAGAAAATCTGATTTTATAGCGCGATATGGCGGTGAAGAATTTGTCCTATTAATGAGCGAAACCACTGTTGATAATGCAGTTGCACCGCTTGAAAAACTCAGAAAGGTTATAAAAAACATCCCTTTTAAATTTAAAGACAAGCAAATTGAAATAACTATCTCCGTAGGCGCTACACAATTAAAAAAAGGGGATACGCCGATTAAAGCTTTTGATAGAGCCGACGACGCTCTGTATGAGGCCAAAAATACAGGTAGAGACCGCCTTTGTATAAGTAAATAATGTAATTCGTTTATAAATATTGTAAATGTATGACTCAGTAGTAATTTACATAAATAGCAAGGAGTACGCCCATGTTAATACAGTTAAACCCAACTGGTGTATTAGATTTACTATCTCAGTTAGAGGTTGATTTATTAGAACAATCTTCTACCAGCGAACGTTATAAATTATTTAGAAATTGCGTGTTGGCGGTACTCAATGTAGGCAGCCACACAGACGAAAGTTCGCAAATATACGACAAATATAAAGACTTTGATATTCGCTTACTCAGCCGAGAGCGCGGTATAAAAATTGAACTTGAAAACCCTCCAAAAACAGCCTTTGTAGATGGTGAAATAATCACCGGTATACACGAACATATATTTTCAGTTATTCGCGATATTTTATTTATTTGTCAAAAGTACGAAAAAGACCTGCAAGAACAAAAAGCCATAACTCATATGGTGTTTGATATGCTCAGAAATGCGCATGCACTTCGTGTAAACAGCGAGCCTAATATGGTGGTTTGTTGGGGTGGACATTCAATAAACGAAACTGAGTACAAGTACACCAAACAAGTGGGTTATGAACTTGGCTTGCGTGGATTGAATATTTGTACTGGTTGTGGACCTGGGGCAATGAAAGGTCCAATGAAAGGTGCCACCATTGGCCATGCTAAACAACGTATTAAAAACAATCGTTATTTAGGGTTAACAGAACCCAGCATTATTGCAGCTGAACCCCCTAACCCAATAGTAAACGAACTCGTTATTTTGCCAGATATAGAAAAACGGTTAGAAGCATTTATACGCACAGCTCATGCAATTATTATCTTTCCAGGTGGTGCGGGCACTGCCGAAGAACTATTGTACTTACTAGGGATTTTATTGCATCCTGATAACGAAAAGCAGTGTTTGCCCTTTATTTTAACAGGACCAAAACAAAGTAAAGATTACTTTGAAAAACTCTGTGAATTTATCGAAATGACACTCGGCAAAGAAGCATTAGACAAATTTGAAGTGATTATTGATGATCCGAGTTTAGTAGGTCAAAAGCTAAAATCTAAAATGGCCAATGTACGCGAGTATAGAAAAAGTGAAGGCGATGCGTATTACTTTAATTGGACGCTTAAAATTGATCACGATTTTCAGCAGCCTTTTGCACCCACACATAAAAATATGGCAAGCTTAGACCTACATTTGGATCAACCAAAACAACAGCTTGCAGCAAACTTACGACGTGCATTTTCTGGTATTGTTGCGGGTAATGTTAAAGATGAGGGGGTACGCGCTATTAAACAACATGGACCTTATACTCTCAGCGGCGAGCCTGCCTTAATGCAAGATATGGATGTACTTTTACAGGCTTTTGTTGATCAGGGTCGTATGAAACTCCCTGGTAGTAAGTATATTCCGTGTTACAAAATAAAAGCATGAGTCGTACAGTTTGAAACCCCATTTATTATTAATTGATGCGCTTAATTTAATTAGGCGCATTTACGCAGTTGACGCAAATCAAAAACATATCAACGAAGAGCAATTAGTGCTTACTTGCAGCGAGCGTGTAGCTCAAGCATGCAAAAAAATGCTTCGCATAACGGATGCAACACATGCTATTGCGATATTTGATGGGGATAAAAGTTGGCGTTATCACTTTTATGAACATTATAAACACTCAAGAGCCCCAATGCCTGAAACGCTAAAAAGTGCGTTGCATCATTTTAAATCAGCAATAGAGGAAACCGGTATTGTTGTTTTTGAACCAATAAATGATGAAGCTGACGATATTATTGCTACCCTTGCTTGCAAAGCGGCTGATAATAAAATCACGAGTACTATCGTATCCACTGACAAGGGATTTTTACCGTATTTAAACAGTGAAATACATATTTACGATTACTTTAAAAGGCAGCACTTAGATGAACCTGGAATACATGAACGCTTTGGGGTAGATAAGAATAAACTCGTCGACTTTTGGGCGCTTGCAGGCGATAAAACGAATGATATTCCTGGTGTTAAAGGCGTTGGTATAAAATCAGCTCAACAGCTTGTTAATAATTACACCTCTATAAATGAAGCATTGAGCGATGAATTACTTAATTCAGGACTACGCAAAAAGCTTGAAACCAATATGGATATGTACGTTATCTCCAAACAATTGGTTAGTTTAAGAACAGATATTAATTTAGGGTTTAGTCTAAAGCAGCTCAGACTTAATTAGTCGCAAGTAAATAGCGTGTATTTACAGCAAAACGTATACTAATACCCTGGTAGTATTTAAGGTAAATAGTGTTGAAAAAGTTTATTCGGTATTTAATTTTAGGCTTGGGGCTATATGCGCTCATTGCAACTTTGGTGATTGCGTTTTACAAAGACGATCCTCAAGCTATGATTTGGCAAGATCGAGAGTCATTTAACAAGCGCTACATTGAAAAACTTTCGCTAGATTCTCAAACTACACTCAACACCGTACTTGATTACCTTGGCAGCCCAGACCTGACATTTGCTAAGCGCGATAACGAACAAGTATTGCAGATTATTTTTTATCGTACTCAGCATATTACGTCAGACGGAATAACGACAATGGATGAATGCACAGGTTTATTATTTAAAAATGGCCAACTCATTTTATGGGGACCAAGTGCGTACAGTAAATATCAGGAAGAAATTGGGTGAAGGCATAATGGATGAGCCACTTGCGAATCGTTTAAAGCAACTGCACGAAAATACGCAGCGTTTTTTAACAGGCTATAATAACAAAGAGCATTGGCAAGCTTTATATCCTATGGCTTGTAAATTAGCTGAACAATATAGAATCTTATACGAACACTGCCCTAACGCACTGTTGTCTAAATTAACGTTATTTAATCCTCAATACAGCTATTCGACTAATTTAGTTATAAGCCAATGTGTAATTACCGCCGGCTTATGCGCTAGCCAAAATTACGATAAAAAACTTACCGAACTTTATATTAGCGCTGCGCTTGTGGAGCATATATGTGTTTGTTCGCAGTTAAATAAGCTAGCTGAACAGTCTAAATTTAGTGCCAATGATAAAAAAATTTGGCAGCTTCGCCACCAATTTGCAGCAAAAATAATGTTGAGCTGCGGCAATAGCGCAGCCCCTATTACACATATACTCGCTAAACTAAATAAATATAAGCAAGCCCTTGTAAACACGCCTAAAACAATGCTTTACGATGGTGGAATTACGCTTGTTGCATTAGCTAATATAATAGCAATGAATATAACTCATACCCCTGCTAAAAAGCACATAAGTTTTTATCAAGCTTTGGCAGACTTATATTTGCGCACGCCAAATCTGTATGCACAACATTTGGTTAAGTCTTACGTGGCCGACGTGGGACCCTTTTTAGCTGGTAGCCGAGTTACATATCAAGATCAAAGTATGGTTTATTTAGCGACCGACAAACAAAACCGACACATTTTAGTTAACTCAGAAAATAAACAGAAATTAGCTTGGTATAGAATAAAAGCGTCACTAAAAGACAATCCCAAACAATGGAAGTGTGCAGATAAAAAGCTTCTATACAGTGTGTGGAACAGTGAACATATTACTATTAATGAGCAAAGCAGTTTAGATAAACCAAGGCAACTAATTGAGTTAATTAGTCAAATTAAAGTTAACCAAGAATATAGTTTTAAAGGTTTGAATAAAATAATGGGTCATTACCCTGAGATTGTTGCGCGAGTATGTGAAGCCGTAAAACCTTATAACAAAGAACATCAAGCAGCTAAAGATCTCCGCCATAGCTTGTCGATGGTTGGATACAACAACGCACCTGCTATTATTCAGCGCGTTGTATTTGAACAATTGGTGAATTCAACACCTCACCCACTACAAAGGTTTATCGTAAATAGATTAGACAGCTTAGTAAAAATAATGGCTTTATTGGTAGCACCCAATAAGCAGTATCAATTTGAGCACATAACTTTACCTCTGTATGCATATACTCATTTTATGTTAACCCAATGCAGTAGTCGCTTAACACGAAAAGTAGCTATCGATGAAGTGCATAACAAAACGCTAAGTGCACCATTTAGTGCATTTTTTGGTGTAGAAAGTATTAAAAATGAACACATCGAATCATTGTTTTCACAATTGCTGAGCGATAACCCTTGGGCAAACACATTGTTACAGGCAGAGCACACAGCAAAAAAACAGCTAACAAATAAACATAAGCTATGGGTCGCTTTAAAAGTAATTGCGCAACAGGTTTTCAAACCAGAACTAAAATTAACCCCATGGCAACAGCAAACTCTCAGTGAACAACTAAAATTAAATGGCTGGAATGAAGAGCGCACTTTTTACGACCAATTAGGAAATCTACAAATATATAACAATATTTAGTTCGGTTATTACCATTATAAATACAGGTTATACCCATTATTTATTCTATAAACTGGCAAAATAAGCGTTAAATTGGTATAAATGCGCCCTTAAAATTTTCAACCATTCACATAAATGACCTAACAAGCAGCTACTCTCTCAGAGTAGTAATTTATGTGCACATCAAACTCTTTAAAGGAAAAGATAATGGCCAAACAAACCATCACAGTGATCAAAGGCGACGGCATCGGTCCTAGCATCATCGACTCAGCACTTGAAATACTAAAAGCCGCAGGATGCGATTTTGATTATGAATTTGTTGATGCTGGCCTAGCCGCTCTTGAAAAAACAGGTGAGTTACTTCCACAAGAGACAATTGATACAATTGCTAAAAACAAAATCACACTTAAGGGCCCGTTAACTACCCCTGTAGGTGAAGGTTTTACGTCTATTAACGTAACACTGCGCAAGCAATTTGGCTTATACGCTAACGTACGTCCAGTAAAATCATTTGTAGGCACTAAAGCACGTTACGATGATATTGATATCATCACTATTCGCGAAAACACACAAGGTATGTACTCAGGTGCTGGCCAAGTAGTTAGCGAAGACGGCAATGAAGCAGAAGCAAAGTCTGTAATAACGCGTGAAGGCGCTGAAAAAATCGTAACATTTGCTTATGAGCTTGCGGTACGAGAAGGCCGTAAAAAAGTAACAGCGGTTCACAAAGCGAACATTTTAAAATCTACTTCTGGCTTATTTTTAAAAGTTGCTCGTGAAGTAGCTGAGCGTTACCCACAAATTGAATCAACAGAGATGATTGTTGATGCAACGTGTATGAAACTTGTAATGACACCAGAAGAGTTTGACGTTGTTGTAACGACTAACTTATTTGGTGATATTTTATCAGACCTATGTGCTGGCTTAGTAGGCGGTTTAGGTATGGCACCAGGTGCAAACATTGGTGAAGATGCTGCGATTTTTGAAGCTGTGCACGGTAGCGCACCAGATATCGCGGGTAAAAACCTAGCAAACCCTACCTCAGTAATTTTAGCGTCTATTCAAATGCTAGAGCACTTAAACATGGGTGACACAGCGGAGCGTATTCGCAGCGCTGTTGCTGATGTAATTAAATCAGGTGACCGTACTACACGTGATTTAGGTGGCAGCCACGGAACAACTGATTTCACACAGTCAGTGATCGACCGCCTGTAATTTAATAAAACGTTCAAAAAAGCCAGCATTTTTGCTGGCTTTTTTATGCCATTTAAGGGCGTTTAAATCTAATTGAAATTAACAACATAAAAATTAATAACCCGCCAAGCGCCCCTCCACTAGAGCTTGAACCGCTATTAGTTTGAGATTGTGCTACCGTTACGGATAAGTCATCACTAATAACCTCTCCCGTAATTGTGTCGGTTATAGTTAAAGTAACAGAATAACTGCCAGCATTTTGATAAGTATGACCTGGGTTTTGAACTTGAGAAAGCTCACTGCCGTCACCAAAATCCCAGCTATATGTATAATTTTTAAACCCACCTATGACATCCGCGTTAAATTGGACCGTTAAATTATTTGTTGAAAAACTGGTATTAACTGCGAGTGGAACATTGACGTTTACATTAACGTTTTGAGATACCGACATTCCTTGGTCGTCAGTCACTGTTAGCGACAATAAATAATCACCCGAGTGTAAATAGTCATATGAAATGGCTTGTGATGCTAGCGAACTGCCATCGCCTAAATTCCACAAATAACTGTATGGTGCTAACCCTCCTGCAACTTCAGCTTTTGCCGTTAGTAGCCCTTGTGTTATTTCGTAATCAATTTCAGTAATACTCAGGGGTGCGGCAATAATGACTGTTGTTGCTACCTGCTCTTCATCACCGTTGCTAGCCGTAAATGTAACATCATAGCGTCCGTAACTCTCAAAAACGTGCGAAGGGGATAACTCAGAACTTGTTCTGCCGTCACCAAAATCCCAAGTAAACGTATCAGATGGCGAAAGCGTCAATCCATCAACTGTAAAATCTGCTGTGAAATCTGAGAGTGAGTAACTAATGCCATTTGATGGCTCGTAATTTAATAATATTTCTATGCTTTGATTATCGTTTTCTTGGTTTGTGAGCCTAAAACCAAAGCCAACTTGTGGTAATTTAACACCCGATTCAGCTTGTTCTGCAAAGCGATAGTCTATCTCGTCACTAAAAGAGCTGATAGCAGATAAATCGTCATCTCCTAGCCCTGCTCGTTGAGCATAAAGGCTAAATGCGGCATCTCTTATTTGAATAGCGGTATTTGCTGGTGATTGCGTGCTTCCTTTATTGATAGCACGCTGATCTGCGTCAACAACCAATGCAAAACCACTACCGGGGTGCTCAGTTGTATTGTTATCAGTGTGCGACTCATCGCTGTACCACAGTAATAACCCCGGCGAGTAACCTTCTTTTTGTAACCCACTATCTATACCCGAATAGTCACGCAACTGCAGGTAATAGTAAGATGGCATAGCAAATACATAACTCCCTACTTTTGCAAACCCGGATAAGGTCGTATTACTTTGAGTTTCTGCATTATTTTGCCAAATTAATGAACCATTTTGCTCAATGCGCATATCGTCAATAACAAAACCATAATAATGCGTATTAGCGTCTGTTAAGTATTGTACTTGTAACTCTATTGTTTGCCCTGCATAAGCAGATAAATCAAATTGATGCGTTAAGTATCCGTTAGGAAGTTGTGCATCAGGATTTAAAAATGAATCACCTGTAATATAAGGACCAATATTGCCATAGTAAGGGTTAGCAGCTTGCGTATAGTTACCCGCGATTGGCACACCATTAACCTTTATTTGAACTAAGTCATAATCTTGCTCAATGCTATAAAAAGCAACAAAGCTCAGCATAAGCGACTCTGTCGTGCTTGGTAAATTAATGGTGTTCACTAAACTAGTATTAAGATTATCGCCGGTATTTGAATAATATTGAAAAACGCCTTCTACTGGTGTTTTAAATTTTTCAAGCCTTGGTGGCAATGTGACCTTTACTTGGCTTTGTGATTTAGACGTACTTGCTGCGTTATTAATCACTTGCACTGGGTTCGTAACAACCTCATCCATATCCAGGCTAAGCTGGTTTACCCAGTTACCTTGGTAGCGTGTTTGAAGATACTCCAGCGCATATGGGCTAAACATTACTGGCTCAGACCCACGTGGTGAACCTGCCCACGTACCTGAGGACATAACCGACCATGAAGCGACAGGCTCACCTACCGTATTAGACTGTAAATCGTATTCATCCTTTAAACCTAAATCGTGCCCAAACTCATGAACAACAACACCAATGGCGGCATCAATAGGGTTTATTGTGTATCCAAATAGCTTTATATCACTCCCAACAACTTCAGTTGGTTGGCTATTTTCGTCTAAAACATAATAACGATGTGACCAAATTGCATCTGTTGATAAATAACCCCCGCCCGACTCTTCACCAATACTAGAATGAAAAATCATAACATGATCGATTATCCCATTTGGTTCGTCGGTAATACCATCACCGTCTATGTCATCAAGATCAGTTAAGTCATAATCAGCCAAATTAATATTAAATTGTGCAACCGCTTTTTCAACAGCTTCTTTTACAAGGCTCGGCGCATTTTTATCTCGGGTAGAGCCTAAACGTTCACCATAAAATTTAGCGTTATTATTTGCAGTTACCCACCCGTAAACTTGCCCTTCAAAATTAAGGCTGTTGCCAGAAGCCGCTTTATAATAATCGGCCGCCGATAAAAGAACCTGTCCGTCAGGGCCTTCATAGCCGTTAGTGTTAAACAGCATCTGCTGGTAATGATCCGGGGAGTAGTCGGTATAAAACATATCAGTGTCTTGGGGAGTTAACTGGTTTTCGTCGTGCTTTAAATCAGGAAAATCAACTAAAATAGTTAATACTTTAACTGTATTGACTCGATCATCTGGGGTTAACTCCGATGAAAAACTAGATTGTTGACTAGGTAAGAACCCCTTTTGTATTGGGTTATATGTCGATAAACGAGGTAGCTGGCTAAACCCATTTTTTAATGCTACTTGCACAGGTGATTTGTTGTTGATGTATTCATTGTAAGACGCTTCTAACTCATCGGAAGTTAAGTCTTCTTTTTTATTAAGCCAATACAAAATACGTTCTTTGTTGGTTACACCTATATCGTGCGGAGTAGATGTTTTAGCTACAGTTATAGAGCTAAACAACGTAGTAATAAGTGTAAGTAACGCTATTTTGTTCACTGTATATTCCTCAAACAATTTGTTAAGCACATCATACCTAATAACAACTATTTAAACATGTTATAAACCACCTTTAAGTATACGTTAGCAATCTATAATTGCTTAATACTAAAACAACAGCAAACAAAGCAAAAATAAGCGCGCTGCATATTATCTCCCTAAAAACTTCAAATTAAACGAACAAAAAGCAATAAACCACTAAAAAACAATAAAAAACGAATTTAAAATGCAAAAAACAACATTCAAGGTTGACATAAACACTTAAAACACTTAAAAATAACCCCATATAAAATTTCACATCAAAGCAGTGTTTTGCTGAGTAGAGTAAGTAACTATGAAAACACAATTTAACCTTCTAGTCGTTCTCGTACTGGTCTTAGTAATAAGCCCAGCGGGGATGTATTAAAAGGTAATACTGCTTTTTAAAAACCCCCGCACCACGCGGGGGTTTTTTTATGCACAAAAAAGCGCAGAGGAATGAGGATGAGCAAACAAGAGTATAATGGCTCTGAACTAGTCGTTCAGGCATTAAAAGAATTAAAGGTAAAATATATATTTGGCTACCCAGGTGGCTCAGTATTAGATTTATACGATGCACTTTTTCAACAAAATGATATTGAGCACATCTTAGTTAGGCATGAACAAGCAGCAACACAC
The DNA here is from genome assembly GCF_005930865.1 of Pseudoalteromonas sp. S554. Classification (NCBI taxonomy): domain Bacteria; kingdom Pseudomonadati; phylum Pseudomonadota; class Gammaproteobacteria; order Alteromonadales; family Pseudoalteromonadaceae; genus Pseudoalteromonas; species Pseudoalteromonas sp. S554. The sequence continues at coordinate 350,905 of NZ_PNDV01000001.1, read as the reverse complement.
ATGGCTGACGGTTATGCACGTGCTACTGGTGAGGTCGGTGTTGTTCTTGCTACTTCAGGCCCTGGTGCTACAAATTGTATAACCGGTATTGCAACTGCGTACATGGACTCAATTCCGATGGTTGTATTATCTGGGCAGGTACCTACTAGTCTAATTGGTGACGACGCCTTCCAAGAAACAGACATAGTTGGTTGCTCTCGACCAATTGTAAAACACAGCTTTAACTGCAGAAGTGCACAGGAAATACCTGCAATATTGGCAAAAGCTTTTTATATTGCAAGCACTGGTCGCCCTGGGCCTGTTGTTGTTGAGCTACCAAAAGATATGCTTAACCCTGCCGTCAAATTTGAATACGACTTCCCTGCAACGACTGAACTCCGCACTTATAGCCCAAATACCAAAGGCCATTCAAAACAAATTAGAAAAGCCGTAGCTGCTATATTAGAAGCTAAAAAGCTAGTTATATATTCTGGGGGTGGCATTATCATTTCAAACACCTCAGAGCAATTAACGCGCTTAGTAGAATCATTGAATGCACCTATTACCAACACTTTAATGGGTTTAGGTGGTATTTCAGGGGTTCACCCTAATTTTATCGGTATGCTCGGGATGCACGGCACGCTAGAGGCCAACAAAGCTATGGCAAATGCCGACGTTATATTGGCATTAGGTGCTCGCTTTGATGATCGGGTTACAAATAACGTTAAAAAGTTTTGCCCTAATGCAACTATTGTTCACGTAGATGTAGACCCTACTTCTATTTCTAAAACCATTAAGGCGCATATACCTGTTGTAGGTTGTTTAGACACTGTACTTAAACAACTACAAGATGGAATAGACAAAAGTACAATTCAAATAGATCGCAGTGCACAAGAAGATTGGTGGCGACAAATTATTAGCTGGCGTGAACAAAAATGTTTAGGTTACAAACAAAGCCCTTCAGAAAAAATTAAGCCTCAAGCTGTTATTGAGGCGCTTTATAAAGCAACAGACGGCGAAGCATACATCAGCTCTGATGTAGGGCAGCATCAAATGTTTGCAGCACAGTATTACCCATTTAAATACCCTCGCCAATGGATCAATTCAGGCGGATTAGGCACTATGGGCTTTGGTTTACCGGCTGCCATGGGCGTTAAGCTCGCATTTCCAGATAAAGAGTCGGTGTGCGTAACTGGCGATGGTTCTATTCAAATGAACATTCAAGAGCTTTCTACGTGCTTGCAGTACAACTTAGCCGTTAAAGTCGTCTCTCTTAACAACCGCTCATTAGGAATGGTACGCCAATGGCAAGATATGGTGTACGGCGGTCGTCATTCATCATCTTACATGGACTCACTACCTGACTTTATAAAATTAGTTGAAAGCTATGGCCACGTTGGTATTCAGGTAAACACACTTGACGAGCTTCAACCTGCGATTGACAAAGCAATGAGCATAACGGATCGTCTAGTATTTTTAGACATACTTGTCGACGAAAAAGAACATGTGTACCCAATGCAAATTAAACTAGGTGGCATTGACGAAATGTGGTTACGTAAAGGAGTTAAAGCATAATGCGTCGTATTTTATCAATATTATTAGAAAACGAACCCGGTGCACTATCTCGTATTGTTGGACTATTTTCACAACGAGCATACAACATTGACAGCCTAACGGTAGGTACTACTGACGATCAGTCTTTATCGCGTATTACCATAACAACAATGGGTGATGACCGAATTGTTGAACAAATTACCAAGCAAGTGAACAAGCTAGTTGATGTATTAAAAATTATTGATTTAACAGAAATGAGCCACATTGAACGAGAACTACTCCTTGTAAAAGTATTTGCACAAGACGAAACAACGCGTGCTGCAGTTACCCGGGTAGTAGATGTGTTTAAAGGTGATATTTTAGATATGGGCCGTCAGAGTTACAGCTTACAACTTGTGAGCAGCACAGACAAAATAGAATCATTTTTAGATACGCTACGCCATGAAACAGATATCATAGAAGTTGTACGTTCAGGTGCAGTTGGAATTGGTAGAGGCGATAAAGCCTTAAAAGCATAACTTTTCAAATACTGAGCCGTTACATTACGGCTTTTTCAACACAAAAAAAAAAGGGCTTATTAGCCCTTTTTCAATTAATTTGTAAAACCAATTATAGGTTTACTTGGTCTTTAAGACCTTTACCTGCTTTAAAGCTTGGGATAGTTGCCGCTGCGATTTGGATCTCAGCACCCGTTTGAGGGTTACGGCCTGTGCGTGCAGCACGTTCTTTAACTGAGAATGTACCAAAACCAACTAATGCTACTGAATCACCTTCTTTAAGTGCAGAAGTTACAGCGCCAGTAAATGCGTCAAGAGCACGTGTAGCTGCGGCTTTAGAAATTTCCGCGTCAGTAGCAATTTTTTCAACTAATTGAGCTTTATTCATTGTTAGATTCCTATTCGTTATTATTTTGCCTTCGCAAAACCTATCTTTATGTATTTTTTAAAAGTTAGCAACAGCAAATTGCAATTTTTAGTTAAAATCTTATAAAACACATAAAATTATATTAATTTCCGCTAAAATACAGCATCTTGTGTTAACAAAGACTTAATTTTTGTACAATTTTGGTGCATGTTAATCAGCATATAAAAACTATATTTTTTCGATAACTAAGGTCACTTCCCCGACCTCGACACCAAACTTAACAATAGATGTGCGGTTAATCAAGCGCGATTGTGTTACCAAGTACATCCAATCATCAAAATTAACTTCTAAAGTGCTTCCGTCATAAGGGAGTTCTACGTTGTAGTTCCAATGAAATACACTGCCATCACTCTTACCTTGTGCAACGCCAAGAACGTCAGCGGCAGTCCCTGTAAGGGTGTTATCGTCATTAAGGGTTATTTTCCAGATGCGTTTTTGTGTTTCACCATCATCATACACAAAGTCTTCTTCTATGACGCCCTGGTTGCCCTCCCACGTAGCGTTCATATCAACGACTAACTTACGGGTTAACTCACCTTTAAAGTCTTGCACTACGCCATATGCTTTTAATTTGCCGCTAAAGAAGGTTTTAAAGTCAAAATTGGGAGTTGTTTTACTGTAGTGTTCTACATTAGGGGCTGAACAACTAACCAAAAGAAGTGCAAATACACACACAAAAATCGTTTTTAACGCGTTATTAATAATCATTTTAATTTCCTAATAGTTTTTTTCTTAAAGCTGGCTCTGACGTATTTTTACCTAACCAAATAGCTAAAAAGTCACTTGAAAATGCAACATCATCAATGACGCCAACCTCGCTATCGTTATGCAAAAAAGTACTTTTGCCTTCTTTATCAGTTATCAGCGTTAACGAATCACCTTTACCTATGTTTGGCCAAATAGACAAAAGCACCTCATCGTACTTGCCGACTAGATTTTTTTTACCTATGTGATCCCACTGCTCATTGGTTGCTTTAACTATATCTTTGGCGTCGAAATCACGTAAATAGGTCAGCTTAAATTTGACAGGGTGTTCACCCAAAGCATAATCGCCAGAAGGGGTATATAAGGTGGCGTCGTAAACATCCCAAAACAAGTATTCCATTCTACCCTCGCCCACTTTGCTAAATTCAACATTAGCAAAGGCAGAAGTAGACAATAAAAGACATAAAACAGTTGTCGTTATGATTGATTTCACAATTAAAGTCCTTCTTTTAATAACAAATAAAAGGGTAAGCTAATTTTGACTTGCTAAAATAATCGACTTAATTTTTTGGTTTATAAATACAATAAACGTAAAGGCTGCCGACCAAATAACACCGTAGGCTACCCAAAACTGCCATAGCGGTAAGCCTAAATTAATTACGTTAAAACGCGCACCCGCCCAGTAGCTAGCTGGCGCAAAAATAAGGCAAACAACAAATACCTGCCAAAGTCTTAATCGACTTAAAAAATGCATCGATGTATTTAATGAAAGAAGCAACGCGGCCCATAGAAGTACCAGCCAAATTGGAAAAGGATCAACTTTAAATGAAAGTAGACCAAGCTCCACCGCTATGTATTCAAGTAGCAAAGCAATAGGAAGTGCTTTTAATAGCAATAATGCATCTTGTTTTTTTTGCTTTGACAAATAAAACATTAAGACAATGATGCCAGCGCTAAATAAAAGTGATTGTCCTTCAAGCAGTAATGATAAAAACCACACTGCTTGAAACAAGACAAAATTAATAAGCGAGTGCAATTTCATCTACATTGCTGCTAAAGCGAGGTTTGCGCGCCATTAAATGTACAGTACTGGTTGCACGCGTTCTAAATGCACCTTCACAGTACGCAAAATAAAATAACCACAACCTGTAAAAACGGTCATCAAATTTTGTTCGGTCTAGGTCAGGCCAACTTTTGATAAAGCGTTCACGCCAGTCAGCTAAGGTTCGTGCGTAATGTGTTCCAATATCACTAACAGTATGGATAACCATATCGGTGTTATTTTTGATTTGCTCACTCATTTCGTTTAATGAGGGTAAACACCCACCAGGGAAAATATACTGTTGAATAAAATCTGAATTTTTAAGGTAGTGCTTGTATCGCTGATCGCTTATGGTGATTGCTTGTATCAACATTGCGCCATCGTCTTTGAGTAGCGAACCGCACTGGGTAAAAAAGCTAGGTAAATATTCGTGGCCAACCGCTTCAATCATTTCAATCGAAACGAGTTTGTCGTATTTGCCCGTGAGTAGTCTGTAATCAAGCTTAAGAAGCGTAATTTTATTCTCTAAACCTAACTGTTTAATTTTTTCTGCAACAAAGTCATGTTGCTCATCAGATATTGTAGTAGTCGTCACGTGGCAGTCGTAATGTGTTGCTGCGTAAATGGCAAATGCGCCCCATCCAGTGCCAATTTCTATAACGGAATCGCCAGGTTGCAATTCTACTTGTTCACATATGCGCTTTAATTTGTACTGCTGCGCGTCTTCAAGACTGGCATCTTTTGATGGATAAACAGCACACGAGTAAAGCATTTCTTTACTCAAAAACGATTCGTATAAATCGTTACCTAGATCATAGTGAGCAACTATATTTTTTTTAGAGCCTGACTCAGAATTTTTATTTTTTAAATGAGTTAGTCTGTGGGCAATGTTGCTGAAAAACGCGAATTTTTTCTCAAACTCGTCCAGCTGTTTTTCATTTATGGCAAATAACTCAATTAGTCGGGTTAAGTTGTCACAACTCCATTGACCTAAAATGTAAGACTCGCCTGCACCAACACTTCCAGATAATGCAAACGCCTTGTACATCGCTTTGTCGTGAATTGTTACCGTAACTTTTAAGTCGGATGATGCGTCTCCAAAAACAAGCTGCAGATCTTCATCAATAACGGTGATTTGCCCTGTTTCTATTGAAGAAAAAGCTTTAAATACTAATTTTTTATAAAGCCCTGTAAACCAGCCTGTGTTTTGTTCGCAATTTAAGCTAGACACTTTTTCCATTAGAACACCTATATTATTTTTATTACTGCTTGTATGTAATTTGTGACGTTTAAGAATGACCTAAAAAAGGCACTCTTTTTATAAACAGCTTCAACGCTTGGTAATAAATACCTTTAAATATTGTCCACGTCATTGCTGGGAATCGTTTTAACAACTGACTCATTTCTTTTTCAGTCAGTTCTTTGCGGGTTAATCGAAGAGTAGCATCAAATAGCAATTCTCCATCCCGTTTATTTTCAATATGAATCAATGTTTTATCTTGCGTTAACCTAATTGTCCAATGATAGTTCATATCGAGGTTCATAAAAGGTGATACGGAAAAGACTTTTTTAAAGTTCACTTTTTTTTCTAGTGGTATCAAGTAGTAGTGTCGCTCATTCCATGGCGTATTACTAACTTCAGCCACCATGTACTTAAATTCACTGTCGCTATGACCATAAAAGAAGAAGTTTACTGGGCTAAAGTAAATACCAAAGCAACGGAGCTGTCCAAGCATGTATACATGGTTAAAAGTCTCAGTTACACCAAGCGATAATAACTGATGATTTGCACGTTCAATGATTGACGCATCATTATTGTGGGGCTTATTAACAAAGTAGTCTGATTCGTTAAACTTTAATGCTTTTGAACCAGACGTACCTAACCATTTATGCTTATTGTTCAATTGCTCTGGGTTGTTGAGATCAACCCACATCATATAAAGTGGGTTACTAAAATGATGAGTCTTAACAGCAAAACGGCGATGCTTAACATCGCCTAGATAAACAGCACTAGTCAAATTCAACCCCTAACTGCCTTGCTACATCTACACCACTGCGTACACCATCTTCATGAAAGCCGTTGTACCAATAGGCTCCGCAAAAGTAACTATTATTTTGACCATCGATCGTTTGTTTGAGCCCTTGCGCAGCAATAGACTCTTTGTTGAAAACAGGGTGATGATAAGTGAATTCACGCAATATTTTGCTTTTATCTATCCCTTCAAGATGGTTTAACGTAACGCAAAACTGCGTGTCTGATTGAATACCTTGCAATATATTCATCTGGTAGGTAACAACAGCTGCTTTGTCGGTATTGTTATTTAATAAATAATTCCAACTAGCCCAAGCGGCTTTTCTGTCAGGTAGTAAATTTGTATCTGTATGAAGTACTACTGAATTTTCAGTATAAGGAATTGCGCCAAGTACTGATTTTTCTTGGCTTGTTGCATCACCAAGTAATTTGAGTGCTTGGTCAGAGTGGCACGCAAAAATAACTTTATCAAAAACGTGCTGCTCACCATTAGCAAACTCAATGGTTACATCGTCATTTACACGTGTTACCGATTTAATATCAGTGTTAAGCTTTATTCTGTCAGCAAACCCTTTAATTAATGGATTTATGTATTCACGTGAACCACCAGGTACAACATACCATTGCGGCCTATTTGTGATATCTAAAAGGCCATGATTAAAGAAAAACTTTACAAAAAACTCTACGCCGACGTTTTCCATTTCTTTAATACTAGTAGACCAAATAGCTGCGCCCATAGGTAAAATATAATGATATTTAAAAAAGTCGTTAAACTGATTTTCTTTAAGTAGCTGACCGAGTGTTTGCGATTGCTGATATTCGCCTTTTTCGTGTATGGCTTTACATAGTTTGTTAAATTTAACTATGTCAGATAACAAGCGCCAAAATTTAGGCCTAAAAATATTTCTTCTTTGTGCAAATAAACTGGTGAAGGTATGGCCATTGTACTCAAAGCCTGTTGCCTCATTATGAACACTGAAACTCATTTGGGTCTCTTGCTTTTTTATACCAATACGCGCAAGTAACTTTTCAAAATAAGGGTAAGTTCGGTTATTAAAAACAATAAATCCGGTATCCACGGCGTAATTAACGCCCTTAACATCTACGTCAACAGTCGCAGTGTGCCCGCCAATGTAATCGTTTTTTTCAAATAAAGTGACATCGTAGTGTTTGTGAAGCAAATGCCCACATGTTAAACCTGATACACCAGTTCCTATTATTGCTATTTTTTTCAACGGGTTAATCCTTTTGCTATTTTAAGCCAAAGCGGTAAAGGCAATATCCGCAATGCTTTTAATATAAGCGTAAAGCGATACGGAAAGTGTACCTCTTTACGTCGTTTGTTTATTCCTTTGATCATATAATCTGCCGCTTCTTCAGCGGTCACTGCCATAGGCATGGGAAAATCATTTTTTTCAGTCAGAGGAGTTTTTACAAACCCTGGGTGAACTAACGTGACATCCACATCCATCAAATCAACGGCTAGGCTTTTAGCTAAATAACTTACGCCCGCTTTAGACGCCCCATAAGCCTCGGAGCGTGGTAACGGTAAGTATGTAACGCTTGAACTAACAATAACTAATTGACCGCCACTTTTAACTTTAGGGAGTAATGCTTCTAAGCAGTAACCAACCGACAGTAAATTTGCATTAATTACGCGCTCAAACAAAGCGCTGTCAAAGTTTTTTGCGTCGTCTATGTATTCACAATTGCCCGCATTAAGAATTACTCGGTCAAAGTGTGGGTATCCAATGGTTGCTTCTTTAATATCTTTTAGGCTTGTTGCATCAAACTTACAACTTTCTATGTTGTTATGTTTTGAAAGCTCAGCTAGCTTTTCCGTATTACGTCCACATGCAATAACCGTGTCGCCCATTTGTGCATATTTAATAGCTAGTTGTTCGCCAATGCCTGACGTTGCGCCTGTAATTAAGGTAACCATAATTAGCCCGCCCTCTTATCAATGTAACTAACTACACTACCTAGAATTGGAATATGCTTGTAAAGTAGTTCGCCAACGTTGAAATAATCACGATGCTTAACAATTTTATCATTATCAAAAGTTAGTTTACTGTGCCCCTGCACAGATATGGTTTTACCAGAAGCCAGTTTGGGATGTGAATAATGCATTGTCCAATAAACAAATGCATTGTTGTTGATACCAAACGAATCCGTTATATCAAATTGACAATGCTTAACATTGCTATATAAATTTGCAAAATAGTCACGCAAACTTTCAATACCGTTAATTTCGTGCATCGGATCAATAAATTGAATATTGTCGGCATAAATGTCACTTAATAAGTCCAAATTAGAGCTATTAAGTTGCTGGTAAATATCAACAAATTTATCTACTGGTAACTGGTTATCCATATCATACCTTAAATGCAGCGAGCGCACGTTCACGTGCAGCTTTGTGGTCAACAATTGCTGGCCAGTAACATTCACTTCCCTTGCCCGTTGCAGCTAAGTAGGTGTGCGGAAAATGAATGTGTTTATCTGGCACATTTTCAAGCTCAGGCAAATACTTACGTATAAACTTACCTGTTGGATCAAAGCGCTCACTTTGGGTAATAGGGTTGAAAATCCTAAAATAAGGTTGTGCATCACATCCTGTGCTTGCAGCCCACTGCCAGCCACCATTGTTAGAAGCTAAATCGCCATCAATTAGGTGCTGCATAAAAAAGCGCTCACCTTCACGCCAGTCAATTAATAGGTGTTTAGTTAAAAAACTGGCCACTACCATTCTTAAACGGTTATGCATCCATCCAGTTTGCTTAAGCTGTAACATAGCTGCGTCTACGAGTGGGTAACCAGTTCGACCTTCGCACCACGCATTAAATTCTTTTTCACTTTTTCGCCATTTAACAGGATTGTATTTCTCGTTAAAGTTTTCACCACGAGAGAGCTTCGGGTACTCTGCAATAAGATGCCTGTAAAACTCTCGCCAAATAAGCTCGTTAACCCATGTGAATGTTTTACTTTTTGATGTAGTCAGAATGTCGGGGTAACGTTGCTGTATATTAATTAGCAACTGCTTTGGGCTAATAATGCCCAGCGCTAAATACGGGCTCAAACCCGATGTACCTTTAATACTGGGGATATCACGCTGATCGTCGTAGCTTGTTAACTTATCGCAAATAAAATTATCAACTACACTCAAAAGTGTTTCATCATCAACAGGCCATTTATCCGAACTACAATCGCTTTCAAGATGCTGGCTTTTTTCAATTTTTATAGGGTTTTGTTCTAGTGGCCATTGCGCCAAGCTAAAGTGAGTATCTTGATACTGTTTTAACCATGCGCGTTTAAATGGTGTGAATACTTTATACATTTCATTACTTTGGTTTTTAACGCTACCAACAGGCGCAATTAAATCTCCTTCGTATAATGTAAAAGTAATGGAACGTTTGTCACATTGTGCCAAAACCGCCTTGTCTCGATTTACTTCGTTAAGCTCATATTCTGTATTAGCAATAATATGCTGAATATCATGAGTTTCACAAAACGAAAGTAGCTCAGATTCACAATCACTAAAGTTAGGAGCGTTTATTACATTAAGCGTGATGCCGAAATTGGCAAGTTGCTCTTGCAAATAAGTTACACGTCGCTTTAGTAAATCAATTTGTATTGGCGCTGCTTGGTGCTGTTGCCACTGCTTTTCGCAAACAAAAAAAATGGCGTGTTTAGCGCCATTATTTAGCGCTTCTATTAACGCTTCATTCGAAAAAAGGCGCAAATCGCGCCTAAACCAAAATAATGTATTCATTAAATACCAAATCGTAGTTTTAAATCATGAGGATAGGGATTAAAAAACACCTGTTTTTCTAGGTACTCTTTAGGGTGAACTTTTAGATGGTGCTTAAGTAAAGTAAGAGGCACATAAAGCGGCACTAAACCAGAGCGATACTCGTCTATTGCTTCACGTAGTTCTTGCTTTTCAACCTTAGCGAGGTCTTTTTTAAAGTAACCTTGTAAATGCATTAACGTATTACAGTTATTACGACGAGATGCAGGTTTTTTAAGCCCTGTCATTAAACCTAAAATGTATTCATCAGCCAATGCGTTTATATCATCACCAGCGTAGGTTCCAAGTAACTTGCCAAGCTCTCGGTAAGCTTGGTAATTGTGTGCCATTAATAAATACTTATGCTTAGCATGAAATTGCGTTAAGTGGTGAACACTTAGTGGCTCTTTTACAAGCTGCTGCCAGCTGTTTAAAACGTACACGCGCATTACAAAATTCTCACGCAGGTGTATATCGTTTAACCTACCATTTTCCTCGCAAGGCAAAAGTGGATTATGCTTCATAATTTGTTCTGCAAAGAAACCAACGCCCTCTGAGGTATTACCCGTCCCAGCCTCGTTGTATATTTTTATACGCTCCATGCCACAACTTGGGCTTTTGGCACAAAATACAAAACCACTCAACTCTTTAGCTTGCTCAGTAGCAACCTTTTTACCGTACTCGGTTAACTGCGGTCCAACGTCACCAGAGCCATCAGGACGGCAAACTTTAATTGTGTCGCCAACTCGAACTTGGCGAATTGTAGGCCGAGGTATTGGTAAGCCAACCGCAACCTCAGGACAAAAGCGTGTATATTCAACATGCTTTGCGAGTTCGTCCATACAAAAGTTTGACCTTTTGTGACCTGTATCAAATCTAACTTTCTCGCCTGCTAAGCAGGCGCTTATACCTATTTTTATTGTAGTTTTTTGCATGTAATCTCTTAGTAGATTAAATTACCAATTGGATTTAGTAATTTACTTAGCCCTTTATTAAAATGTAGCGCACTGCTCACAACTGTAAAGCATAAACACCCATCTTTTGTTATTGGCGTGTGTTGATGACGACCATCTTGCCAAATAAAGTCACCTGGCACGTAGTGTCCGTCTTCATCACAAAACTCACCGTCAAGTAATAGGGTTATTTCAAAACCTGTGTGCGTATGTTCAGGAATTTCACCGCCCGCATCTATGTGCAGTAAACTTGAACGTAATGCACCATCATCTAGTGCTACACGTGAACGGGCTAATTTGCCAACTTGAGTAAACTTGCTGTGCGAAATACGGGTCAGAGCACGAGGGAGTTGGTAATTGTGATCATTTACACTTACTTTAACTGGCTCTACTTCATATACTTCGTCTATAGAGTCGTCTGCAGTAATTAAGTCAAGCACATTCATATCAAACTCTTCAAGCAACTGAGATTGGTTATTAACCGGTTGCTCAAAAGTTTCGGTGTCTTCACTAAACAGAGCATCTGCGTTGCTTGCTTCTATTTTTGCTACTTTTTCTTGGCAAACAGGACACATATCTACATGTATCGAAACTGCAAGGCTCAAAGAGGCACTTAACGACGCTGAACAATACTCTGTAAGTAGTGTTTCACTCGGGTGATGTTTAATCATGCTGATCTCCCATTTCATTACGTAATTTCTGCAAGGCTAAACGTAATCGTGATTTTACCGTGCCTACTGGAATATTAAGTTGTTGAGCTAGTTGCTCTTGCGACATATCTTGAAAGTAAACGCCACGAACAACTTCACGTTGAGCGATAGGCAATTTATCAAGGTAGCGTTTAATTTGTTTGTCTTCTAAATGGTCAGTGTATTCGTGATTTGTGTCTTCAGAATCATTAATTAAAGGCCAAATGTCTTCGCTAATGTTTTCTTCTTTATTGCTCTTCATTTTACGAAGCATATCAAATGACGCATTACGCATTACTGTATAAACCCACGTAGTAGCAGCACCCTTATCGCTGTTATATAAGTGTGCTTTACGCCATACAGACGTTAATGTTTCTTGTACAAGCTCCATGGCTTGTGCTTCTACACCAAATTGCTTTATTCCAAAGCGTTTAATTTTTGGTGAAAAATATTCAAATAAACAGGCAAATGCTTTTTTATCACGGTCTTGTGCGACCGATAGTAATGCTTGCATAAGTTCAGAACTAGGCGTTTCTGGCATGGCAGTGTACTTACCTGTATTAGGTTCACAACGAGTTGACTGTTGTTGACTTACCATAGTAATTAATCCCATTATTGTTTTGATAAAGGTAATACGTGCAATAAATGGTACGAGATCACATTATTTAGGCAAATTCGTTATTAATTACAGTATGGAGGAAATTAAGTAAGTTATCAAAGTTAGTTTCGAACGCAAGTTGTTGTTTTTTCTCGATCGAAATAGGTAACAACTCAAGCCAACGGGCGGCTATCCAAGCTAAATTACTAAAGTTAGTTGTTTTGTAAAGTAGGCTAAGTTCAGGGTTGCCATAAAAAACGTTACGCAATGCGTCATGCAATAAAAAATGCTCACCCACTTGTTTGTTTTTATCGCTATACCAGTAAGGCGTTTTGCAATCAGATATTAAACCATGGCGAAGTTCTTCTTCGTCTTGGTAAACATCATTTATTTGAACACTTTTAGACGCAAAAACATCAATAAGCAGCACGTCATTATCGTCTTGGTCAAAGTCGATTATATCAACCAAGCATCCTTGGGCGCTAATTTTAAAAGGTGTGTCGTGCTCAAACGTACATAGCACAAACCCCGTGTTATTTTTTAATGCGGTTTTAACCATGTTTAAATAACGAGGTTCAAAAATACGCAAACGCGTATAACCTTCAGGTAAAATAAAAATGGGTAATGGGAAAATCGCACGTTTCATAAAGTCTACTTCTATCAATAACACTGCCTTTATTTACGTGCGTTTTTACTAAGTCGATCAGCTTTAAGTAAACCGAATTAATTGCATTGTACTTAATTGGTTAAATATTAAGCCACCCACCCATACTCTTTAGTGCTTGTACAGATACATACGCAGTTATAATACTCACTACGGGTGCCAACATAAGTGCAAATAATCCAAGCTCGGTACTCATCGCCTTATTCCTTTAAGTTGCTTATTTTACGTTATTAACTGCAGGGTCTTTACTTTCTGCCGCTTCATTACTCACCAAATCAGCAGGCTCAATTAACGTTTCCAGTGTTAATTTTGTATCAAAATAAAGTGTTTCTTTTATAGATTTTTCAAGCTCAATGGTGGTTTGTTTAATGTAGGTAGTTACACTGTTTGTTAAAATATCAGTTACATCTAGGTCCACTTCTGTCGCGTTTACTTGCGAAGAACCTAATACTAATAAACTAGCCATAGCGATTTTAATTGAATGTTTCATAATGGTATTCCTTGTTTGTGTATTGTTTAGACGTAGTTATATACTCAAGGGTTGTGCCAAGATGAAAATAAAGTTTAAATCGCTGATATTAATAAAGTTTTAATGAACTGGTTAATTTATTGAAATTCAGGAAAGGTTAATTTAACCACGTAAATTTATTTTTTAGCCACTTTTTAGTTAAAAAATAAATAGGGGTATGCTTAATTATTTTATGCTAGCTAAAAAATTTAAATACAAAATGGCACGGTGAATTACAAAGTCATTACGAAAAAACACACAACTTTAAATAATGGTTTTGAAATAACAAAAAAGTGAATACAAAAAAATGGGGAGTCCTGGGTTTACTTTTTACCTAAACGATAGGCATCAACCATACTCAGCACCCAAATAATTATCATAAGTGGCAAATATTTGTACTCTGCAAGTTTTGCACATGCCAGTGATGGCTCTTTTGCAGCACCTAAAATAGAGGTGATGGTCATCGGTATTTTTCCTGCCACAATTTCATTGGCTGTACATTGTGCAACGGCAAATATATCTTTCATCGTTAAAATTAATAATACCGAAAACACACCAGCAAATATTGCACCTATTAAATGTTTTTTTAACGAAAAGTGCCCTGCCCCTGGGTAAATAATGGCTGTTAGTAATGCGGCTTTTAAATTTGCTTTCATGGTTATTAACTTGAGTTTTGTTGTAAATAGGCCAACCCATAGTGAATTATTTTTGTTTAAAATCAAGAAAAAGCTTTAACTTATACAGTGATTGAAAGTTTCAGCGTACACTTGTACACTAAACGCAAATTAAATAGTGGTAGGAGCAGTAATGTCACTCGACGCCCCTTATTCTCGTAAAGAAGAACAGCTCAATGTTATAAGCCACGCACTCGGTATTTTTTTTGCTGTTTTTGTGATGTGGGATTTATTTAACCAAGCAACCAGCACTAAAGCCAATATAAGTACCGCAATATACGGTAGTAGCTTATTTATACTATTTTTATCATCAACGCTATACCACGCGAGCGTGCAACCTAAGTTGCGTGCCTTGTACAAAAAGTGTGACCACTGCGCCATTTATTTACTTATTGCAGGCACATACACTCCTTTTTTATTACTCTCACTAACGGGGGCCTGGTCATGGGGTACACTCACCTTTATATGGACCGTTGCGATTGCAGGTGTTGCATACAAAATACTTGTTAAAAATGGTAACAAAAAAATATCCCTAGCCACCTACCTACTCATGGGGTGGTTTGCATTAGCAATTATCTATCCATTGTATTCAAGCATTGATGTAAAAGCTTTGTATTGGCTACTCGCTGGCGGAATTTTTTATAGCGCAGGCACACTATTTTACAGCGCTAAAACAACTCAATTCAGTCACGCAATTTGGCACTTATTCGTAATAGCTGGTTGTGTTTGTCATTATATTTCGATCAGTACCTACGTTTATTAATGGCTGCTTAGAGCTTGAGTTAACAGTTACTTTTTAATTTCGTCAAAGTATAGTGCTTGCATAGTCAGGAAAACGACCCAATCGCTCGTTTTTATCTTGCATTAAAAACCTGAACGACTGTATTTTGTTAGTACTAGCAAATGCTTAAGAAGTTTGTTACAAATGAGTAATTAAGACAAACAAGCGATGCTATGGTAGAAATACGCGCGATTAGCTCGCTATAAACATGTTACGTGTCTTTTGAAGATCATCTAAGGAATTGAAGATTGGCAAACCCAAATAATTCATTGTCGCAAAAAGTTACCAGATTGGATGATGATATTTCTAAGATTAAATCTGATCTCAAAGAGAATAAAATTCGCCCATCTACTCAGTGTGGTAAGTGGCCTGTAAGAGTATATCGGCCTCTTATTTCCCCGAAATTAGACAGCAAAGTAATTCTCACTGACTCAACTTGGCAGTTTGTAGAGATATATCTAAAAAGAAATTGCACGAATAGTGATGCTGTTTTCTATTGGCAGCAGGCAAAAAATTTCTATGAAGCAACCAAACAGCTTGATCTTATATCTAAGCCATTAACAACGTATTACTGTTTTCTAAATGCAACAAAGGCTTTGCTGGAGTGTAAGTCAATTGATTATCATTTTTCGCATGGGGTTTCTGGAAAGGTATCAGATGGCCACAAACGTCTAAATAATGAGCTTGTCAGGTTTCAGGTTAGAGGTGTACTTTCGGGGTTATGTGTTTACCTAGAAGAACCAGTTACACCAGAGTCAACAGAGAGAAAGTTTGAAGAATATAATCTGAAAGACATTTTATATAATTTACCCTATGTTCATCGAGCGTATCATTCAACATACGGTAATCAAGCTGAAGTATTTATTCCTGTATTAAATCCTAGAATTGTTCACGACAAAAGTCGAGGTAAATGCTGGCTTGAACTCCAATTAGAGCCAGAGCATTCAAATGCAACAACGTTAGGTAGACTTGTGGGGTATAGTTTAGATCGTAGGTATCGAAATGACGAAATTTACACCGTGAGAAGGAATAAAGATTTTAAATGGAATGCACCAAGAAATAAACCTGACTTGATTAGTAATAATAGGCTAAAAAATTATTTAAAGAATAGGCGCTCTGAAATGGCCTATATTTATAGCGCAAACGACCTCTGGTACGTTAAAAGAAAAGACTTAAAATCTACATCTGTAATTAGTCGTAGCACGCTGCCTCTAACTTATGCTGCAATGCATAGGCTAAGTGAGCTTGCTCGGTATGAACCACAGTCGCTAAGAGCACACTTAGAAAAAGATGCGTCTTGGCTACTTAGTGAGTTCATCGAAAAATCCATAGTACAGTTTATTGATCAAATATCCTGTGAAATCACTGGAAATGAGTTCCGGATGACTGGGTTTCGCTCATGAAAACACGTAACAAGGCGCTGCTACGGAAAAATTACTCGCTGGCGCTCCCAAATTTCCGCAGAGCGCGGCGTTATAACTTTTATTGGAGTTTGAGTGAGAAATAGAAATCATGAGCTATCAGAGATTCTCGTTGGTTTGATCGGTGATCTAACTATTTCAGTTAGTATCATTCGTGAATATGAAGATAAGCCTTATATGCACAAACCAGAATTAGTAGCTAGTCGACAAAGTATTTGGAGACTGTGTTTTAACTCAATTGTATTAAACTGCTGCAAGTACGTTGAGTTAAATCGTAAGTACTCTCGTGAATTTAACGAAATGACTCCTGAGTTGAATAAAATTCGGGGGCAGTATAACGAGCTAATTACTAGCAACAAATCACTGTTAACCTTGCGAGATGACTACGTGGCTCATATTAACTCACTGAAAACAAAAAAGTGTCTAACACCAGACGAAGTACAAAATCATATTATCACTATGATTGGTGGTGGGACTAATGCGGCAGAGTTTCTAGATTGGATATGTCCTGATGATTATGAATCATCTAACCCGAATGAAAGTTTAGTCGGGGTAGTGACGCAGCTAAGAGACCTACTGGTATCAAAGTTATAACAAAGCATTTAAGAGTGATTCGCAACGCTTGGCAGTATGATGATACTTGAAAATGGAAATATTGTAGATGCGAATGGTAAAGTTACATTTGTTAGCATTGCAGCATTTGAATCTGACGTTTGTAGTTTAAATATATGCTTTCTTTGTACGAAAGTTCTAAACCCACAGAATCAGAATAAAGAGCACATCATACCTAATTGGATTCTAAAGCGATTTGACCTTCACAATGAAGCCGTGAATTTACCTAATGGTTCAAAATATAAATACAACCAATATGTGATTCCCTGTTGCATCGAATGTAATAGCCTACTTAGTGCTGAATTGGAAACTCCATTGAGTAAGGCGTTTTCAAGAGGTTTCGATGATTTGGTTAATTATATTGAGAAGAAAGGATACTTGAACCTTTATTTGTGGATGGCGCTTCTATTTATTAAAACTCATGTTAAAGATCAGTCTCTACGAATGTACTTAGATCGAAGGGTTGAGTATTCATCAATCGCAAAAGGAGTAGGTTATGAGTGGGAAAGTTTTCATCATGTTTATTGTTTAAGCCGTGTGCCCTATACCCAAGCAACATTAGAACAAAATTGTGTAGGATCTTTCTTTATTGTTCCGGTTGAAAGTATTGATGCAGAAAAAGAGTTTGATTATATGGACGTCTCTTACGCAAATACTTCAGGAGTTATTATTGGAGGCATTGGCATTATTACTGTATTCGGCGACGCTGGCGCCGTATATAATCAGATCCAACCAACAGTTATAAATAAGTTAAGTGGTTCAGTTACAAATATGCAATTTAGAGAACTTGTTGCTCACTTCGCCTGTTGTAGTTTACATCTAAAGAATAACCCCAAGCACTCTACTATTTCGGATTCCTCGGGAGTTCAACCTCCACGTATGATATGTACTTTGTTAAATTCAAATCCTGAATTTGAAAATTATAATGACCTAGTATTTGGTAGTTTGATGGACATGTTACTAGGCGATCTACTTGATGGTAAAGTTGCTTTACCTGACTTTCGAGAAAAGTTGAAATCAGGTCAACTATCCATACTTTTTGATAGTTCGGGGCAAGTGATTGCGCATAACAAGAGCTTTAAACGAAACTATGCTCCTCACCCGATTTAGTGGACACCTCATCATTACTTTAAGGAGGCTAATATGCCTAGATATACCCAATCTAGAAAGACATATTTTTACCCCGCTAATTTCAAAATCAAAGCAGTCAAACTTAGCTTACGAGACGATGCAATATCACAGGACGTTGCCGAGGCGTTAGGTGTTCATCTGTTAATACTGAGTACTTTGCAAAAATATCTAGAAGGTATTTTACTGTGCCGAATGGCACTAATTTATCGGATCTACACTGGCAATTAGCCTAAAGTGTTAATTTTACTGCCATCTACACTCACGCATATTTACTTTGTCGTTTATAAAAAGTACACCTTCTGATAATAATTTTTGACGCTGTTCTTGGTACTTGTTACTGCCTACAGGGAACGCTATTTTACCTTGGCTGTTTACAACACGATGCCATGGAATAACCGAATCACTTGGCATTATTTTTAATAAACGGCCAACTAAACGTGAGTTTTGCGGAAATCCAGCCAACGTAGCAACTTGACCATAGCTTGCTACTTTTCCTGCTGGGATACCGGCTATTACAGTATAAATAAGGGTTTCTTTTTCAATATCCATTTTTATCAGCGTAAGCCTTACTTAGTTGTTTAAATTGCTCCCATACAGTGCGTGCCACAGGGCCATGATGAATAGCATGCTGCCTAAACGCTCTTATTTGTGCGCTAAATTTATGTTCGCGATCTGTAATATGGATTTCTTGTAATAAGCCTGCTTTTATTTCAGGTTTGCAATGCTCTAGGCTCATCATTGCCCATCCGGCCCCTGAAAGTAAAAACGATTTTAAAGTTGCTACATCGTCTATTTTCATCATTGCAGAACCTTTAGAGTAAGATAGCCTATCGCTGTCTATGCTTAAATCGCTTTCAAACATAGCTAAACACGGATAGGTTTGTAATTGTGTGTATGTTAACTGTTGGGGTAATAACCCTTTAGCACTTACTATACCAATATCGAGCTTACCTATGGGCACGCTTTCTAAGTCACCTGTAGCATGAAATAAATCAAACCAGGGGCCAATACCTAACTCTGCTTGCCCACTATTAACTTGTTCTAATGATACAAACCGTTTGCCACTGGTAATACAAAACTCTGTACTCGTAAACTGCCTAAAAGTATTACTTATGATCTTGTTATAACTTTGTTTATGGCAGAGCTGTTCGTAACAAATTTGATATTGGGGTTCATTTCCTAACGAAAGCTCTTCTGCGAGTTTGGCAAGCTCGTCATTTGCATGCAGTAACTGTTGTGCCTCACGATGAAAAATACGTCCTTTTTCAGTAAGCTGTAACCGGTACTTAGTTCTATCTAGCAGCTCAAAGCCTATTTGCGCTTCTAAGTTTTTTATAGCCAACGTTAGCGCGGGCTGTGTTTTATGAAGCTTTTGCGCAGCACCGCTCAAACTTGCGCTTTGCACTATGGCATCTAATATTACTAATTGATTCAGCTTCATATACCGCCTCAAAACATTATAAGTAAAACTTATTGAGTATCTAAAATTTAATGAATTTTATTTTATATGTTTGCAGCGTATCCTGCACTTACTTATTTTGCCAATATTGCAACGGAGAAGACATGAAACTCTTTCGTCTATGTTTACTAACAACGACCCTACTTAGCTTAATTGCCTGTTCTGAGCCAGAACAACAAGTTAAAGAAGAGCCCATTCGCCCTGTTAAGCTGTTCAATATTGGCCATGACTCTCAAATCAATATTCGTAGTTTCCCAGCTGAGGTGGTTGCAAACCAAGGATCTTACCTTGCATTTAGGGTAAACGGAGAACTTATAGAGTTTCCGGTTCTTGCTGGGGAGCACGTTGAAAAAGGCGATTTACTAGCCAAATTAGACCCTGAAGATTTTCAACTCCAGTTTGATGAACGTAAAGCACGTTACGAACTAGCAAAATCGCAACTGAGCCGAATTGAACAATTATTCGAGAAAAAAATTACCAGTCAATCTGAGCTAGACCAAGCAACCGCCAATATGCAAATTGCTGAGTCGGCATTTAAAATTGCTGAAACCAACCTAGAGTACAGTGAATTGCGAGCCCCTTTTGCGGGCACTGTTGCCAAAGTGTTTGTAAAGAATTTTGAAAATATTCAAGCTAAACAAAATATTTTGCGCCTAGAAACGCGTGATTTAATGGACGTAGAAATTCAGGTTCCTGAAAAAATAGTGGCACGATTCAAAAAAGGCACTGATTACCACCCTACTGTTAAATTTGATGGTTTTGAAGATAAAGAATACTCGCTCGATATTAAAGAATGGGACACTCAAGCCGACCCAGCAACACTCACTTATAAAGTGGTGTTTTCGTTACCCGTGCCTGATGACTTTAACTTACTAGCAGGTATGACTGGCCGCGTTTTAATTGATTTAAGTAAAGTAACACGTTCGCAGGTTGCTTACACAATACTCCCTATTGAATCGGTTTTTTCTGATCCACAAGAAGCAATTAAAAATAATGCCTATGTTTGGCTTTATGATGAAAATACCGGCCAAGTCCATAAGCAAGCTGTTGAAGTTGGCCAATTACACCATGATGGCATAGAGGTACTTAGCGGTATTAAAGAGGGCCAAATTGTGGTGTCTGCGGGTGTTCACTCGATTGAAGAAGGCATGAAAGTTCGTCCATGGAATAAAGAGCGAGGCTTATAATTATGAGCTTTGCACAATTTTCTATAAAGAAAAAAGTAATTAGTTGGATGTTTGCCCTGCTGCTTTTAATTGGTGGTAGCGTATCGTATTTTGATTTAGGCCAGTTAGAAGACCCTGAATTTACACTTAAACAGGCCATGGTTATTACCATGTACCCTGGCGCATCACCGCAGCAAGTCGAGGAAGAAGTTACTTTTCCACTCGAAAATGCAATTCAACAGTTACCCTATGTTGACCACGTGACTTCTATTTCATCCAACGGGAAGTCGCAAATTGCCGTGGAAATGAAGAGCACTTATCGAAAAGAGCAACTTCGCCAAATTTGGGATGAAATGCGTCGTAAAATAAACGATCTTTCTCCGTCTTTACCCAGTGGTGTTTATCCAAGTACAATTTTAGATGACTTTGGCGATGTATATGGTGTTTTATATTCTGTTGTAGGTGATGGCTATTCTTACGATGAACTAAAAGACTACACCGATTATTTAAAGCGTGAACTGGTATTAGTTAAAGGGGTAAGCAAGGTAACGATTGCAGGTGAGCAACAGCCGCAAGTAATGGTAGAAATATCTACCCGTAAATTAGCCCAACTTGGTATTGCACCTAGCCATATATTTGCTTTGTTACAATCTCAAAACACGGTGTCTAACGCGGGTAAAATTAGAGTGGGCGATGAGTCGATTCGTTTTCATCCTACTGGCGAATTTAAAGATGTTAAAGAACTTGAAACTCTGCTGATTTCTAAACCGGGTGCGAGCGAGCTTATTTATTTGGGTGATGTTGCCGAAGTATTTAGAGAGTACGCTGAAGTACCCACTAATGTAATTAGATATAACTCTGAGCAAGCGCTATTAATTGGCGTATCGTTTATGAATGGCGTTAATGTGGTTGATGTGGGTAAACGTATTGATGCTCACTTAGCAGAACTTGAGTACCAGCGCCCGCATGGTATTGACGTGAATGCTGTATACAACCAGCCAAAAGAAGTAGAAACCTCGGTAGACGGTTTTATTGTTAGCCTGCTAGAAGCAATTGCGATAGTAATTGTGGTACTCCTTATTTTTATGGGCCTTAAAAGCGGTATTTTAATAGGCGGTATTTTATTACTAACGGTTTTAGGCACCTTCATTTTTATGAAGTTGTTTGCCATAGACTTACAACGTATATCGTTAGGTGCGCTTATTATAGCCCTTGGTATGCTGGTAGATAACGCCATAGTGGTTACCGAAGGAATTTTAATTAACCTAAAACGTGGCCAAACCAAACTTAAGGCCGCAGTTAACATTGTGGAGCAAACTAAATGGCCACTGTTAGGTGCAACTATTATTGGTATTACTGCATTTGCGCCAATTGGTTTAAGCTCTGACGCAACCGGTGAGTTTGCGGGCAGCTTGTTTTGGGTGTTGTTTATATCGCTGTTACTTAGCTGGATAACCGCTATTACTTTAACTCCATTTTTTGCAAACCTTATGTTTTCAGAAAATGAATTTAAAAAAGATAAAAACACCGAAGACGATTCAGATAACGACCCATACCAAGGGTTTATTTTTACAGGCTATAAAGCACTATTAGATTTAGCAATGCACTATCGTAAGTCAACAATGATCCTCATGGTTGTATTACTGTGCAGTGCCGTAGTGGGTTTTGGTTCGGTTAAGCAGTCGTTTTTCCCTGCATCAAACACACCTATGTTTTACGTAGATTACTGGCAACAACAAGGTTCGGATATTCGTGCCACACTAGATGGCATAAAGAAGCTTGAAAACTATTTGCAACAAGAAGAACTTGTAGAAGAAGTAACAAGTACAACCGGGCAAGGTGCGCCGCGCTTTATGCTTACTTATGCGCCTCAAAAGTCTTACTCGTCGTATGGACAACTTATTATAAGAGTAAAAGATCGCGAAGCAGTTGCGGTTGTTATGCAAAAGGTCCGTGATTATTCTCAAAATACACCATTATCAGCTCAACTAAAAATAAAGCCTATGGAGATTGGGCCTTCTACTGATGCAAAAATAGAAGCACGTTTTACAGGCCCTGACCCTGTCATTCTTAGAAAACTCGCAGCTGAAGCTGAAAAGCTTATGGCTCAAGATGACGGCGCATTTAATATTCGTAATGATTGGCGTGCGCGAACCAAAATGATTCGTCCACAGTTTAACGAGCAAAAGGCACGACGCTTAGGAATAAGTAAATCAGATCTGGATGATGTGCTGCTTACAAGCCTGTCGGGTAAACAGGTGGGTGTATACCGTGATGGTACTCAATTACTGCCAATTATTGCGCGCTCCCCTGCTAATGAGCGTCTTAATGTAGATAGCGTTCATGATTTACAAATATACAGCCCTGTTTTAGGTGTATTTGTACCAGTAACTCAAGTGGTAGATGAGTTTATCGTTGAATGGGAAGACAGCCTAATAATGCGTCGCGATAGAAAGCGAACAATAACGGTAATGGCCGACCAAAATGTGCTGGGAGATGAAACAGCCGCTAAATTGTTTGCCCGAGTACGAGGCCCTCTTGAATCTATAGAGCTACCTCATGGGTACTCATTAGAATGGGGCGGCGAATATGAATCTTCAAGCAAAGCTCAAAAGGCTATATTTGGGTCTTTGCCGCTTGGCTACTTAGCTATGTTTGCTATTACGGTTTTACTGTTTAACTCATTAAAGCAGCCTCTTGTAATTTGGGCCACAGTTCCATTGGCAATTATTGGTGTCAGTGCCGGTTTATTAGCAATGAACGCGCCGTTTAGTTTTATGGGCCTACTTGGGTTATTAAGCTTAAGTGGTATGCTCATTAAAAATGGCATTGTATTAGTCGACCAAATAAACCTTGAGCTAAAAGCGGGCAGCTCACCTTACCAAGCGGTTTTTGATTCTGGGGTGAGCCGTGTGCGACCTGTAGCAATGGCTGCAATCACTACAATACTCGGTATGATCCCTTTGCTGTTTGATGTGTTCTTTCAATCTATGGCGGTCACAATTATGTTTGGTTTAGGCTTTGCGACCATACTTACATTAATAGTAGTGCCTGTTTTATATACTATGATTTTTAGAATTGAATACCAACCACGTAAATAAAGACAGATTAAGTGTTTAACTAAATAAAAATGCCACAGCGTAAACTGTGGCATTTTTTATAACTTAAATAAATACAGTGGTAATTGCTTAGCTTATTTTTTTAAACTTAGCTTAGTGCGTGCGCCTGCTTTATTGCTAGATGCACTATTAGCTTTTGCCGTTTTTGGTTTACCAACATAGGTTGTAGAGCGCTTTTGATAAGGTGCATTAGTTCGATTACTTTTTTGCTCATCGCCTCGCTCTTTTTGCTTATTACGACGAGGGTTTTCACCCTGAAAGTCGCGCTTAGGTGATATAGCCGCATTTTTATCAACTTGCTTGTTAGTATCTAACGAGTGCTCTTGGGTTTTGCCTGAGTCAGCAATTGAGTCGTTTATTTGCGCCATTTCAACATCGGATAAATGACGCCATTGACCCACTTTTAATCCTTTTAATGTTACATTCATAATACGAGTGCGCTTTAAAGTCACCACCTCGTAACCTAAATACTCACACATCCGGCGAATTTGGCGATTTAACCCCTGAGTTAAAATGATCTTAAATTCTTTAGGGGCTGTTTGTGTAACCTTACACTTTTTAGTAACAGTATCTAAAATAGGAATGCCGTTGGCCATTTTAGATACAAATTGGCGGTTAAGAGGCTTGTCTACGGTGACAACGTATTCTTTTTCGTGGTTATTACCCGCACGCAAAATTTTATTTACAATGTCGCCTTCGTTAGTTAAAAATATTAACCCTTCAGAAGGTCTATCTAGGCGCCCAATTGGAAATATACGATCGGGGTAATTAACCGCTTTGACAATATTGCTTTGGATTTTACGTTCGGTTGTACACGTTATACCCACCGGTTTATTGTAGGCAATATAAACGCGTTTAGGTGGTGTTTTTAATGGTTTGCCATCGACCAATACTACATCGGTTGCTGCAACCTTCACGCCCATTTCTGGCGCATTACCATTAACTGACACGCGACCTTGCTCAATATATTTATCGGCTTCACGGCGTGAACAAAAACCTGTTTCACTAATAAATTTATTTAAACGTTTTAATTCGGTCATATCACTTAATGGTATTAATTTTTTAGGGTCGCTAGTGTATACCCAAACCACCTAAAAATGCGAGTTATGCCGCCGATTTAATGTCGGTTAATTTGCGCCACAGCACTTCAAGCGGCCCTTGTTTAAAATAACGACTATAAAATAACGTAAATAATAACTGCACAGCAACTAAGCTGCCAGCAACTAACCAGTAATCTATTCTATTAAAGCTAAGTATCCACTCTGGAAATAACACTCTATAAATAAGTAATTGCATAAAGGTTTGGCTTATATACAGTGTGAATGCCATGCGACCCGCCTGCTGTATTAGTTTGCCAAACTGTGGGCTATTTTTACAAAACTTAACAATTACATGAATATAAAGCCCAGCCATACACAGAGCAGCGAACATGTTAGAAATTTCTTGTAAACTCATACCCAAACCACCAGTAAGCGTTGATGTGCTTAGTCGTATACTACAAAATATAAGTACACCTAAGCCACACACCCACAACTGCTGATTTGATAGACCTTTGTTAAATATTCCCTCTTTATACGCGTAAATGCCAATTAGCATGCTGCCAACGCACATCCACATCGTCATTAGCGGCACTGTGATTAGCATAAGGATATTTATAAAAAGATTTTCATTAAAGTAATCACTGTAATGAGGGCTAAATAACTCAATAAACTTGGCAGAGTCACGAAAGCTCTGATCGTCAGGAATAGTGAACAACACTAAAAACGTAACCACCGCCGAGAGCCCAGTAAACTCGAGCCCTCTTTGCAATAGCTTAGGGTTGTCGGTGTCTAGATATTTAATAATAAACCAGCCAGACACCCCATAAACAAACAAAATATCACCAGCCCAAAGTAAAAAACCATGTATTAGACCAAAAATTATGAGCCAATATAATCGACTTTTTATTTGCGCAGATGATTTAAAGCGCTGCCATTGAATATACAAACCTGCGCCAAAAAGTAAGCTAAACAGCGTTCTAAATCGGCCTTCTATAAACAGTATATTCAAATATTCAATAATGGTGTCACTTACAGGGGGGATGGTTAAAGGCACATAACCGAATTCCATAAAACCAAAGGCATAGCCATTCATAAACACTAAGCCAAGCACGGCAATGCCGCGAATAAAGTCCATATTATAATTACGCATTAAAGCTATTTTCCGTTAAATATTATTTTTATAGCTGTCGGCCCAGTCAACCGACTTCTGGTAAAGCTCTGGTAGTATATCACTTTGTATGTTTAAAAATATAACAGCTTGTTCGAGTGCCCACCAGCTGCCGGTTTCGTATGCTTTAACAACTTTTAAAATGTAATACAGTGTGTTTTTTTCTTCGAGCAAGGCTGCTTTTATATCATCCTGAAAAGGTAATTTTTCAACAAGCAAGCTCATTGGTTGATCTAATATAGCGTCAAGAAGCGAAAACAAGCCGGTTAAAAACGCCTCTCCTGACTGATGCTTGGCCACTTTTTTAGCAATCAATTCACAAAAGCGCGCACGTACGACGCACACTTGCATTAGCTCTGCAGGCTTTTTACCAGCGGTGTGAGCGGTCACAATTAAACTAACAAACTTTTTTAAACGCTCCTGGCCCAAATAAACCAGCGCTTGCTTTAAGGAGGCTATTTTACTTTGTATAGGAAATACGCCGCTGTTAATTAAACGTAGTAATTTATAAGCCAGTGCGGCATCCAATTCAAACAACGCTGCTATTTTGGTTAAATCTGGATTCGGGCCCATTATTTCAGCATAAATTGCAACGACTAACCCGTAGTTATAATCAATGTCGTTATGCTTCATCATGGTGGGCTTCGCAAAAAAGTAACCTTGAAAGTAATCAAAGCCCATGCCAGCGGCAACTTCGTATTCTTCCTGTGTTTCTATTTTCTCTGCGAGTAACTTAATTTGTTTGTGATCTTTGAGCTTTTTTATAATAGGGTGAATATCGTTTAATGGGGTTATGGTTATATCAAATTTTATGAGTTTAACCAGCTTTAAAAAGCGATCCCATTGCGGTTTGTATACAAAGTCATCAAGGGCTAAATTAAAGTTACTATGAAAGAGCTCTCGGCATAACTCGTAATTTGTATCAGTGGGCTCTATGCTTTCAAGAAGCTCTATTACAACATCTTGGCACGGTAAAAAGGCACACAGGTCAAGCTCTAAAGATTCAGGCCCAATGTTGATGAGTGCTTTTTTACCAGAGGTGATATGGCGTGTGCCCAAATTAAGTTGATTTTCCATAATAAGCCGTGCAGTTGCCTGCCCTTCGGCTATATCAGGAAAAAAGTTTTTAGGACTGTCCCTAAAAAGTAGCTCGTAAGCAACTACTTTTTGACGCCGATTGAAAATTGCTTGCCTTGCAACAAATACAGACACTTTACCTACTTTATTTAATTCGATTAATACCAAGTTATTAATAGCGTAAATAATCTAAAATGTCACTTCGCTTAAGTTAAATTAAACAAAGTTTATCGGTACAAGGTTGAAATGTAATCACTTGCAACCTGAGACCACGAAAAGCGTACTGCTTTAGCATTAGATTTTATTTGCTGCCATTTTTTTGGATGTTGTTTATAAAATGCTAGCGTTTCGGTTAAACATGAAAGCAAAGTATGTGTTTGCTCACGTAATGTTGCGCCATTAAAACTAAACCCATTTTGATTGTGTTTTACAGTATCTTTTAATCCGCCAACACTATGTACCAAACAAGGTTGGCCTGCGCGCATTGCCAGCATTTGGCTTATTCCGCAAGGCTCAAACGAACTAGGCATTAAAAATAAATCACCTAATTGATACATTAAATCACCTACTCTTTGCGCATAACCTTTTAAAAATAGTAAATTTTCGTTACGTGCCATGGCTTTTGTAAACAATGCTTCTAGCGCTTTATCGCCAGAGCCTAATATGATTAAACGCCCACCCTGTTCATTAATACTATTACATACTGCGTCTATCGCAAGTTCACCATTTAATGGCTGACATAATAACAATACTTTTTGTTCTGTGAGTCTACCTACGCTTGTAACAATTGGCCCATTATTTGGTGTCGCTTTAAATTGCTTTAATCGTTGGTGCGCAATGTAGTGAACGCTTTCAAGCTGTTCGCTGTTGCTCATCCAAGCAAATAAGCTTTTTTCTGTCTCGTTGTACAACTCGTCCATAACTGCATTTGCAACTTCCAATGCAGGGTATTCACAGCCATTCAAAATGCCGACCAATTTACCTTGTTCGGCTGCATTTTGTAGGTCTTGTTCAAGCCCCTCCCCACCAAAAAAGCCATTATTGTAATTACTGGGTTTAAGCACTTCTTGGCTGTAGGTAGGCGATACTAAATGAATTTTGTCTGCTAAATTAATGGCGCTTCGCATTGGGTTAAAACAATTTGAATACCTTGGGTCGCACAAGTGTTGCCCGTTGTAACTTAATGATGGAAACCAAGCTTCTAAGCTCGATTCATCGTGCTTAAAAGGCCTTATTCCTTGTAGTGCTAAATTGTGCACTGTGTACGCTAAATGTATATCGTGTAAAGCACTGTAACGTGGCTCAAACTTAATTAAAACAGCAACGCATGCGCTATGCCAGTCATGTAAATGCAGCGTACTAGGGCGCTTAAGTAGCCCTTGCAATAATGCTTCGCAAACAGCCGCATTAAATAGCGCAAACTTTGTTGCATCGGTTGCAAATGGCCTACCCGGTGCATCATTACAATAAACGCTACCCGATTCACTAAACATTGGGTGGCTTATTACAATTTGAGTTATGTTATTTTTTGTTTGATCCACTTTAAACAAAGTCATTACATGAGATTGAGCATTAAACGCCACGGTTACTTCACCTATATAATGCCTATTTAATGGCTCAAATCCATAATCTGGGATCACCACATCAACCGATACGCTATGCTTCGCAAGGGCCTTCGGGGCATCACGGACTACATCTGCTACACCGCCTACTTTAGCGCCAGGTAACGCATCGTTCTCTGCTGCAACCATTAATACATGCATTAATTTACTACTTCCTTTGTTTTAATAAGCTCACCCGCTTTAGGGCAAGCTTGTTTTGCCTAACTCTGTATTAAGCTAGTTTCTTATTTTCTTGTGTTTGACGCTCTAACTTTTTAGCAAGTTCACTAAGCATGTCGCGGGTAACAAGTACGATGCCTTTTTTTGATACCCTAAAACCATTTTCTTCATCTGTTTTACGGTCAAACCCTATTTCA
The DNA here is from genome assembly GCF_005930865.1 of Pseudoalteromonas sp. S554. Classification (NCBI taxonomy): domain Bacteria; kingdom Pseudomonadati; phylum Pseudomonadota; class Gammaproteobacteria; order Alteromonadales; family Pseudoalteromonadaceae; genus Pseudoalteromonas; species Pseudoalteromonas sp. S554. The sequence goes on along the minus strand of NZ_PNDV01000001.1, from coordinate 321,844 downwards.
AGCCCTGCAGGTATTTCACAACTTCTGTCTATTATTGCACGTTTAATTTTACAACCGCGGTTAATAATAGCACCCGGTAAAATAACCGATTGTTCAATTTCACAAAACGAGCGCACATGCACGTTAGAAAATAACAATGATTTTCTTACTGCCGACCCCGAAATAATACACCCTCCCGAAACTGTAGAGTCAAGGGCCATTCCTCGCCTGTCGTCATCATCAAATATAAATTTAGCTGGGGGTAATTGCTCTTGGTATGTCCAAATTGGCCACGCTGGGTCGTACAGATCAAGTTGAGGCTCAGGCATAACAAGCTCCATGTTAGCCTCCCAAAATGAGTCGAGTGTTCCTACATCGCGCCAATATGGCTGACCTTCCTGTTGAGGGTCTCTAAATGGGAATGCAAAAACGTTATGCTCTTCAATAATAGCGGGGATTATGTCATGCCCAAAATCACGTCCTGACCCTTCATTTTCAGCATCTTTCTTTAGTTGCTCAAATAAAAACTCAGTATTAAATATGTAGTTACCCATGGATGCTAAACATGTACCCGGCTTGCCTGGCACTGAGCTTGGCATAGCTGGCTTTTCATCAAAACGACAAACACGGCTTTCTTCATCTACTGTCATTACACCAAAGGTATCTGCAGCTTCTTCAACGGGTACTTCAATACAACACACGGTCATATCGGCCCCTTTTTGAACATGTTCAGCAAGCAATGCACCGTAATCCATACGATAAACGTGGTCGCCTGATAAAATCATTACATATTTAGGTAACTCATGACGAATAATATCCATATTTTGAAAAACAGCATCGGCGGTGCCGCAATACCATTCATCACCATGGCGTTGTGATGCAGGTAATATTTCAACCGATTCACCTAATTCCTTTTTAAAGTGCCCCCAAGCTCGATTTACGTGGCGAATAAGTGAGTGAGATTTATACTGTGTTGCTATACCCACACGCCTAACACCCGAGTTGATACAGTTAGACAAAGGAAAATCAATAATTCTGTGTTTACCACCAAAGTAAACGGCTGGCTTTGCACGCCAGTCGGTCAATTCGTGCAGGCGAGAACCACGACCACCAGCCAGTATTAACGCATACGTTTCTCTAGTTAGGCTACTTATGTAGCGATTTGCATAATTAGGCATACTATTCTCTCCATTTATCTAGCTTTTAGTGGCTTTACTGGTAGTTGTCGTTGAGTCAGTGTCACTAGTATTGAGTGGGGTTAAATGCCAAATGTCGTCACTGTATTGGCTTATGGTCCTATCACTTGAAAATATGCCACTGGCAGCGGTATTTAGAATACTCATTTGCGTCCAATAAGCTTGATCAGCATAGGCTTTATCTACTTGTTTTTGTGCAGATACGTAGCTTTCGAAATCATGTGCAACAAGCCATGGATCGTGTGGGCTCTTAATTGCATTAATTACATCGTCAAATAGGCAAGGTTCAAATAAATTAAAGTGCCCGCTTTCTAGCAAGTGCATAACATTAGCTAAGTCGCTATTTTGCTCAATTAAATGTGCGGGGTTATAACGCGACTTAATATCATCAATCTGATGTGCCTCTGCACCAAATAAGAAGAAATTATCAGCACCAACGGCATCTCTAATTTCTATATTGGCGCCATCTAACGTGCCAATAGTTAATGCACCATTCATCATGAACTTCATATTACCGGTGCCTGAAGCTTCTTTACCGGCAGTTGAAACTTGCTCAGACAAATCAGTAGCTGGACAAATAACTTCCATGGCTGTCACATTGTAATTAGGTAAAAAAGCCACGCGTAAATACGACGACGCGAGGGGATCTTTATTGATCACATCTGCCACATTATTGATTAGCTTAATTATTTTTTTAGCCATGTAGTAACCCGGTGCAGCCTTACCACCGAGTAAAACACAACGTGGCACTAACCCTTGTGTATCACCACGGCGAATGCGGTCATATAAATGGATAACATGGAGTATATTTAGTAACTGACGCTTGTATTCATGAATCCGTTTAACTTGTACATCAAACATCATGGATACATCAAACTCTACACCACAGCGCTCTTTTACTAAATCAACTAAACGTTGTTTGTTTGTTACTTTGGCTTTTTGCCACTGTGCTTGAAATGATGTGTCATCATAAAAACGACGTAGCTGGTTTATTTGAGCAAAGTCACGTACCCAATCGGTGCCTATTTTCTCACTAATCAATTCACTCAATGTAGGGTTACAATGGGCTAGCCAACGGCGAGGTGTAACCCCATTGGTTTTGTTATTAAACTTGTTAGGCCAAAGTGTATAAAACTCTTTAAATAAACCCGCTTTTAATAGCTCTGTATGCAGTGCAGCAACACCATTAACTGAATAGCTGCCTACAATGGCTAAATAAGCCATGCGAATTTGCGGTTCGCCACCTTCCTCTATTAGCGATAGCTCTCGCTGTTTATCAACATCACCAGGCCAATGCTGTGCAACTTCAGCTAGAAAACGTGCGTTTATCTCAAATACTATTTCTAAAATACGGGGTAACAATTTTGAAAATAATGAAACTGACCATTTCTCTAACGCCTCTGGCAATAATGTATGGTTTGTGTAGGCCATTGTTTTTATTGTTATTTGCCATGCATCATCCCAGTCGAGCTCGTAATCATCAACTAACACTCGCATAAGCTCTGCCACTGCAATACTTGGATGAGTATCGTTTAATTGAAAAACATGGTAATCGGCAAAATCAGTAAAGCTTTCACCATGATCACTCACCCACTGATCAACAATGTCTTGAATACTCGCTGATGATAAAAAGTATTGTTGGCGTAGTCGTAGCTCTTTACCATTTTCACTGCTGTCGTTAGGGTAAAGTACCATAGTGATTTGTTCGGCTAAGTTTTTTTGTGCAACGGCTTCTGAATAACTACCCGCGTTAAATTCAGTTAGGTTAAATTCGTCGGTCGCTTCTGATTTCCATAAGCGTAGCGTGTTTACAATATTGTTTTTATAACCAGGAATGGGCACATCGTAAGGCACTGCTAACACGTCATGGCTACTTACCCACTGGCGGTGTTCCCTACCTTGTTTATCAGTATAGCTATTTACATAACCACCGAACTTAATGCGCTTAGAATGCTCCGGGGCACTTAGCTCCCAAGGGTGACCCTCACGAAGCCAATTATCGGGTTGCTCTATTTGATTACCATCATTAATTGATTGGTTGAACATTCCGTATTCGTATCTAATGCCGTAACCCACAACGGGTAAAGCTAAACTTGCACAGCTATCTAAAAAACACGCAGCTAAGCGCCCTAAGCCACCATTACCAAGGCCTGCATCGTGCTCTGCGTCTTCGACCGTTTCAATTTCGGTACAATATTCTTGTAATGCCGATGACACTTGATCCTCTAAATCAAGATTTAATACCGCATTTCCCAGAGCACGCCCCATTAAAAACTCAAGTGAAAGGTAACTGGTTTTTCTGCTTTTTTGCTGTTTGATTTTTTTATTAGTTTCTCGACACCGTGCCACTAAACGATCGCGGATCGTCAATGCTAATGCATGGTACAAATACAGCTGCGACTCTCCAACTTTGTCTCGCCCTAGGGTGTAATAAAAATGGCGCGTTAAATCATCTTTTAAGGTGCTTTCGTCTATTACTGGGCCTTCTTGCCACCCCTTTACAACACATACTTGTTCAACTTGCTTAGCCATTAGCTACGTCCTCTAAGTTAGCACTAAAAACCCAACTACTTTGTGCAGAAATTTCAACGGGTGCATCTTGGTGAGTTGTTAAAGATGCATTATTTACACTTGATAAAACCATTTGCCACTGCGCATTAATAGGTGATGGAGGCAACTGACAACTGACTGATTTTTTATTAGCGTTGAATACAATAAGTAATGCGTGTTCATTTTGCTTATCAAGCAAGCTATACATTAAAAATTGACGCGAATTCTCATGCCAATGCGAATCTGTCATAGTGTCACCTGTTTCGGTAAACCATTTCACTGTAAAGCGCTCGTCTATATCGTCTAAAAATACACTGTGTTTAAACGCACTATGTGCACGTCTAATTTTAAGGGCATCGTCTATAAAACGCGTTAAAGAATGATTCAGCTGTGAGTCTTTCCATGCAAGCCAACTCGTGCGATTATTTTGACAATATGCATTGTTATTACCCCCTTGAGAATGTGCCATTTCGCTGCCAGCAGCAATCATAGGCACGCCTTTAGAAAGGATTAATGTGAGTAAAAAGTTTTTTTGCTGTTGTAATCTTAGTGCGGCTATTTTCTCATCATTGCTAAAGCCTTCTGCCCCGCAATTAAATGAGTAATTAGCACTGTGGCCATCTCTGTTATTCTCGCCATTAGCTTCATTGTGTTTATGCTCGTAACTCACTAAATCTGCAAGCGTAAATCCATCATGGCTGGTTATAAAATTAATACTATTTAATGGGCCTCGGTGGCTATGCTCAAATATATCAAACGAGCCATGTAAGCGTTTAGCCACGTTGGCTATAATTCCTTCATCGCCTTTCCAAAAACGACGAATTACATCTCGGTATTGGTCATTCCACTCTCGCCAAGGTGGAGGAAAAGCCCCTAGTTGATACCCACCAGGGCCAATATCCCATGGCTCACTAATTAACTTTACCTTATTTAAAACAGGGTCTTGAGCAATAGTTTGTAAAAACGTATGCGCTGAACTAAACCCAGCCTTTGAGCGGCCCAGTATTGTTGCTAAATCAAATCTAAAGCCATCAACACCCATTACTTCAACCCAATATCGCAGGCTATCGAGTACGAGCTGCAAGGTTTTTGGGTGATCTATATTAATGGTGTTACCACACCCCGTATCGTTTATATATACATTGGGTTGAGCTTCTACTGTACGGTAATAAGCAAGGTTGTCTAACCCGCGCAACGACAATATGGGGCCATCATTACCCGCTTCAGCTGTATGGTTGTAAACAACATCTAAAATAACTTCAATATCTGCAGCATGAAGCTCCTTAACCATCTGTTTAAACTCGTTAATATCGTCGTTTACCAAATAGTCTTTGTGAGGAGTGAAAAAGTTAAGCGTGTTGTATCCCCAATAATTTTGTAGGCCTTTGCCTGTTAAAAATTGCTCGCTAATAAAGGCATGCACAGGGAGTAGCTCTATTGCTGTGACTCCAAAACTTTTTAAATGGTCAATAAAATGCGGGTGACTCAATCCTAAAAATTTGCCTTGCAGCGTCTTAGGTATTTTAGGATGACGACACGTAGTCCCTTTTACATGACACTCATAAATGACTGTTTTAGACCATCTGTGATTCGGTTTTTTATGTTCATAAAAATCAATTGATGACACTTTTGATTTTGGTATATCAATGGCATTGTTAACGGTACTTTTGGTGCCTATTGGCATTTGTCCATAATGGCGTTCACTCCATGTAAACTCACCAAATAAATCTTTAGCGTAAGGGTCAATTAATAATTTATGTTCATTAAATAGCAGGCCAGTATCAGGGTTATATTCACCCTCAACCCTAAACCCATAAAGTGCCCCAGTGGTGAGAGGTGCAATATGGATACTCCAAATACCACCTTCATTTATATTCATAGCCACTTTTAGTATTTCAGAGTGGCCACTTTTATCAAATAAACACACATACGCTTGTGTCGCTTTTGGCGCGTACAATGAAAAATTAACACCATTTAAATGCAAGCTCGAGCCAAGAGGCTCAACAAGGCCGTGAGTTACTTCAAATTGATTACTCATCTTGTACCTTTTGCAAATAAATTGTTGTTAAGCCACCCATAGCAATAGTGATGCTTTGGTTAAAACCATGTTGAGGATTGTCGTTAGTGACAACAGTATTTGATTGGTTTTGCGATACTTTAATACCCGAGCCAAAAAATTCGCTTTCATCTGTGTTTATTATTACTTTATAAACGCCTTTGCTCGGAACGCCTAAGGTATATTCTTGATATGACATAGGCGTAAAGTTGGCAATCACCACTAAAAAGTCATGGGCATTTTTAGCGTAACGTACAAAGCTTAAAATGCTTTGCTCGTTATTATTGTTGTCAATCCAATCAAATCCTGCGGCACTTGAGTCAAGTTCATACAGCGCGGGTTGATTTTTATAAACCTCATTTAACGTTTTTACTGTCTGCTTTATACCTTTATGACTTTCATGTTGTAGTAAATGCCAATCAATAGAATGATCATGCCCCCACTCAGCACGTTGAGCTATTTCCCCCCCCATAAATAACAACTTTTTACCTGGGTGTGCCCACATAAATGCATAATAAGCACGTAAATTTGCGAATTTTTGCCAATCATCGCCCGGCATTTTTTCAATTAGCGCGCCTTTCCCATGAACAACTTCATCGTGACTCAGCGGTAAAATAAAGTTTTCACTAAATGCATATACCATCGAAAACGTTATTTCGTGATGGTGATGTTGCTTATAAAGTGGATCGCGTTGCATATACAACAAGCTATCGTTCATCCACCCCATATTCCATTTATAGCCAAAGCCTAGGCCATTATGCTCAACACTCTGCGTAACACCTGGCCAAGCAGTCGACTCTTCTGCCACCATCATAATGCCAGGGTTGTTTTTATAACTGCGTAAATTAACCTGTTTGAGGCATTCAATTGCACCAAGGTTTTCGCGACCACCATAGCAATTAGGTATCCACTCACCTTCTTTGCGGCTGTAATCTAAGTACAACATTGACGCAACGGCATCTACTCTTAAACCATCTAAACCAAATTGATGAAGCCAATACATTGCATTAGAAATTAAAAAGCTCTTAACTTCTGGACGGTCATAATTATAAATATAAGTATTCCAATCTGGATGAAAGCCTTGGCGCATATCTGCATGTTCGTACAAGTGTGTACCATCAAATCGGTGTAAACCATGGGGATCACTTGGGAAATGCCCAGGAACCCAATCAAGTAAAATCCCTACGTTATATTTATGGCATTGCTCTACAAAATATTTAAAGCTGTTGTAATCACCAAAACGACTGGTTGGAGCAAATAGCCCAACAGGCTGATATCCCCATGAACCGTCAAACGGGTATTCACTTATGGGCATAAGCTGCAAGTGGGTAAAGTTCATCTCAAGTGCGTAACTAACGAGTTTGTCGGCAAGCTCGGTATAACTTAAATAACGATTACCTTCACCTCGCTGCCACGACGCTAAATGCACCTCATAGATACTGATTGGTGCGTCTATATGATTACGCTTTTGCCTATTGCTTATTGCTTGTTCACTTAACGCTATTGCCTCTGGTTTGTATTGAAGAACACTCGCGGTACCTGGAGCCTGTTGCATTTTAAAAGCGTAAGGGTCTGCTTTTTCTATTACCTCACCACTTTGCGCTGTAATGGCAAATTTGTAGCACATGTCTGCTTTAAGCTCGGGAATAAATAACTCCCACACACCACTGGCAGGGTGAAAACGCATAAAATGTCGGTTCGCTTGCCAAAAATTAAACTCACCAATAATTGAAACGCTGGCTGCATTAGGTGCCCACAAACAAAAACGAACGCCATCTACATCTTGCTGGTTGGTAAAGTGCGCGCCAAAGTGCAAGTATGCATGCTCTAAACTGCCCTCGTTAAATAAGTACATGGCATCTGTATCAAGCTCACTGTTAAAACTATATTCATCAAAAAACGTAGTCGAAGTGTCGCTATATTTGGCTGTACATAAATAAGGCGAGGTAGGCAACTGACTTACACGGGCTATAAATAAATCACTGTGCTTATATCTTTGCGTTTCGACTATTTGATTGTCAATTGACAAAGAAACATGGTGGGCATCAGGTAAATATACACGCACTTCTATATTTGACTCACTTACTTTATGTGCACCTAAAAAGCTAAATGGGTCTTTAAATCGCCCTATGTTAAGTGCATTAACTTGGGCATCGTAGTCAGCGCTTTGAGATTTAGGTAATGCCGAACTATTTGAAGCTGTACTGCTCATTTAACCTTTCCTTATTGAATCGATTGCAGCTAAAAGCGTGGCGTTGTTTGCAAAAATTTCTTCACATGTATGTGTTAATACACGTCGCCAATTTGGATATTCTTTGTCTGTACCAGGAATATTCACCGGATATTTCTGTTCATCTAAATCATCTATTTGTAGTGCAAACAATCGAGAATCTGAGCCAGCTAAACACTGGCTAAGCGCACGGTAAACCGACTTAGCATCGCTGTGTATCGTTAATGTAAGATTAGCTGTAGCATTGATAAAACGAAGCAATCGCGTTTTTTCATCGATTCTCTGGTTGGTAATTTGCGTTGATTGTTGGTCGTCAATTAAATGATATTGTTGTTTTATAGCTATGTCATCGTGCTGCCACCAGCCTGTAAAGGGCGGTACATCGTGATTTGCAATCATCAACAAACACTGAGAGGGTAATTCGTGTAATGGTAAAAAATCACCATCGTTTTGCTTTTCAAAATAAAACAAACTGTTTGAAAAAATACCACTACTTGATAATGCATGTTTTACTTCTGGTGGAACAATGCCTAAATCTTCACCTATAACTATGCTTTGATTAATATGCGACTCTATTTTCAAAATAGCCAGCAAATGTTCAAAGGGGTAATAAATATAGCAACCATCACGCTGACCATTATTTTCAAAACACCACCACAAGCGGCGAATAGCCATAACATGGTCGATTCTTAGCCCGCCTACATTCTGCATATTTTCACGAATTAACGAACGGTAAAATGAGTAGTTATTGTGTGCTAAACTTTGCGGGTTTAAAGCCGGTAACCCCCAATCTTGCCCGCCCTCAGCCCAAGGGTCAGGCGGTGCACCCACACTGGCATTATCGGCGAATAATGACTGTTGTGATTTGAACTCAACACCATCGCCAGCGCACCCAACAGCTAAATCATTAATCAGACCTATTGCCATACCCCCTTTCTTGGACCGCTCTTGACATAAACCAAGTTGAAGATGCGCTTGCCACTGTAGGTAATAATCAAAAAGAGGGGTTTGTGAATCTATTATTTGTAAGGTGGGCTGATGTTTATCGCAAAAAGTATTGAATGCATCACGACGAAGCTTACTGGCTGTTAATTCAAAATGGTTGTACAGTGCTTTAAATAATTTATATTTAACGCAACTAACATCCTCGTAATTAATAAACTGTCCGCTTTTATTTAAAAGAGAAGTCGCCTCATCACTTTGCATAATTTTTGCTAATTCAGCATTGTTTTTACTGTCTTCGCACAAATCAACAGAAATGTATAAAGGGTTTAGTAACGCTCGACTATTAGGGCTGTATGGGCTTGCACGCTCAGGCATGTCGCAAAACAACAAATGCAGAGGATTGAGCAAAATGTAATCCATATTTTGCTCACAGCACAAGTCAACTAGCGTGAGTAAATCTGAAAAGTCGCCAATTCCCATTCTTTCATTATTTTTAAGCGTATATAACTGAACAGACAACCCCGTTTTTTTTGTATCTTCAACTTGAAAACCACGCTCGGGCACAGACCAGATCTCAGTACTTGCGTGCTGTTCGCCTACTGTAATGTCTGCGTGGTAATACCCTGTTGGTATTGAAGGTAAAGGCAGTGTAATTTCAATATAACGGACGCCATTAAAGTGGTATTCGCCTGTAATTATTAAATCATCAAGGTTAGTAAATTCACACTCTATTCCCAGTTGTTCAACACTTACTGATGCAGTTTGGCTAAGTTGTCTGTCATCTATTTTCACTTTTAAATAACAGTCTGTTTGCTCAATTAAACTTACATTGGGCAAGAGCTGCATCCAAGGCTCTACATCGAGCTTGTAATTTAATTGAGCTATTTTGTTATAGTTGTTGGTATCAACACCACAACATTGCAGGGCACGCTTACGTGTATCTTCACTGAAAAATATCTGCTCCCCTGTGTATTTAGTAAACTCATAGCCAATACCGTGTAAGTAAAACAACTGCGAAAGTTCGTTCATTTACAGGCCTTAATTAATACGTTGGGTGTTAACAATACTATTTTCAGTTCCAAAACTGTTAGCCTCATAAGCGTCTGCTTTATGATCGTTATCCCAAAATTCGCCATTTATTAAATACCGAAAGTGGTATTGTTGATCAAGAGGAAGGCGTTGTTTGCATTTAAACACACCTTGTTTTTTATTAAGCTTCATTGGCACGGGCTGCCAGCTGTTAAACTCGCCAATTAAGCAGACCTCTTGCGCATCTGGGTGAGCAAATTCAAAGGTGATTTCCGCTTCATCTTTTGTTTTAAAAAATCGTTTGTGCAACATAGTAGGCTCCAACTAAACAGTAAAAGGTATTTAATTATTGCCACAGGGCCTATTTTTAAGCTGGCGATGTGGGAATGTATTCAGTCAAACTTTAAGCTAACTGTAGTAAAGCAAAATTTTGTTTACGCAATATTACAGTGCAGGCAATCTTACTTATCGCACTTTATTAGTGCGTAAAACATAAAATATAGATATTAAGAATGACATATTTAGTACACAGCAATTTTCAAACCAATTAGAGCGATTTAACTATTTAATACTTACCTTTATTACACTGATGACTTGGTTTGAAGTAAAAAGAGAGCTTACTCAATAAACTGCTTTTGTTACGTATTCACATCAGTGATAATACACATCAATTTAACGCTCTGAAATATCGTAAATTTCATGTTGAAAAAAAGCATTTTATTAACTACGGCATTCATTTTTTTAGTTGTCGCAGTGTCTATTATTTCCTCAATCTACACCTTATATAGTAAAAAGGAAATTTCATTCGACCCTAAACTCAAAGAAATATCAGGCATTGAATTTGATAAGCGCGATCGCTTGTGGGCAATTAATGATGGGGGTGACGATCCAAAGCTTTACCGCTTAAATAAAGATGGGTCGATTGCGCAAAAAATTTTAGTATCTAATGCTAAAAACATTGATTGGGAAGACATGACTCAAAATAAATTTGGTCATTTCTTTTTAGGTGATTTTGGCAACAATAAAAATGATAGGCGTTGGCTGACTATTTATAAAATAGAGAATCCAATCGATATTAAAACCGATACAACAAATGCCGAAATAATAAAGTTTACGTACCCTGAAATGGATGGCAATCCAATAAAACCAAGTAATCGTAATTTTGATCTAGAAGCGTTTGTAGCCTTGGGTCGCCACCTTTATTTATTCACTAAAAACCGCACAGAACCTTTTGATGGCATTACAAATTTATACAAAGTAGGCGACCACGCTGCTAACTTTAAAGCCCAATTAATAGGATCTTTTAAAACCTGTACAACAATGGAAAAACTGTGCTGGATAACCTCTGCAGCGTTAAGCCCAGATCGTAAAAAACTCGTACTACTCGACTCTACCAGTATTTGGTTATTTGAGAACTTTAAAGGTGATCAGTTTTTCTCTGGTGATGTGTCTAAAATAGATTTAGGCATCGTTACGCAAAAAGAAGCCATCACTTTTTATGACGATAATACAATTGTATTCACCGACGAGGAGTTTAAAGGAATTGGTGGTAATGCCTACTTTATAAAACTTGATAAAGCAAAAAAAGTGGTTGTTAAACGCGCTCTCCCATAGTGCAATAAAACATAAATTTACATAGGAAGTACATCAACGTTTAAACTTGGTTTCTAAAATAACCGAAGAAGTTGTACGTTCCACACCATCTAAATTACCAATATCATCGAGTAAGTGGCTGAGTTTTTCTAAGTTTTGTGCTTGTACAACTGCAATTAAGTCAAACTCACCACTTATTGCATAAAGCTGTGATATCGCATCAATTTGCTTTAGCTCAATATTCGTCTTAGTAGTAAGCTTTTGAATCACCTTTATTGACACATGCGCCGATACCATTTTACTTAAAAAAGCATCGCCGTAATCAACGCTATAGCCTTTAATAACACCCGTTTCTTCTAATTTAAGCATCCTACTTTGCACTGTAGAACGCGATAAATTAAGAATTCTAGCTAAGTCAGAAATACTCGCTCTGGCGTTGGTTTTAAGAACAGAAAGTAGCTTTTCATCTTGTGGAGTTATCATATTGCTTATTGATTTCGTTATTTTGACTTTTATTGTAATCAATTTTCACAAAATAGCACTGCAAATTTAACCTATAACCTTCGATAATAACCACTAATAACAAAAATTACCTAGCTGAGAAAACGCTAACGTTTTTATTTTGCTAATCTTTATTCAATATTCACAATTTTTAGGTGTACATAATGCAAGTAACAAGAGACTTATTTAATGATGTAATGGTGCCAAACTACAACCCTTCTGCTGTTATTCCAGTGCGAGGCGAAGGCTCACGTGTATGGGATCAAAGTGACAATGAGTTTATTGATTTTGCAGGTGGTATCGCCGTTAATTGTTTAGGCCACTGTCACCCAGCGCTTGTTAATGCACTTAAAGAGCAAGGTGAGAAAATTTGGCACTTATCAAATGTAATGACTAACGAGCCTGCCCTGCGTTTAGCACAAAAAATGGTTGAAGCTACATTTGCTGATAAAGTGTATTTTGCAAACTCAGGCGCAGAAGCTAACGAAGCGGCTCTGAAGCTTGCTCGTCGCTTCGCACTTGACGTACACGGCGAAGAAAAGTCACAAATTATAGCGTTTAACAAAGGTTTTCACGGTCGTACATTTTTTACTGTAACGGTGGGTGGACAAGCTGCTTACTCTGATGGCTTTGGCCCTAAACCTGGCGACATTATGCATTGTGATTACAACGATATTGCAGCATTTGAAGCACTTATCAGTGATAAAACATGTGCCGTGATGATGGAGCCACTTCAAGGTGAAGGCGGCATTATTTCACCTACCGACGAATTTGCTAAAAAAGTACGCGAATTATGTACTAAACACAATGCACTGCTAATTTTTGATGAAGTACAAACAGGCGTTGGCCGCACTGGCGATTTATACGCTTACGAAGGCTTAGGTGTAGTACCCGATATTTTAACGACTGCTAAAGCGTTAGGTGGTGGTTTTCCTATAGGTGCGATGATCACACGCACTGCTATTGCAGAGCATTTAAAAATAGGTACGCATGGCTCTACGTACGGTGGCAACCCACTTGCCTGTGCAGTAGCAGAAGCAGCCTTTGATACCGTAAATACACCTGATGTACTAAACGGCGTAAAAGAGCGTGAACAGTTATTCCGCGATGGCTTAAACGCAATAAACGAAAAATACAACGTATTTAGCGAAGTACGTGGTAAAGGTTTACTTATTGGCGCTGTATTAAACGATAAATATGAAGGCCGCGCACGTGACTTTTTAGTTGCCAGTGCTAACAATGGTTTAATGAACCTTGTTGCAGGCATGAATGTTATTCGTTTTACCCCTTCTTTAGTTATTCCATTTGAAGATATTAAAGAAGGCCTAGCACGCTTTGAAAAAGCAGTAAGCGACGTAGTAAACGGCTAATTTAATTAAGCGCGCCTCAGGGCGCGCTGTTGGAGCAAGTAATAAATGCAAGTATTACGTCCTATTACCACTGCAGATTTTGCCGCACTTAAGCAAATTGCAATCGAGTCAGGCCATGGGTTTACATCACTTCCGGTGGACGATGAGCAATTAAAAGAAAAAATAGATCGTGCCGAAAAAAGCTTTGCTAAAAATATCAATCAGCCGTTAGATGAGAGCTACCTATTTGTTTTAGAAGATAGCGAAACAGGTGAAGTCATTGGTACTACCGCCATAGAAGCCGCGGTTGGCTTATCGGTACCGCTGTACCATTACCATTTAGGTAAAACAGTACACCACTCGCCTACACTTAATGTTTATAACACCGTAGATATTTTAAGCATGTGTAACGATTACACCGGATGCTCTGAAATATGTACTTTGTTTTTGCGCGAAAACAGCCGCAAAGGTTTAACCGGTCGATTTTTATCACGTTCACGCTTTTTATTTATGGCGCAGCACAGCGAACGCTTTGCCGATACCGTGATTGCTGAGATGCGCGGTGTAAGTGACGAAGATGGTCATTCACCGTTTTGGCAGTGGCTGCAAGAGCACTTTTTTAGTATTGAGTTTCCTCAGGCTGATCACTTAGTGGGGCTTGGCGATAAAGTGTTTATTAGTGAGTTAATGCCTAAATACCCTATTTACGTCAACTTACTCAGTAAAAAAGCCCAAGCAGTGATTGGCAACGTGCATGATAAAACTAAACCGGCGCTCAAACTGCTCGAAAAAGAAGGTTTTGAGCATCGTGGCTACGTTGATTTGTTTGATGCAGGGCCAACGGTAGAAGCTAAGCTTGGTAATATTCGCAGTGTTCGTGAGTCTCAAGTATGCCCTATTACAATTGGCGAGCTGGAACATATTAGCCAGCACAGCTCAGATACTTTAGCCGTTTGCAATCAAGGTGTAAGTGGGTTTAGAGCAACCTTTACCCAGCACGCCCACTATAACCACGCTAAGCACACATTAGTAATAAGCCAAGAAGTGGCTGATGCCCTTAATCTATCCCAAGGAGATGCAGCGCGTTTTTTCCGCCTGTAAAACAAATATGAACACACACCTTATAAATAACCAATGGCAAACAGGCCAAGGCCCCGCTTTTAACTCTGTTAACCCAAGTAACGGCGAAGTTGTATGGCAAGGTAATGGCGCAAATGCCGAGCAAGTAGATTCTGCAATTAATGCAGCTAGAGCCGCACAAGTACAGTGGGCCGATACGCCAATTGAGTCGCGTATAACCATACTTGAAAACTTTGTAGCACAATTAAAAGAGCACAGCGAAGAATTTGCAGCCATTATAGCGCGCGAAACCGGCAAGCCTCTTTGGGAAACACGAACAGAAGTAGGCGCTATGACTGGTAAAGTAGCCATTTCTATCAAAGCCTATAATGAACGCACCGGCACAACAGAAAACCCAATGCCGGGTGCTAAAGCCTTTATACGCCATAAACCACACGGCGTTGTAGCTATATTTGGCCCGTATAATTTCCCTGGGCATTTACCTAATGGCCATATCGTACCGGCTATTTTAGCGGGTAACACCGTTGTATTTAAACCGTCTGAGCTAACCCCTCACGTTGCTGAATTTACTTTAGCACTTTGGTTAAAAGCAGGATTACCAGCGGGTGTTATTAACCTAGTTCAAGGTGAGGTAGAAACAGGTAAAGCACTTGCTTCACATAAAGACATAGACGGCTTATTTTTTACCGGCAGCTCAAACACCGGCCATTTATTACATAAACAGTTTGCAGGCCACCCAGGTAAAATATTAGCACTTGAAATGGGCGGTAATAACCCATTAATAGTTAAAGATGTAGCCGATGTAAACGCTGCAGTGCACGATATTATTCAGTCTGGCTTTATTACTTCTGGCCAGCGCTGTACTTGTGCCCGCCGCGTGTTTATTGAGAATTCAACCAATGGCGATGCCATTTTAGAAAAACTAATTAGCGCGACTAAAAATATCGTTGTTGACGACAGTTTTGCAACTGACCAGCCATTTATGGGTGCAATGATAAGCGAAAGAGCAGCCCTTGGTATGGTTGCTGCGCAAAAAGAATTAGTTGAAAGCGGCGGCGAAATACTCGTTGAGCTTAAGCAGCTAAAAGCAGGCACCGGCTTTGTAAGCCCAGGTATTATTGATGTTACTAACATTACCAACATGGCCGATGAAGAACACTTTGGCCCGCTTATAAAAGTTTACCGCTACAACAACTTTAACAGCGCAATAGCAGAGGCTAATAACACCAGCTTTGGTTTATCAGCAGGCTTACTTGGCGATAACGAAGATGATTACAGCCACTTTTTAAAGCGTATTCGTGCTGGCATTGTAAATTGGAACCGCCCTATTACGGGTGCATCTAGTGCTGCACCGTTTGGTGGTATTGGTGCAAGTGGTAATCACCGTGCTAGCGCTTATTATGCTGCAGATTACTGCGCTTACCCTGTTGCGTCGGTTGAATCAGAAAAAGTGAATTTACCGCAAACTTTAGCACCTGGCTTAGTAATAGAATAATACCCATTTTTAAGGATTTAACATGCATACTAACGTAAATACATTATTTGAAAACCTATGGGATAACTATTTAGCAGTTACCCCATCGGCAGATAAAATTCATGACCTTTTAGGTTCAACCCAAAAAGACGACATAATTAACGACCATATTGCGCTACGTACGTTCAATATTGAAAAAGTAGGCCTTGAAAAACTAGCAGCACACTTTTTAGCGTTAGGTTACACAGAGTGCGGCGAATACCACTTTGAAGCTAAAAAGCTATACGCTAAACACTACGAACACAGCGATCCTAAGCAACCTAAAGTATTTATCTCTGAGTTATTAGTTGAAAAGTGTTCACCAGAGTTACAAGCCATTGTGACAGATATGGTAGAGCAAATAGATGAGAACGCAGTAATTGCCGATAACTTTTTATACTCAGGCACCCATTGGCAAGTAAGTAGCGACACTTATAAGCAATTACTCGCTGAAAGTGAGTACGCAGCGTGGATGTCGGCATGGGGCTACCGTGCAAACCACTTTACTGTAAATATTAATATGCTTGCCAAGTTTGATAACATTCACGATGTTAACCAAGCGCTTAAAGATGCAGGCTTTGCGCTTAATACATCAGGCGGCGAAGTAAAAGGCTCGCCAGAGGTGCTACTGGAGCAATCATCAACACTTGCTGATGATTACGCCGTTACCTTTAGCGACGGCGACATGCGCATTCCTAGCTGTTTTTATGAGTTTGCAATACGTTACCCTAAAGCTGATGGTGAACTTTACACAGGCTTTGTTGCAGCTTCAGCTGATAAAATATTTGAAAGCACAAACGCTCGCTAAATACTCTTGATCGTTAATTTTTCAACGTAAAAAAGCCCTTTTGGGCTTTTTTTAATGCCGCAACTCTGTTTTAAGTACCCAAAATACCCTTTAAGCTGGGTATAGATTTAATATTCTTGTCGTTAAGATAAGCACTTTAAATCGTATAACCGTTTGTTTATAAATAAAATAAATTATTATTAATTTTAATGTTTTTTATATTGCATAACATAATATTGGGTATTATTATCTCGCCGCTTCTTGATGATAGCCAATCCGAGTACATTACAAACCCTGTTTGTAGCAAGGCGATAGAGCAACTATCCAAGAGTGAATTTGACTGTGCGTAAGCACTATTGATCTCACTCAACCGACTCGCGGATAAACCATAACCCGAGCGGTTGCTTAATTGACTCGGAAAATATAATGGCTTTATCAACTCAACTAAAAGACACCGTAACTAAAGTACCTTCAGCAGCGGTTGCTGCAAATCAGGCATTTGATTATGTACAACCGACCAACACGCACATTGAGCAACTTGCAGCACAATTTGGTGCACCACTTATGGTCCTTGACTGCGAAGCTATTCGTCGCCAATACCACGCGCTTAAAAATGCATTACCAGGCGTTGTTTTACACTTTGCATTAAAACCACTGCCTTTAGCCGCTGTTGTGCGCACCTTACTTGAAGAAGGCGCAAGCTTTGATTTGGCAACAAGTGGTGAAGTTGATTTAGTGGCAAGCCAAGGCGTGCCAAGTGAACGTACTATACACACTCACCCTATTAAGCGCGACAGTGATATTCGCGATGCGCTAGCGTATGGCTGCACAGTGTTTGTTGTTGATAACATAAACGAGCTTGAAAAGTTTATTGCCTACAAAGACCAAGCTGAAATTTTAGTGCGCTTAAGCTTTCGTAATAAAGATGCATTTGCAGATTTATCTAAAAAGTTTGGCTGCAGCCCTGACGCTGCAATTGACATTATTAGCTACGCACAGCAACTAGGTATTCGTATAAAAGGATTATCGTTTCACGTTGGCTCGCAATCACCAAACCCAACTAAATATGTTGAAGCAATAAATGCGTGTGCAAAAGTAATTAACAAAGTCAGTGAACTTGGTTTACCAGCACTTAGCACACTCGATATTGGTGGTGGTTTCCCTGTACCATACAGCGCAGATGTACTGCCAATTAACGTTTTTTGTGCACCAATAAATGTAGCATTAGCGCAATTACCCGAAACAATGCAAATTATTGCAGAGCCGGGTCGTTTTATTGTAGCAAGTAGCGTAACTAGCGTAGCCTCAGTTATGGGCCAAGCGCAGCGCGAAGGTAGAACGTGGTATTACTTAGATGACGGTATTTACGGCTCTTTCAGCGGCTTAATGTTTGACGAAGCAGCCTACCCTATAGACAGTGCTAAACAAGATGGCGAGCGTTTTGAGTCTGTACTTGCTGGCCCAACATGCGACAGCATAGACGTAGTGAGTGACTCGATTATGTTACCAAAACTAAACAACGGCGATTTAATTATCAGCCGTATGATGGGCGCATACACACTGGCTACAGCAACCGACTTTAACTTTTTCAAACGAGCTGAAGTTATTGTATTAAACGAACAAGTACACAGCCAGGTATTAACTGGCTAATTGGTTAAATTTCCTCAACTATAGTTACGTTGGCTTGTAACTATATACTTAAACGCAGTTGCTCATTCCAACTGCGTTTTTTAGCTTTAAAAACAACCTGATACTCAATGTAGTCTGTAGCAATAAATAGTTGTATTTGTTTACTCGTATTTATTTACCCCCAAAATGTTAAATTGCATATCGCGACTATTCTTACCGGGTTTGAACAAACTTAAATTCGCCCACTATCACTTTCAATTACTTAAACATAGCGAATATTTGCATTAAACTTACTCTTAACCATTGCTTTTAAGTTGATCGCCCCACACAACTTTAACGTAAGTGTTTTAAATTAAAGGTGCCAATCATGAAAAATGAACTCGACAATAAACAAATACTTGCCGTGTACGATCGAATACAAAAACGCGGAGAAACGAACGATGAAGGCAAGCATTATCAAGGTGTTACTGCATTCTCAGATGTAGATGGATACACAATTTATTTACAAGGTAGTGGCGTACTATTACGCTTTGGTTTTCATA
Organism: Pseudoalteromonas sp. S554; assembly: GCF_005930865.1. NCBI lineage: Bacteria > Pseudomonadati > Pseudomonadota > Gammaproteobacteria > Alteromonadales > Pseudoalteromonadaceae > Pseudoalteromonas > Pseudoalteromonas sp. S554. The sequence goes on along the minus strand of NZ_PNDV01000001.1, from coordinate 302,865 downwards.
ACACTTATCATCTTGATTACGAGCACGATAAACATAAAGATGATTTCTTAAAAAAATTACACAATATCGCCAACGAGGAATAATGTATCCAAGAAAAGTAAGAAAGCGCAGCGACAGCATTCTCAATACAGCCTTTATTAATCAGGTAATAGCTGCGCTTAAATCAGATCCATCAAAACTCGCCGTCATTCAAGAAAACCTGGAAAAATACAGAAGCCAACGCCATTTAAAACGGGGGTTTTTACTCGCAATTGAACGCTTTGACTGGGTATTTGAGGCAAGTGATGATGTTAATTTTATTTGTGAACAAATACTAGCTGACGACTATATTGGAAATCGCCTAAGACGTTACCCCCTTCTATTCAAAGGCGTGATTAGCGAACAATAATAGCTATTATTTATACTAAATAACATCTATACAAGCCAGATAAAAGCCTCAGGTAATTTCCAAATTAGCGTGGTTAATATTATTTAGCCAGAGCTAGTTGCCTTACCCTGCCCCAGTAATGCTAACCTTCCCTAAGTTATTAGTGCACTAAGTAATTGTTGTGTTTGTGCTCACTTGGATTAAAAAATACTATTAGTACTCTAATTATTACCACTCAAATAAATTTATTCATCTTTTATTTGATAACAAGGAGTAAAGATATAATTACACTCTTAAACATTTCTAAAATAACATTTAAACCACTGTTTTAAATGACAATTAACTATCTACTGCATCTATTTACTTAACCACTTCTCCTGTTGGTTTTATTAATAATTCATCTACATTTTAGTATCTGACTATTTACTTCACCCTTGAATTGTTAGAGCTATTACCTTAAGCTTATCTTTATTGAACGTTCAATTAATAAAAATTATGCCTAAAGTTGGAATGGAACCGGTCAGGCGTCAACAGTTAATTGACGCGACAATTGAGTCAGTGGCGATGCGTGGATTACAAGCAACCACTATTAACAGCATCAGTAAAAATGCGGGTTTATCGTCAGGCATTATTAGTCATTACTTTGGTGGTAAGCAGGGTTTAATAGAAGCAACTGTTCGTTATTTGCTTTCTAATCTTAAAAAAGACCTTATTGAAAAAGTGTGCAACAACACCAGCGCTACACAGCGCCTTATGTTTATTGTTGAAGCTAACTTTGCGCTTGTACAACAGCGCAGTGATACAACCAAAACTTGGTTGAGCTTTTGGGCGCAATCAATGCACGATGACGAACTTCACCGACTGCAAAATGTAAACAGTAAACGCTTGCAAAGTAATTTAGCATTCTCATTTAAGCAATTAATGCCTATTGAGCAAGCAAAACAAGCTGCTGAACTTAGCGCCGCTATGATTGATGGCCTATGGCTGAGAGCAGTATTGAGTAAATCAGACAAAAACCAGTTTAAACACAGTGAAACTCTAGCAAAAAGCTATGTAAATTCACTCATCAAGCAATATGGAGCCTAGCGTGAGCACACCAGTCTATCAAAATTTTATTAATGGCCATTTTCTTGCTAACCAAAGCGGTGAAACTTTTGATGTAACTAACCCTGCAACAGGTGAAGTTATTTACAGTGTCGAAGTTGCCGATGAATTTGTTCAAAACGCAGCCATTGAAAGTGCAAAGCAAGGTTTTGCACAGTGGTCTAAAATGACACCTATTGAACGCAGCCGTATTTTATTAAACGCTGTGGCAATACTTCGCGAACGTAACGATGAGCTTGCCTTAATAGAAGTGCTTGATACCGGTAAGCCAATGCAAGAAGCAAACTGTGTTGATATAGAAACCGGCGCCGATGTAATTGAATACTTTGCAGGCCTAGCCCCTGCGCAAGTAGGCCAACAACAAATGGTAGGCGAAGACTTTTACTATACACGTAAAGAGCCATTAGGGATTTGTGCCGGTATTGGTGCGTGGAACTACCCGCTACAAATAGCATGTTGGAAATCAGGCCCAGCCCTTGCTGCTGGCAACGCATTTATATTTAAACCATCTGAAGAAACGCCACTAGGCGCTATTAAACTTGCCGAAATTTTTGTAGAAGCGGGCGTACCTGCTGGCGTATTTAATGTAGTACAAGGTGCGGGTGATGTAGGCCAATGGCTAACTGCACATAGTGAGATTGACAAAGTGTCGTTCACTGGCGAAGTAGGCACAGGTAAAAAAGTAGTCGCAAGTGCTTCAGGCACATTAAAAGACGTAACCATGGAGCTTGGCGGTAAGTCGCCGCTTGTTGTGTTTGATGATGCAAATATAGAGCAAGCAGTCAGCGCTGCCATGCTAGGTAACTTTTATACCCAAGGCGAAATTTGCACTAACTGTACACGTATTTACGTTCATAAAAATATATATCAGCAATTTATTGATGAGCTTAAAACGCGAACAGAGAAAAATATTATTGCGGGCGACCCGCAAGATTTAAACACTAACTTTGGTGCGCTTATCTCTAAAAAGCATCAAGACTTAGTAATGAGTTATGTCAATAAAGGGATTGAAGAAGGCGCAACACTGCTTACCGGTGGTTCAACGCTTTCACCTGAATCTGCGCCTAATGGCTACTTTGTTGCACCTACCGTGTTTATTGATTGCAACGATGAAATGACGATTGTTAAAGAAGAAATATTTGGCCCAGTAATGAGCGTACTTGTTTTTGAAGACGAAGACGACGTAATTGCACGTGCCAATGGCACTCACCTAGGCTTAGCTGCGGGCGTATTTACAAGCGATATTAAACGCGCACACCGTGTTATTCATCAATTAGAAGCGGGTATTTGTTGGATTAATGCCTATGGTAACTCACCTGCTGAAATGCCTGTTGGTGGTTATAAGCAATCAGGTATTGGCCGTGAAAACGGGATCGAAACACTTGATCATTACACGCAAACTAAGTCTATTTATGTTGGTATGGCCGACATAGAAAGCCCATTTTAAGGCGCCCTTTTATGAGTAATCATTACGACTATATTATTGTTGGTGCGGGATCTGCGGGTTGTGTTTTAGCTAACCGATTATCTGAAGATTCAAGCAATCGCGTATTACTGCTAGAAACCGGTGGCAGTGATAAAAGTATTTTTATAAAAATGCCAACGGCGCTGTCTATTCCTATGAATACTGACAAGTACGCATGGCAATTTCATACTCAACCAGAACCGTATTTAGATAACCGAAAAATGCATTGCCCTCGCGGTAAAGTACTTGGGGGCTCGTCGTCGATTAATGGCATGGTGTATGTACGCGGCCACGCTAAAGACTTTGATGAGTGGCAGCAACACGGTGCCAATGGTTGGGATTACCAATCGTGTTTACCGTATTTTCAAAAAGCGGAAAGCTTTTACCTTGGAGAAAACACATACCGAGGTGGCAAAGGCCCACTTGGCGTTAATAACGGTAACGAAATGCAAAACCCGTTGTACACCACGTTTATAAAAGCAGGTGTAGAAGCCGGTTACGCTAGTACAGACGATTATAACGCGTCACAGCAAGAAGGCTTTGGCCCAATGCACATGACCGTTAAAAACGGTGTACGCAGCTCGGCTTCTCGTGAATATTTAGACCCTGTAAAATCACGTAGCAATTTAACAGTCATTACTGGCGCACTTGCTCAAAAAGTTATTCTAGACGGTAAAAAAGCCACAGGCATTGAGTACAAGGTAAACGGTAATGTTCAAACAGCACATGCAGCAAAAGAGGTTGTTTTAAGTGCAGGCCCTATTGGCTCTCCGCATATATTACAGCTATCTGGTATTGGCGATAAAGACATCCTTGAAAAAGCAGGCGTTGAAGTTAGTCACCACTTACCGGGTGTGGGTCAAAACTTACAAGATCATCTTGAATTTTACTTTCAATATAAATGTAAGCAGCCAATTACACTAAACGGCAAATTGGGTCTTATTTCCAAGGGCTTAATTGGCGCTAAATGGTTACTCACTCGAAAAGGTTTAGGCGCTACTAACCACTTTGAGTCATGTGCATTTATCCGCTCAAAGCCTGGAGTTGAATGGCCTGATATTCAGTATCACTTTTTACCAGCCGCTATGCGATACGATGGGCGTAGTGCATTTGCAGGTCATGGTTTTCAAGTTCACGTAGGTCATAACAAACCAAAAAGCCGTGGCAGCGTTACTATTCAATCAGCTAACCCTGAGCAACCGCCACAAATTTTGTTTAATTACTTACAGCACAAAGACGACATTGAAGGCTTTAGAGCCTGTGTGCGTTTAACTCGCGACATTATTGAGCAAAGTGCCTTTGATGATTACCGTGATGAAGAAATTCAACCAGGTAAACATATTCAAACAGATGAAGAAATAGATGCCTTTGTACGCCAAGCCGTAGAGAGTGCTTACCACCCTTCTTGCTCATGCAAAATGGGTGAAGACAACATGGCCGTAGTTAATTCAAATACCCAAGTACATGGTATTGAAGGCTTACGTGTGGTTGATTCGTCAATATTTCCGACAGTTCCTAACGGAAACCTTAATGCGCCTACGATTATGGTTGCTGAAAAAGCCGCTGATTTAATTTTAGGTAAAAGTCCATTACATAAATCGGATGTGAATGTTGCCATACCAACTAACTGGCAAGAAACGCAACGTAGTACGGAGATTTAATTTTAGCCACATGCTTGGTTTATCCTCGTTAGGTTTAACCACAGCGTGCCTTGCAGTGGCGAACAACATAAATTGGTTATGTTGTAATAATGCAAGATTGAACAATAAAAACGGAGTGCTTATGAATAACTCACTATTGGAGGGTAGCAATGACCATTTGGCTTAATGCTGGTATTATTTTTACCCTACTTGCAATTACAATCATTTTATTAAAATGGGGTAATGTACGTGTTGTTGGTGTTACACCAGTTAAAACACTTACTTTTATCGCAATACTCTTTACCTCAGGCCTTGATGTTGGCCTTATAATGTTTCCTTTAACTGAGTTTGCAGGTTATGCAGACATAAAAGCAAGCCCAGAATACGCGTTTGCAAATCCACTGGCCATTGAGTTTGGTTACTGGGGATTTTTGATCTGGGGATTTTACTTTCTTACGTGTTTTTATTTCTGTGTAATAGAACCTAAAGTTAAATTTTTCGAAATTCCTTGGGTTAAATTTATCAATAATGTAGTAATTATTGGTACGTGTGCTTTTACCGCATACCTTTTACTTTCAAACCTTCCATGGTATTTACCTGAAATTGGTGATGGTTCAAGTGTCGTTTCTGAGTTTTACTTAATTGTATTTGCAGCAATTTGTTTTGCGGTATATTCAAGTACTGATATTAAGTACGTACGATTTTTAAGTATTTCTACAACTTGGTTATTCATAGCATTAATTGGGTTTATGTGGGCAGGTGCCTTTGTATTGGGTGACAGTCAAATGTCAGCATTCACAGATAACTTAGCCTCTATCGGCACATACTTTGCCAACATAAATGAATTTGTTTTACCGCTTAACGATTACCATGAATTTTACCTATTTTGGTGGTTTGCTTGGAGTATTATGATTGGACAGTTTACTTCTCGTTTTGTTGGCGGGTTAAAAACTTTCCAAGTACTTGGCGCTATGTTGATTTTCCCTTCAATACCAATCGCAATTTGGTTCAGCGTACTTTACCACTATCATGAAGCGGGAATTCCAACGCAAGGCATTAAAAACTTTGCAATGGTATTTGTAGGTATTGTGTTTGTTATTAATTCACTTGATTCGTTAGTGCGTTTATACACAGATAATTTAAACATCACTGTAAAACGCTTTGGTAAAGCGAAGTATATGATTGGAAACATACTTGCGCTTTCATTATTAACATTATTGTTCAAGCTAGAGTTTTTACAAATACAGTGGGTAGGTGCATTGGTGATTGCCTTGTTTTTCCTATGTGCTGGCTTCATTGGCTATAGCAAATTTAAAACCGTTAATAGTATTGATAGCTCACCAAAAGCAAACAAGATTGACTACACTAAAATTGAGACACAAAGTTAGGGATTTATAATGAACAACAAACTAAAACAACTTGCAGTAGCATTGCCACTAGCACTTTTATCAACAACGGCAGCTGCAGACTGGTCAACAACTATCACAGCAGCATCAGATTACACTTTTAATGGTGTTAGCCAAACAGATAACGACCCTGCCTTACAAGCAAGTTTAGATTATGCTTTTGATAATGGCGTGTATGCCGGTGTATGGGCATCAAACGTTGACTTTGGTGACGATACTGATTTTGAACTAGATGGCTATGTTGGTCGATATGTACAATTAAACGACAAGTTTAGCGTTGACTACGGTATTGCATACTATACATACCAAGGTAATAACAGTGATGGAAATTACCCAGAGGTTTATACTAAATTTGGTTACGCAAGTGACTACGGCCAAACAGAGCTTAACTTTTGGTACAGCTGGGATTATTTTGGAACAAGTGCGGGCCATGTAGTTTCAATGATTGCTCATACTTATGAACTTGCACCAAATCATGCAATACGTGCAAGTTTTGATATCTCTAATTCACTTGACGGTGAAAAATGGGCTTGGGATGTAAACCAAAAGAAATCGTATAATCACTACCGTCTTGCTTATCAAACAAGTTACGAAGGTTTTGGTATTGAAGTAGCAGCTGAAAATACTAGCCTTGACTACGATTACGCCGATGAGCGCATCGTGTTAGCAATTTCAAGAACATTTGATTTATAAAGATTAATTAATTTTAACTCTGTACATAAAGTTAGCGAACCACAACCCAGGTTCGTTAAACTGAAAAAAGCCTCTTTATGAGGCTTTTTTATTGTTTAAATATTCAATTAATGCGCTTGATGTCAGCGGTCTTGAAAAGTAATACCCTTGCAAATGCGTTACGCCAAGTTGAGTAAGCTTTTTGCACTGCAAAGGTGTTTCAACCCCTTCAGCAATAACATTAAAATTAAGCGAACTTGCCATTTGCACTACTGCGTTAACAATGCTTAAGCCTCTTTCATCCTCATCTTGAACAAAACTTTTATCTACTTTTACAATATCTACACCAACATCAAGCATACTTGATAAAGAAGAGTAACCGGTTCCAAAATCATCTATTGAAATTCTAACACCCAACTCTTGTAATGATTTAACCACATACAAAAATGTATGCTTATCGTTTGCAAATACAGATTCAGTAACTTCTAAATGAAGCTTATGAGCAGGAAAATTTAAATCCGCCAAAATGCTTTTAACCTTACTGGCAAACTCTATCTCCTTAAGCTGCATTACAGATACATTAATACTGACTGATAAATCTGGAGTTAATTTTTGAAAAGTAAGTGCTTGTTGGCATGCCGTTTCGAGTACCCAAAAACCTATTTTTGAAATTAACCCATACTGCTCAGCAATAGGTATAAACTCGTCAGGAGGAATGTTTTCTCCTTTCAATTGCCAACGTATAAGCGCCTCAATCGCATAAATATCATGTGTTTTAGAGTCAATAATGGGCTGGTATACTAACGAAAAACAATTGTTGATGAGCGCTGTTAAAAGCTCTTCGCTAAGCAGGCGCTTTCTTTCTAATTCTGAACGAAGCGACTCGCTAAAAAAACTTATTTGCCCACGATTCATTCTCTTTTGATGATACATTGCCATATCGGCATTTAAAATTAAGGCATCCAGATCTCTACCATGCTCTGGGTAAAGTGCAATACCTATGGTTGCCCCTACCCGTGCACCGTGCTCTGTTTCTGGATGATCCTGCGTAATTGCATCAATAATTTCTTTAGCAAAATCGTATGTATTTTCTTTGCATACAAAATCACTTAAAATTAAAAACTCATCGCCACCCCAGCGGCACTTTTGCTGATTATGAGCACACACGTCAGAAATACGTTTCGCTGTTCTTCTTAAAACATTATCGCCTACCTTGTGACCCATCACGTCATTTATATTCTTAAACCCATCTAGGTCTATAAAAAATAGCGCAAAAGGTGGGTCTGGATAATGCTTAATTCTCTTTTTTGCATCATTTAAAAATGCATTTCGATTTAATAATTGAGTTAGCGAATCAGAGTTTGATAAATGCATTATTTCTTTAGTACGCGCATCAACTCTTAGCTCCATTCTTTCTAGCAAATCGCTGTTTTGATTTTTTAAATGTATTGCCTGTTGTGTAAATGCAGATGCTTTATTTAGAGTTAACAAGGTAATTGAGCCATAGCCAATACCCAAAAAGCCGAGTACATTTTCGTAATAGTCTTCAGACATTATTAGCACTAAAGCGTAGGGAAATAACAGAATAAAAGCATAAGCAAAACAGGTCAGCTTATGTGCTGACAAAACATTGGCAGAGCCACCACCAAGAGCGGATAATATAATTATGATACTTGTGGCTTCTAGGGGGGCAAAAGAAGTGTGAAAATACAAGGCATAACTGCACCATATAATGGCAGTTATAATAACCCCTGTTGAAAACTTTAGTAGGTCTAATTGGGTAGCCGTTTTGTTTGTTTTTAAAAATAGACGAATATCTAAAAAACGGATCCCCAAAGCAAGCAGCATAATAAGCCACCAAACTAGCTTGTCGTTATAGCTTAACAATCCGCCTTTATTAAAACTAAAAGCAATACATGCGCTGGCAAATAAAGAGACGAGTAAACCTGAATAAGCGTTCTCGTAAAGCAATCTAACGGTATCATTAAGGTTTTCTTTGATTAGGGAGCTTCGATGCATATTATCTAAGCCTTTACATTCGTTTTTATTATTAGTTTAACTAAAGCTATGCCTTAATTAAAAAATTGTCCAGTAAACGCCCTAGCAACACATTTATTTAGAAATTTCCCAGGCGCTAGAGCCAGATGCAGATAAATTAGCGTTATTATTACGTAACACTTTATTTCCTACATTAATTGACGACTCAGGTCGACTGACTAAATAACCTTGAACTGAGCTCACACCTAATTTTTTCACAAGCTCAAACTGGGCGATTTCTTCAACGCCTTCTGCGACAATTTTAAGCCCCAATCTTTGCCCAAGCTCACTAATTGTATTGAGTATATCGTTATATTTTTTGCTTTTGTTAGCTTGTGTAATAAACGAGCGATCTATTTTTATAACATCGATGGGTAAATCTGCTAGCGTACTTAAAGAGCTAAACCCGGTACCAAAATCGTCTATAGCAATAGTTACACCGTCTTCTCTTAGCTTGCTCAACTCATCAATAATTCTAGAGCTTGCCTGAATAAAGGTAGACTCTGTTACTTCAAGCATTAAAGACGTTGCCGGTAACCCCGTACTTTTGAGGATTTTTGTGATCCAATCGTATATATCACGATGTTTTAACTGAATACCGGAAATATTTACTGATATTTTTACTTTACGCATACCCGCATTGTGCCAAGCAGCCATTTGTCTGCATGACTCAAGCATAATCCAATCACCTAACTCTAATATTAAATTTGATTCTTCAGCAATAGGAATAAATTCAGCGGGAGAGATCATACCTTCAACGGGGTGATTCCATCGAGTGAGCGCTTCAAAATAGTCAATCATGCAATCTTCTACGTGCACAATTGGCTGAAAAGACAAATAAAAGTCTTTGCATGCAATGGCTAAACGAAGCTCTTCAAGTAAGTAATGATAGCGACGCATTTTATTACCCATTTCTGGAGAATAAACTTTAAAAATACCTTTACCATCACTTTTAGCACGATACATTGCTACATCAGCTAGTTGTAATAGTGCTTGTGGTGTAGATGCGCTTTCTGGATAAGTAGCAATACCAATGCTTGCGCTAATTTTTACAATCTTATTGCCAAGCACAAAGTCTTTTTCAAGCTCACTAAGTACTTGCTTGGCTATGTCGACTACTTTGTCACTTTCGTCCAACGATTCAATAAATATAGAGAATTCATCACCGCCTAAACGCGATAAATTTTGTTCTAACTGGTTTGCAGAATTGATATTACTCAACTTATGGTGACGCAACACATTAGCTAATCGCGTGGCAACTTGCACCAATATTTCGTCGCCAAAACTATGACCAAATGAATCATTTACTTGCTTAAACCCATCTAAATCTATAAACAACAATGCACAAGTAAGTTCTTTTTGACCGGTTTGATTTATGTGCCTACCAATATGCTCTATGTAGGCATGTCTATCGATGAGTTGTGTTAATTTATCTTGGCATATACTTGTTTGTGTTTGTTTCACATAATTCACTACATGCAAATTTAAGGTCGTGATAGATTTGCTTAAGTTACTAATACCATTAGGGTTTTGAGCAGGTTCAATATCTAAGTTAAACAACTCTAAAAGTTTATTAGCCTGCTGATTAAGTTGGCTTAGCTTATGTTTGTGATTTTGTTTCCTGCTTTGTTTTTTTATGTAGACAGCAAGCAAAAGTATACAAGAGAAGAAAATAATAATGTTTTTAGGCGACGTTAACACCATCAAGATGAGTGCGTTTGAATCAGCCGCAATAAAATGTTGATCCGTTGTTTTAACAAGAAGTAATGTTTGAGAAGCACTGTCAATTGTATAATGACCGCTTAAAACAGGATTATACCAAGGGGCAATATCTAAACTGGTGCTGCTTATATCAAATTTTTTAACACTAAAATTAGACTGAAACAGATTGGTACGGCTTATTTGGCTCGTTAATTCAGCATTTAGGTAAAAGCAAAATAACAAAGTGACTAAGGAAATTAATCCAACATGCTTTAATTTGTTCATGAAAAATTCCCTAACAATACTAATCCTTAATAACTAAATGCTCATTATATCCCCTATTTTTGTTTGTAAGCAATTATTAATGACTTGTATGCTATTTTTTGTTCATTTTAATATAGCTAAGTTATTGATTATTCGTTAAGGCAATTATTTTTAGCGCAAAGTCAGACCATGTATTTGATAGATTGCTCACAAACAGCTTATATGTGTATTTTGTTTATGAGCTTAAATCTATCTATTCTTTTAAAGCTGCCATGCATAACTTACTTTTGTAAAAAAGGTGCGTTGGTCGCGCTCAATATTTTCTAGTGTGTCATCCTGATACCCTCTATCTGAGTAACCTAGGTAAAATAACGTTTGTGCGTTAATCTTATACGAATAAACAAGTTGGCTGCCATAGTCTTTGTTTGTCTGGCTTACTTGATAAAAATAAGCGTCTTTGTTTCTGTCTATATCTTCAACCTGTAAAATCAGCTTTAACATTGATCTCATGTTAAATTTATAATGCAGTCTAAAATCGACTAAATTAGCTGTGTAAACGCGGTCATCTCGTGGGTTATCTAACTTACTATAACTGTGTCTTATATCCACTTGCCAATGATCGTTTATATCCCAAACTGCTTGCGTTTGTGTATTAATTACATCGCCAAGCTCTAAATTTGTATAGTCAATACGGCTTGCATATTCTAAGTAAAACGATAAGTTCAAGTCTTTTGTCGGTTTAAGCGAAGTGTAAAGATAACCTATATTCTGATTGTAAAATTCATCGTAATAACTTTCTTTACGATGGATAAAACCAATATTAAATAAAGACTGCTTTTGCCCCTTAAAACTTAAAAAGCCTTCGTATTCTTCCTCAAGCAAGTCACCACTTTGCGACCAGGTTTTATCCCAATCAGCTTCATAAGACCATGAAGTAATTAAATCTAACTCATCTCGATACCACGTTTGACCGCCACCAATTAGCACTTTTTCATAATCGACTTTTTCTTGGTATCCTAAATCGGTGCGATAATCCTCACCAATATTTTCATAAGATGTGTAAAGTTTATAGTCTCGCTTGTCACGCGTTAACTCAATTGCGTATGCCTGATCAGATTGCGTTTTGGATAGTCCATAGTTATCAACCAAAAAGTCAGAATTTTGTGTATCAGCTGACGAAACCTGATAAAGCAATGTATCTGACTGATTAAACCAATAACTGCCATCAACTGATAGTACCGTATTACGATAATTATCGCTTTGTCGGTGTGTACTTGAAACGCCCAACGTTCCTTGATCACCTAAGTCATATTGATAACGGCCTACTGCTGCCTGTGTTTTTTCATTTAATGAAGCAAAACCAGAGCCTTGATTTGAAGGAAGTAGAATATTACTGTTTTCATCATCAGCTAACATAAGTGCATAGCTATGCCCATCCGTTTTACCGGTTAACTTAGCGCCTAAAGTTGGCTCTGCAATGGTTCGGGTGTATAAAAGCTCAAATAAGCTACTTTTAAAATATGAGGCACCATCTAAAAAGAAAGGTCTTTTTTCTGCATAATAAATTGAGTAGGTTGTATTCACATCAAGCTCTAGTGAATCAGTCTCTACTTGCGAAAAATCAGGATTAATAGTCGCATTTAATACCGCGTCTTTTGTTATTCCCCAGCGTAAATCTAAACCGGCTTCAGTATCTATGTTACCGTTCTCCCAGTCACCGGGAAGTTGCGCTTTATCATCGTGACGAAGCGCTGTAAGCGTTGGGGTAAGTTGTACATTTTTACTTGATTCAATTTCACTTAAGCCCGTTAACTTATCAAACTGGCAAAGGCTACATTTGACATCGCGGTCGAACCCCATGTTAGATATTTGATAGAGCACGTCCCGTGGGTAGTTTCTCATTAACAAAAACCCCCATGTTAAGTCTTTTTTATCTTCTGGAAAACGCAATGCTTTAAAAGGAATACGCATTTCAACTACATAACCTTCATCGGTAATTTTTCCGGCACTATCCCAAATTGCATTCCACGACGGATCAGACTGCCAACCATCGGTATCGCTCATGCGTAAATCGCCTTGTGCACCTAACGGGTTAACAAAAAACTCATAGCCTGAGCGCTCATCATTAAAGGTGTCTATTACAAGTATGACAGTATCATCTTGCCAAAGGGTATCTCGGTCACGAAGTGAAGCACGTATTTGATCTGGGTCAGGGTCGTAAGCAATAAAACCAACATACAAATTTGTGCCATCTTCGTACATGTAGGCATCGGTTTTTACCGGAGGCGCGCCTCTTTCATTAGGCTCATCTTGAACGAGTAAAGGAACGTAGGTCGCTTTTTGCCACTGCGCTTCATCAAGTACGCCATCAACACTAATATTTTGATTGATTCGTGCCAGCGATACCTGCTCTTTTTCTGCAAATACACAGAAGCTATTAAATAGGAGAAAAAAGGATAAAAGTAAAAGCGTGAGTGGTTTTTTTATAGTTATAAAGTACTGCATAAACATCCATTTAGAACAACTTTACCCAATATGAGTAATTTCTAAGCCGGAGTGTAATTTAAGCGAGTACATTTGTTAATACCTTGCAAACAAAATTTCGCTGAATATTAACTAATTAATAATAAAGGATTATTTTAATTGGACGGTTAGGTGTCGAGTAGCTTTAGCTTATTCTCAACTCCATTCCATGTGTCTGCATCATCTGGGGCAGATTTGACTTGGGTAATGCGCGGCCAAATTAAGGCAAGCTCTGCATTAAGTTCAGTGAACTCTTTTTGAGAGTCGGGTAACTCATCTTCTTGATAAATTGCTTCAGCTGGGCATTCCGGTACGCATAATCCACAATCAATACAATCAATTGGGCTAATTGCTAAAAAATTAGGGCCTTCAAAAAATGCATCGGCAGGACACACTGATACGCAATCGGTGTACTTACATTTTATGCAATTTTCAGTAACTACAAACGCCATAAATTTTTTGTACCATAAAGCTAATTTAATAGTGCGCGATCATACCCTTTCACCTCAAAAATACAATAAATAACTGCCATAATTAGCCAATTTAACGTAGTATATGCGCCCTTAATGTAAAGCCAATTCGCGCCCTACACTTTCTTATTGTGAGCGGATATACAACCGCTAAGACACCAAATAGAGATATTAATGATACGTTTAACTGAAATAAAATTGCCACTTGATCATGATGAAAATGCCATTGGCCAAGCCATTATCAACAAACTAAAAATACAACCAGAACAATTACACAGTTATAACGTATTTAAACGTGGCTACGACGCGCGAAAAAAAACAGCCATATTACTTATTTACACCCTTGATATAGAAGTTGATAACGAAGCTGAGCTTTTAGCTGCATTTGCAAAAGATCAACATGTTAAAACAGCGCCCGACACATCCTATAAATTTGTAGCTCAAGCAAATAAAAACATCACAGAGCGCCCCGTTGTTATAGGTTTTGGCCCCTGTGGTTTATTTGCAGGCTTAGTGCTTGCACAAATGGGATTTAATCCAATTATTGTTGAGCGTGGAAAAGAAGTACGAGAGCGTACCAAAGACACCTTTGGCTTTTGGCGTAAAAAAACACTAAACACCGAATCAAATGTGCAGTTTGGTGAAGGCGGCGCGGGTACATTTTCAGATGGCAAATTATATAGCCAAGTAAAAGATCCAAAGCATTATGGCCGTAAAGTTATTACCGAATTTGTTGAAGCAGGCGCACCTGAAGAAATTTTGTATGTAAGTAAGCCTCACATTGGTACGTTTAAACTTGTGACAATGATTGAAAAAATGCGCGCTCGTATTATAGAGTTAGGTGGTGAAATTCGCTTTAGTACCCGTGTAGATGATATTCACTTAGATGACGGTCAAGTAACAGGCTTAACCCTTTCTAACGGTGAACATGTTGAAACACGACACGTTGTTCTTGCCGTTGGGCACAGCGCACGCGATACCTTTAAAATGATTCACGATAAAGGCATTTATGTAGAAGCCAAGCCCTTTTCAGTTGGCTTTAGAATAGAACACAAGCAATCAATGATTGACGAGTGTCGCTTTGGACCAAATGCTGGCAACCCAATTTTAGGCTCTGCCGACTACAAGCTCGTGCATCATTGTAATAACGGACGCACTGTATATAGCTTTTGCATGTGCCCTGGTGGCACTGTAGTTGCGGCAACATCTGAAGAAGGCCGAGTTGTTACCAATGGTATGAGCCAATATTCACGCAGTGAACGCAATGCAAATAGTGCTATTGTTGTGGGTATTTCACCTGAAAAAGATTTCCCAGGCCATCCTTTAGCGGGTATTGAGCTGCAGCGCAAATTAGAGGAGCAAGCTTACAAGCTAGGCGGCGAAAACTATGATGCACCAGCCCAGCTTATCGGCGACTTTTTAAAAGGCAAATCTTCTGCTGATTTAGGCGATGTTAAACCCTCTTACACACCAGGAATTAAGTTAACTGACTTAAGTAACGTATTGCCTGCGTTTGCTATTGAAGCGTTACGTGAGGCTATTCCTGCTTTTAATAAGCAAATACGTGGGTTTTCTACTAATGATGGATTACTAACGGGTGTTGAAACGCGCACGTCATCACCCATTAGTATAAAACGTGATAGAAGCTTTCAGAGCATTAACACCAAAGGACTCTACCCTGCAGGTGAGGGTGCAGGCTACGCTGGCGGTATATTATCAGCGGGTATTGATGGCATTAAAGCAGCCGAAGCTGTTGCGCTTTCAATGCTTGAAAACGCTTAAACGCGCTATTTAGTTAATTATCGTAAAGCCTCACATTGTGGGGCTTTTTTGTGTTAAAAGTAACCAAACAATTATTTGTGTACTTTTTTATGATAAAAAAATTATTAGGATTATTAACCTGGGTCGTTGCTTTTAACACTTCAGCACTCGAGCTAAAAACAATAGATGAGATCCACTCGGCGTATAAAAATAATAAAATTACCGCTCAACAACTTACTCAAGGCTATATTAAACGAATTAATCAGCTTAACCCTCAATTTAATGCCGTCATAAATATTGAACCTACAGCTGTTACGCAAGCAAAAAAAATTGATGAACTTAGTGCTCAAGGGCTTTGGGCTGGGCCTCTTCATGGAATACCCGTACTTTTAAAAGATAACATAGAAACCACTGGATCATTACCAACAACAGCTGGCTCTTTAGCTCTTAAAAATAATATAACTAATAACGATGCATTTGTTGTTAAGCAGTTAAGAAATGCGGGCGCTATTATTTTAGGTAAAACCAATTTAAGTGAGTGGGCAAATTTTAGATCGTCTTACTCATCGTCTGGATGGAGTGCAGTTGGCGGGCAAACACACAATGCGCATGATACAACCCGAAATCCCTGTGGTTCGAGCTCAGGATCAGCGGTTGCCATCGCACTTAACTTTGCCCCTGTTGCCCTTGGAACAGAAACCGATGGCTCTATTACCTGCCCCGCTTCTGTAAATGGCGTTTATGCTATAAAACCAAGCATGGGCCAAGTATCGCGCTCTGGTGTAGTGCCACTTTCTAGTAGCCAAGACAGTGTTGGCCCAATGGCACACTCATTAAAAGATGCCCGCCTAGTATTATCTGTGCTACAAGGACGCGATCCGCTTGATACTTCAACACATAGCTTTGAATTGCAAGCACAATATAAAGTTACAAAACCATCATTAGTTATTGGTGCGTTGCCCAGTGATAAGTTTACAGTAGAGACCCAGCGTTTATACAAAAAACAGCTCTCAGCGCTCAAACAGGCAGGTCATACAGTAGTCAATATTGATATATCTGATGATCTAGCTACGCTTTTTGTCGATGAATATTACGTATTACTTTATGATTTTAATAAACAAAACAAAGCAGCTGAAATGCTTCATTTTGGGCAAGATATTTTAATACAAGCCAATGCTGTCGACTTAACACAAACAGACAAATACCAAAAAACTAAACACCGTTACCGCACACTGGCCACAGCTGCAATTACTAATTTATACAAAAATAATAATGTGGATGTTGTCATTGCCCCAACAACATCACCTGCATGGAAAACAGACTTAGTAAATGGTGATAACTTTCAAGGCAGTAGTAGTTCTTTATCAGCAATTGCCGGCACCACTCATATTACTCTTCCTGCTGGTCAAGTTAGTGGACTACCTGTTGGGTTATCTATTATTGCAAATAAAAACCAGCCACAGGCAGCTTACACACATGCTCAAATAATCGACGAAGCCTTTATTTCGACCATAAAAAAACCTGAGTAAAAACTCAGGTTTTATTAATTCTTATATGAGTTGTTATTTTTTAAGTGACAACTTTGCACCTTTTAAACTTTTACGCACATTAGATATACGCGAACGGTTTACCGCGCGAGCTTCGCCCGTTGCTTGCCCTGATAACTTATTAGAACGAGTACGGCGTAAGTGAGCCGGCTTTTTACCTATTTTATCAATAAGCACTTCGCGGTTACTCACTTCATAGCCTTCAAGGTAAACACGCTTAATTTTTTGACCAATTAATGCTTCGATTTCAAATAATGTATTTTCTTCTTCACGGCTTACAAACGATATTGCTTGGCCTTGATTACCAGCACGGCCTGTACGGCCAATACGGTGAACGTAATCTTCAGCAAGCCATGGTAAGTCAATATTAATTACACGCGGTAATCCATCAATATCAATACCACGCGCAGCAACTTCAGTGGCCACTAACACACGTACCTTACCTTCTTTAAACTCACGTAAAGCACGGCGTCGGTTACCTTGTGACTTATCGCCATGGCAAACGGTTGCAGGAATGCCATCGAGATTTAATTCTTTAACTAGCTCATCCGCTGTGTCTTTCATATTTACAAACACAAGTACTTGCTGCCAGTTCTTTTTACCAATCAGCTCAGAAAGAAGTTCTTGTTTGCGGCGCTCTTCCACTGGGTATACAACGTGCTGTACAGTAGATGCGGTACTGTTAGTTTGGTCAACACGCACAATTTCAGGTTGCTTAAGTACCTTAGAAGCAAATTGTTTAATAGCTGCAGGGAATGTAGCCGAAAATAATAAAATTTGACGGTCATCAGCACAGCTTTTAATCACAGTTTGCATATCTGTGATAAAGCCCATATCAAGCATACGGTCGGCTTCATCAAGTACTAGGTGCTTTACATTGGCCAAGCTTAAGTTACCTAGGCGAATGTGATCTAATAAACGACCCGGAGTTGCGACTACAATATCAACGCCTGCTTTTAATGCGTTTTCTTGGCCTGCGGTATTTACTCCACCAAATAAACTCACTACTTTTAGTGAGGTATGCTTTGCATATTCTTTACAGTTATTGGCTATTTGCTCTGCTAATTCTCGTGTTGGTGCTAAAACCAAAGCATTAGGTGCATTGGTTGTGCTTAAGTCTGATTCAATTAATTTTTGGATAACAGGTAAAGCAAACGCGGCAGTTTTACCGGTACCAGTTTGTGCACTGGCTAAAACGTCTTTACCTTTACGAACAGCTGGAATTGCTGCGCGTTGAATGGGCGTAAGAGTGTGATAGTTGAGTTCGTCTAATGCCTGGATGATTTCAGGTGCGAAACTAAAAGATTTAAAATTCATGCTGTATAACCTACGGCCACATTATCAAGGGTCGCAAATTATACAGTAAAAATGAGCCAACAGTTAGTTTTAAACAATATTACTATTTAAATATTTTGTTTTATAAAAGTACCTTACCTGTAACCCAAGAGTTTCTTTCACAAAGTAGCCGCAATCTCACTTCTCGCAAAAATATTTACCTCATAAAAATTTACAAAATATACTTATTATTAATTTTTTTTAAACGTGTTATTGCTCTACAGCTTTCTTATGTATAGAATTCAAGCCCCATTTAAGGGACATTTAAATAAGGATTTAATAATGATAAAAAGATGTTTAACTGCAGCAGTATTAGCAAGTGCTTTCGTAGTAACCCCAGCGCAAGCAGATGTTAACCCATGGCAACAATGTGGTATCGGTGCAATGGTTTTTCCTGATAATGGTACAGCCGCTGCTATCTCAAACATTATTTGGGATTTAGGAACAACAGCTGTTTCTTCAAATGTTTCATCTGTAGAAAGCTGTAAAGGTGCAAACGTTAAAACTGCACAATTTATTCAACAAACATTCCCAATCTTAGAGCAAGAAATTGCACAAGGTGAAGGCGAGTACATCTCAGCAATGCTTAATGTACGTGGTTGTGACAGCGCAGCTCACACGCAAATGATCTCAACAATACGTAATGATTTTGCTCAAACATCTGTAAACGATGCTCAGGCTCTTTACACACTTGTTGAAAGCAACATTGCTAGCCAGTTCTCAGCTAACTGTTCTGCAATATAATATATAAAAGGGCTAATTTAGCCCTTTTAGCTCTTCTACCCCAAGCCCGTTGGGTATTTATGAAAATTCATTCTTCAATAATTTTTATTTTTTTTATTGCTTCGTTTAATATTCAAGCATCAACAACATTAAAACAATTAGCACAACATCCCACATGGCTAAGTTTAGGCCATTACAAAAAACCAGCGTTTAATGAGAGCTATATTACAAACACGTCATTTTTTATATCTCCACTGGGAGCAACAAGCCCTTTTGAAGAACTAAAAGCGACTGTGCAAAGCTTTAATTCAAATCCATTAACACAATGCAAATACCCAGCAAGATACACGTGGCTACAAAAACAAGGGCTCACATTTACGCAGCCTAAATCCTCCTGTATTGAACTAGAACAATGGCGAGATGAGCAGCCTATACATTCTATAAGCCTAATATTTGCATCGGGTTATATGAGTAACCCCGCATCACTTTATGGGCATTTGTTGTTAAAACTAAATCGGTCATCAGCCAAAAATAATAAACTACTCGATTACAGCATAAACTATGGTGCTCATGTACCGGATAACGAAAATGGACTAGTTTATATAACAAAAGGCTTGTTTGGCGGTTATAAAGCGGGATTTTCAGATCAATTGTTTTACCGCCACCAACATAATTATGGCGAGATAGAACTAAGAGACCTTTGGGAATATAAGTTAGCCTTAAAAAATAACGATACAAGGTTTATTGCTAATCATTTATGGGAAATACTCGGTGCGCAATTCGATTACTATTTTGCTGATGAAAACTGTGCTTTTCATATTGCGCAGCTAATAGAGCTTGTTATAGGAGAGCAGTTAACAAATAACAGTTCGCCTTGGATGATCCCTACAACTGTTTTTTCAAAATTAAATCAGGCAACTTATAACAATAAAAAGCTGGTTCAAGACGTACTCTTTACGCCATCTAGGAGTACTGTTTTTATTGAGTACATGAAAAAGCTGACGGCCAACGAATCAAACATTGCAGAGAAAATATACAAAACACCTGATTTTCTTGAGCAAAATGATTTCACCTCACTCAATATAAAAAGTAAAAAGCGAATTATTGAAACATTATTTGAACTAGTCCAATTACAGCAAATAAAAAAACACAATATTGACCATATTAAAAGCTTAAAAAAGGCGCTTATTAAAACGCGTTTAACACTCCCAATTGGTAATGAAGTGCTAGTCTCATCATATACCCAACAAGCGCCTCACAAAGGGCAAAAGCCGTCAAACATTTCTGTTTCTTCAACACGAGTAAATGAACAGCACAACCTAGGGTTAGGATTTAGGCTAAGTTATTTTGATTCCTTAGCGTCAGATGTTGCACGCATTGCGTTTTCTAATTTAGAAATGGTTGATACCGAAGTCTCAATTTTAAACTCTAAGGTGTACCTAGATAAACTACACTTACTGGACCTTGAGTCCTTTTCACCAGCCTACGTTGAATGGCCACAAGAAAATAACTTATCATGGAAAATTAATGCTGGTTTTGAAAGACAGAATACACTTTGCAGAAGCTGCACAAACACGTTTTTAATGGGGGGAATAGGTAAATCTTATCTTACCAACAATAATAAAACCTTAATTTTTACGCTTGCTAACGGGTATATTGGAGATCTCGCTGCTACAGACAAGATTTATGATTCATCGTTAGAACTAGGTGTAATAACAACACTATACTCAGATATAAAATTAAGAGCTTCTCACGAACAATTTATTTTAGGAAATGATGAGAAGTCATCAACTCAAGCTGAAATATCAATTCCAATTAATCAAAATTTTGACATTCGTTTCAGTTATAAGCATGCAAAATTAACAAGCTGGAAATTTAAATTAAATTATTACTGGCAATAAAATAGGCCAAAAGTGAAATCATTTACGCTTCACTTTTGGCTTAAATCTTAATTAAGAAAGAGTTAATACTTCATCGCTGTTAAGTAAACGCGCCTTGCCACCTACTACATCGGCTTCATTTAACTGATTAATGAGTGGCAACCCTATTTGTTGCTGCTCATCATTCAGTGGCAAATACGGCAATCTAAATACGGGGTTTACCGCGCCCGTCATCATCAATGCCGTGTTTATTGCAATCGGGTTTGGCTCGCAAAACAACCAGTTCATTAAAGGTTGTAATGAGCTATTTAACGCATCATTTTTAGTATCCATTAGCTGGCGAAACAACCCTGGAATAAGATTAGAGGTAACCGATATAACACCGTGGGCTTTGTGTACATGGCGTGCGTCGTGCGCTTCGTCATCGTTACCAGACCAGCACGCAATACCTTGCTGCTCGTAATGTGCAATTCGCTCGTTACCACCGCATTCTTTTACACCAATTAAGTTAGGGTGTTTTGCTAATGGCTCAATAATATCAGGTGTTAAATCTTGCCCTGTGCGCCCTGCTACGTTGTAAATAAACGCAGGGCCTATATCGAGCACGCGTTTAAAGTGCTCTTTTACACCCGCAATAGACGTACGGCCATAATATGGATTAATTTGCAGCGCTGCATGCATTCCACTTGCAAAGCCATATTTAGTGGCTTTTATTGCCTCGCGTGTATTATTACTGCCTGTATTACCAACAATTAGTAACTGATTGCCATACTTGTTTGCACTGTGCGCAATAAGCATTAAATGCTCTTCCCAGTTCATTAACTGACCTTCGCCGGTTGTACCACCAACCACAATGCCATCTACACCCGCTGCAATTTGTATTTCGACGAGTTCATCATACTTGACTAAATCTATTTCACCATTTGCTAAATACGGGGTTTTAATAGCAGTAATTAAGCTTGCTTGTTTAATTTGTTCTAGGGTGCGCATAAAAATTCATTATTTATAAAACTTGCGCTATTTGTAACATACTTACACGCATTTTTGCAGGCCTAAGCTAATAATAAACGTAAAATGGCTTGTGTTATTTAGTTTGATAATACAAAATACAAACACTGTACATTTAAACAGTGTTTGTATTTTTAACTTTAAGCGAGCCTTTATGCGTTTATCTGACTACTTAGCCACTCATTTTTATACCACCGATGAGCTTTGCCATGCTTTAAATATTGACGCCGAGCAACTAGATACATGGCAGCAGCAAAGTATTTTTCCTAAACCAAGTTATTGTATAAAAAGCCAGTTAAGTTGCAGCTCGTATTCTGGTTTGTATGAATGTGAAGAGTACGATGATTATTACCCGCGAGGTTGTGTAAATTGGGGGCAAGGGCTAATAAAACAAAAAATTGAATCCTCAAGCAATGCCTTTAATTACTTTGCGCAGCAGTACACAGCAAGCCTGAGTAAACTTGCTCAGCAAGGCTTTAATTTTAATGAAGAATTATTTGGCTGCGAAATAGACGAGCATTTACAGCAAGTGTGGCAACAGTTTTTATGCAGCAAATACGGTGTACTGACACAAAACGGGTTAATTGACGAAATAGTATGTGTGGATATAGGCCGCTTGCTGGTAGACGATATTACTGAATTGCGCACTAAAGGAAGTTTAAACCAACAAGAGCGTACGCAGCTTCACCCCGCTATGAAGCTGCTCAATAAAGCATTAGGGCACGGGGCTGATCACGAAAAACAACACACATTGCGTGCCCGTTACATAGATGCACTTATTTTAAAGTACGATTTATCGATTAAATAAATACGGCTGAGATTTATACCCGCTTGGGGTTTAAAATACTGAGGAACGCAAATGGCGATGTATGTTTACGTCGCCACTGTATTTTACTAACTAATAAGAGTGCTTTTTACTAGCCAATGGTGTTGTAAACGTCAATATTACTGTTTGTTAGAAGCCCGGTAACTTGTGTTCCAAAAGCTTTAAAATGTGGCTCGTTTTTGTGCGATTCAAAATGCTCATCTGATGCCCACTGTTCAGTCACTAAATAAGTCGTTTGCTGCGCGTCACTTTTTACCGATAGCTCATAACGTAGACAGCCAACTTCTTGGCGCGAGTACTTTTGTAGATTTTCGAGTGCGCTTAATACAACTTCTGCATCAATATTTTTGCTCGCGATTGTGGCAATTACCGTTAACATGATCAGTCCTTTTTAAAAAACAAAGGTGCAGTTTTGCTACACCTAATGTTGTTTTGCGTATTTTATTACTGATCCCACTGCGGCGCAAAATCAGGCGTTGCTTGGCGGTCGCCACAATCAAGTGCATCAATACGGGCAATGTCTTCATCGTCTAACTTAACATGGTCGTTAAAGTTATCTTCCAAGTTTTTACGCTTGGTTGACGATGGAATAGTAGTCATATCATTTGCGTTTTCCCAAGCAATTACAATTTGCGCAGGTGAAGCGTTATGCTTATTCGCTATATCAAGAATCGTTTCATCTTTTAGTACTTTACCGACCACAAACGGCATATAAGCCGTTACGTGTATACCGTGCTGAGCGCAAAACGCACGTAATTTTGTATTGGTTAAGTAAGGATGTACCTCAACTTGGTTAGTAAATATTTCACGCGAGTCTAGCGTTTGCATTGCTTCGTTTAAGTTTGCAATAGTGAAATTAGACACGCCAATATGTTTTGTTAAACCAAGCTGTTTAGCTTTTAAAAGCTCAGTTAGGTACTCACTCATTGGCTCATCGTTTGATGGCGCAGGCCAATGAATAAGCAATAAATCAACAGAGTCTACTTGCAGCTTTTCTAAAGACTTTTCTACGCTTGCAATAAAATCAGTTTTATTGAGTTTGTTATTCCACACTTTAGTCGTTAAAAATATTTCGCTGCGCGGAATGTTACTATCTTTTATAGCTTGGCCTACTTGCTCTTCGTTACCATAAATTTGCGCTGTGTCTATATGGCGAAACCCGACATCTAATGCCATTTTTACCGAGTTGTATGCAGTATCGCCTTCTAAACGAAATGTTCCAACACCTAAATTCGGCATTTCAATTACACGTTGTGTCATGAATCTATCCTTATACGTTGGTTTAAAATACAGCTATTGAATAGCGTTAAAAAATACACCTTTTACTTTCTCAAAAAATAACCTCACAGTAGCTATGAGGTTATAAAAATGCGTTTCAAGGGTTTAATGATACAAAGTTTACACTTTATGCTCGCTGAATTTCACACTTATCGAGCAAGCCACTGTAACGAGTCACTATAAGTGCCAATACAGAAATGACGGCGCCTATCCATGCTGTGTCTCGCAGAGTCATACTTTCCACTACGCTTCCACCAATGATTGAGCCAAGTGCAATACCAATATTAAAAGCGGCTATATTTAATCCAGATGCAACATCCACAGCATTAGGTGTATGTTTTTGTGCTTGTTTTACAACGTAAAGCTGTAAGCCTGGCACGTTACCAAACGCAAAGGCGCCCCAAACTAAAATGGTAAGTACGGCAGCTACTTTATTATCCATGGTAAATGTAAGTGCCAATAAAATAATGCTAAGAGCACTAAATATAATACTGAGTGCACTTATTGGTCCGCGTTTATCCGCAAGTTTTCCACCCCAAATATTGCCTACCGCTACAGATGCACCATAAACCAGCATAATTAAACCAATAGCTGAGGGTGCAAAGCCAGTTTCCTGCTCTAAAATCGGCGCTAAATAAGTAAATGCTGTAAACGTGCCGCCATAGCCTAAAATAGTCATTAAATATACGAGTAATAAGCGCGGTTTAACAATAACCTGAAGCTGTTCTTTAAAGGTTGCAGGGATAGACTGCTTCAAGTTTTTGGGTACCAAAATAGCACTTCCTACCAAAGCAATTAAGCCCAACACTGATACCACTAAAAATGTTGCACGCCAGCCAAAATACTGGCCTATCCACGTTCCTAATGGCACTCCTGTTACAAGTGCAACCGTGAGTCCCGTAAACATAATTGCAATAGCGCTGGCCTCTTTATCTTTACTTACTAAGCTTGTGGCAATCATAGAACCAATTGAGAAAAACACCCCGTGGGCTAAGCCTGTTAAAATACGCGCAAGTATTAATGTTTCATAACTTGGCGCTTGCCATGCTAATAAATTCCCCAGCACAAATAAGCCCATTAAGCTTATAAGTACAATTTTACGATTCCATTTCCCGGTGAGTGCAGTAAGTACCGGTGCACCAATAGCCACACCTACCGCATATAAACTCACTAGCAAACCCGCTGAAGGTAGGCTTACGCCTAAATCGTTTGCAATAGTAGGCACTAATCCCACTATTACAAACTCGGTTGTTCCTATTGCAAATGCGCTTAAGGTGAGCGCCCACAAAGCCAATGGCATAATTAAATCCTCATTATTAGTTAAGACTTACAGTTTGACTAAAAATGTGTTTGCAAAAAATAGCATTAGTGACAAAATACTTTTGTAATAAATGCAAAAGTAAGGTGCTAAAATATGGCTCAGCATGCAAAAACCGAAGACTTAGAAATGTTTTTAACGGTAGTAGATAGCGGGAGTTTTTCAGCAGCCGCGAACTTGCTTAATCAGCAAGTAGCAAAAGTGTCGCGTGCCGTGTCTCGTCTTGAAAATACGCTACAATGTACGTTACTAAACAGGACCACCCGCCGATTAGAGCTAACCGAAGAGGGCCATACCTTTATTAAATATGCTCGTGATGGCTTAAACACCTTACAAACCGGCGAAGAGGCAATCAAACTGTTAAAACAGTCGCCCAGTGGAAAGTTACGTATTGATGCAGCAAGCCCTTTTGTACTGCATCAATTGGTACCTTTGATTGCTGAGTTTAATATGCAGTACCCCCACATTACGCTTGATATTACCTCTCACGACAGCATTATTGATTTACTAGAGCATAAAACTGACCTAGCCATACGTATTGGTGATTTAAAAGATTCAAACCTGTATGCAAAAAAGTTGGGGGCCAGTAAATTGCATTTGGTCGCAAGCCCTGAGTATTTGAAAAACGCACCTGAACTTACTCAAGCAAGCGATTTGGGCCAACATAAACTTATCGGCTTTACCGACTCACCCGCGCTCAATAACTGGCCTCTTAACATACCCTCAAAGCTTTCGTTTGAAATCACAGCAAGCAGCGGCGAAACAATTAGACAACTATGTATAGCAAACCAAGGCATTGCTTTACTCTCGCATTTAATGATTGGAAACGATTTAAAAGCTGGTAGGTTAGTCAATGTTTTACCAAATAGTATTAAAACACCAAACCACCGAGAAGATATACAAGCCGTTTATTACAAAAACAGTGCGGTGTCGTCTCGCATTGTTGCATTTTTAGATTTTATAAAACCAAAGCTTGCATTATAAGTGGCCTTTTTACGCTTTTAATCAGTATAAACAGACTTATAATTAATAAAGGATTGATATGGACTCGTTAACACAGGTTGCTTTGGGTAGTGCTGTAGGCTTCGCCGTGCTAGGCAATAAAATTGGTCGTAAAGCGGTATTTTGGGGTGCAGCGCTTGGCACCTTGCCCGACTTAGATGTTTTTTTACCTTATGGCGGCCCTGTAGAGTCATTTACTTATCATCGCGGTTTTAGCCATTCCTTCTTTATCCATTTATTAATAAGCCCACTTATCGTATGGCTTATATTAAAATTACACTCTGGCATGCAAACTTACAAAGTGAGATGGTTTTGGTTAGTGTTTTTGTGCTTATCAACCCACGCATTGCTAGATAGTTTTACCGTATATGGCACCCAATTAATGTGGCCGTTTACTGAGTACCCTTTTGCGTTATCAAATATGTTTATAATTGATCCCCTTTATACACTTCCATTATTGCTAGGATTGGTGTGTACGTTACTTCCTAAAGTATCATCAAACACCGCCTACAAAATTAATAGTATTGCGCTTGGATTAAGCTCACTTTATTTATGTACGTCTTTTGCATTGAAAGTCATGATTGATGACAAAGTAAAAACGGCGCTAAACAACAAAAACATTACGTCTGAGAAGTATATAAGCACACCAGCGCCACTTACTACCTTGCTTTGGCGAGTCGTTGTTATGTCTGACGATCATTACTATGAAGGCTATGCCTCTGTATTTGATGAACCCGACGAGGTAACACTTAGTGCATATCCTACAAATCCCTCGCTATTAAATAACATTAAAAATGAATGGGGTGTAAAACGCTTGCAATGGTTTACAAAAGGGTTCTATTCAGTAAGAGAGCAGCAAAACAAAGTGATTTTGTCAGACTTGCGCATGGGAATGGAATGTCAGTATGTGTTTAATTTTCAAGTAGGTGAAATAAATTCAGAGGGACTCACAGCCAGTAATTTTGACAAAATAAGTCAACGTCCAAGCTTCAATGATATGGATAAAATATGGGATAGAATTTGGCAACCCAGCAATTCACTCCTCAACAATACATGCAACAACGATACTAATCATTAAATAGTGTTATCGTCCCCAAACAGCTGAGTTCTATTTTTACCAAGCGATTTTGCTTGGTAAACAGCGTTGTCTGCTTGTGTAAATAAATCTATAAATGTGTTTATTGTATTACTTATGGTCATACCTATACTCACAGTCACAGGCTTATTATCGACTAATATGTCCGCAATAATGGCATGCAATCTATTACAAAATAGTAAGGCCCCTTTTTTATCTGTGTCTGATAGCATGATTAAAAATTCTTCACCACCATAGCGGGAAATTAAATCGGTTTGTCGTCCAAAACTTTTTAGTGCTTGCCCAAGCTCTTTTAAAACACGATCGCCTTCTAAGTGGCCAAAAGTATCATTAATTAATTTAAAATTATCTATATCTATAACAAGCAAGGCTACAGACTGCTTTGATCTTAACGATTGTTCTAACAGTAAAGTACTGCGGTAATTCATTTCTCTTCTGTTTAACAAATTAGTTAGCTCGTCAGTAGAAGCTAATGACTTTAACTCTTCAGCCTGCTCTTCTAGTTTTTCTCGTGTTTTTATTAGCTCATCATAAAGTTGATCCTGCTTTGATGAATTGAATAGGCTCCAAAACACCAATCCCTCTTCATTTATATGCGCGTTAATAGTCATCGGGGTTTTTCGCCCTTGCCCATTAAAAATGATCAACTGCATTTCTTCAGACTTTTTCTCATGAAGTACGGTGGGAATAAGGTAGCTTTGAAAAAAAATTCTTGACGATTTTGTCAAAATTTTATTTATATTTTGACCCACTAACTCGTCCGGCTTCCAAAGTAAGTGGCTTTCAAAATAGTTGTTTACATAAACAATTGTATTTTTAGAGTCAGTTATTAAAGCACCGCATAGAAAGCAGTCAACTGAATAAGTTGTTGGTGTTACATTATTTGGGTTGAATTTACTCACACCAATTACTGCATGTAATTAATAATAGATTCACTTACAATCTCGGGATGAGTCATTTGTAAACAATGGCCTTGGGCGGCTATAACAATGAGCGAGCTGGTTTCTATCTCTTGTTTTACGAACTCACCAACAGATACATCCGCCAAAGCATCATCTTGGCTTTGCAAAATTAATGTAGGTTGTTTTATTTTCTTTAATAGAAAACGATAGTCAGAAAAAAACGTCGCCTCTGCGAAATTTTTGGCTATAACAGGATCGGTAGAACAAAAACTACCTGAAAGCTCGCCAATCAACTCAGCCGAGTTAGCATTACCTACAACTAAAGGTGCAAGGTAATCAGCCCAACCGATATAATTTTTATCCATTAAGCTTAATAATTCTTGCAAGTCTTCTTTATCAAAGCCACCTTGGTAATCTGGCGGGAAATTTAAAAAGCAAGGCGAGGGGCATACCATAATTAACTTACTAATTAAATCAGGCCTTTCAAAAGCAGCCAAGGCACCAATCATACTACTGACAGAATGACCAACAAATACAACATCAAATAATTCCAAAGCAGTACATACTTCTATAACATCTAATGCATAACCTTCTAGTTTCTTGTATCGCTGTTTTTCGTATTGAGATATATCCGAATTACCTGACCCCACATAATCGAAAAGCACAACCCTAAATTGCGTATCTAAATAAGGAGTTAAAAAACGCCACATGTTTTGGTCACATCCAAATCCATGTCCAAATAGCAATGTTTTAGAGCCGCTACCAATTACCTTTACATTGTTTCTCGCTTTTATCGATTCTGAATTTAGCACTTTAAAGCACGCCTTTATCTGTAATATAAGTAATGTTATCGACAAAATGTTAAAAGCTAACTTGTATTAACTCTTACTCAAATTAACCGCCGTATAATCTTTATCAATAAATCTTAGTATACAACCAATACAAGCTATTAATTAAATAAAGATTTAATTTTGATGTTCGTATTGGCCTCTATATACCTCAAATACTTTTAAAACAGTATGTTGGTCTTTTGATAGATTATCGTACCAGTCATCAAATAGTTCATCATTTTCTTGCTCGCTCAACGCCATATAGTGAGCCAGCAGCTCAATAATATCGTTGTGGTTGCATGCAAGATGGTTAACTTGCTGTGCTAAGGCACTATGGTCGCGCTCTCTTAAGGTCTCCATTACCCCTTGATCTATTTGTTCTTGTTGTATTGCGTCGCTCATAAAATACCTCAGTATCTACTGTAAATATGATTTAACTATTTTTATTGTTGTGTTTATAGTTATAACAGCCTAAACATGAATAGCCAGTATTTTTGAACTAAGTGATTACTTTTTGATTTATTTGTTTAAATAGCCATCAGGAGTGTTTATAAAAGCATCACATATTGAAAAGCCAATAAAAAATACACCAAATTACAACTCGTAATTGTTGTGTTTATAGCTATCTAAAAACGTCGTATTTTAGGGTGAGCGGCAAGGCAAGGGTATTAAAATGAAAGAGGTAACTCGTTAAAGTTACCTACATATTGGTGAATTTATTTTACAACAACAGAAAACTCAGGCACAGCTTGAATTACTTTTTTAACAGTACATGTATTTACTGCCGCAATTAATGCTTTTTTATACTTTTGAGGAAAACCATCAGGCAAATTAATTTCGATTGAAAATAACTTTTTACCATTTTCATCTACATTTTCGTTGTTTTGTGTAAGTGTCATACCTTCTGTAGAAATGTCACGTTGCTCACAAAATTTTCGCGCATAAAACCCTGCACACAAAACCATACTCACTAAAAAGTAGTCAAATGGTTCTGGGTGCTCTGCACCACCACCAGCCGAAATACTCTGATCGCTAATGACTTCCAAATCACCAAATTTAGCACTTTGCTTTTGGCCTTCTAATAATGAAACCGAAATTTCCATAACTATTCCTTACTTTCCAAACAATAATTCAAAAAAGCCTGGTGGCTCATGTAGTTTATGATATTTTTTTCGTAAATCATCAATGCGTTTAAGCGGTACTTTAGCAGCAGTAAGCCCTTGCTGATTAGCCGCTTGTTTAGCAAGCCTTGCTTGTGTAAGCACTTTATCAAGCCCCTTAACCGACTGTTCGGGCTTCTTGTAAAACTTTGCCGTTTTGCTTACTTCAACCAGCTTAATAAATTCATCAATTGCGGTATTAAACTCTGTTAACTGGCTAGCTTGTACCGCTTTTTTATAAGCAAGCCCTGTGTTTTTCATGTTTAATTCTAGATCAATAGTCTCGCTAGCATAACTGAGCGAGCTAAATAAAATGACAATAATGAGGTAAGTGTATTTCATGAATAACCCTAAAAAAACTGATAATACAAATTGTATCAAGTAAACAGAATAAAGTAACGAATCAGCAATCACTCTTTATATGCTGTAAAGGGGGTTTACAACTTATTATTGGTAATTGTCAGCATTAAGTTAAAATCAAATAACTACCTATCTTACTAACATTGAATATATCTAGATCAACAAATGAATAACGACACATTTAATAAAGATGATGAAATTTACTCAATTTAAACATTTATTTTAATAACACCATTGAACGCCCCGCTCGCTAAATCAGCAAAAATATACATTTAAGTAACTTAATAGCACAATTAACAAACACACCTGTTAATTACATCTGCAATTTAACTATCACTTTGACGAGTCAAATAAACAGCAAATAGATCAAAAATACCGCGCCAATTTTAATATTAATAACTCAATGTAAACAACGTGGCCAAAAAAGGTAAACAACCAAGAAAAACCCTATCTTATTGTCATCATAATTTAAACAAAAGTAACAACTTAAAACACTATAAATAAAATTAATTTCAAACCTTAATACAACAATATAGAGGCTTTCAGAGGGTTTAATCTTATTTACGAGCGTGTAATAATCGTTAGTTCTTTAGCCAAATGTGATGACAATGTTGCTCTTTAACTATGCCAATTTTGTTAAGCATTTTTTCATAACAAACACCCATTAGGGAACTCATGAAACATTATTCTTTAATTTCCAACAGCATTAAATGTGCACTACTAACCGCTGCTGCAACAGCGAGTAGCACAGTATTAGCTCAAGATGAGCAAGTAGCAAAAAAAATAGAACGCGTTGAAGTAACAGGCTCACGCATATTACGTGAAGGCGCAATTGCACCGGCACCCGTAACCGTAATCAGTGGCGATCAACTTGTAAATAGTGGCGCTGTTAATATTGGTGAAGCATTAAATAACCTTCCTGCACTGGGTAGCACTTATTCAATGGCTAACTCTGGTCGTTTTATAGGTACTGCAGGTTTAAACATCCTTGATTTACGTAATATGGGAACAGACCGCACACTTGTACTTGTAAACGGTAAACGTCACGTATCAAGCTCTGCGGGCTCTCAATCAGTTGACACTAATACAATTCCAAGCGTATGGATTGAACGTGTTGAAATTATTACTGGTGGCGCCTCTGCTGTATATGGTGCTGACGCCGTAACGGGTGTAGTTAACTTTATTTTAAAAGATAATATTGAAGGTTTAGATGTAAGCCTAACCCGTGGCTTTGCCGACCTAAATAGCTATAACAACAAAAAAGCGACTTTTTCATACGGTTCAAACTTTAATGATGATCGTGGTAATGCAGCTTTTGCAGTAGAGTATTCTTCACAAGAGTCGTTAAATGCTTTAGACCACCCTTGGACTAGCACATCGTTCAGAAGCCTACGTAATCAGGCGCAAACCGATGAAAACAAAGACAGCGCAGACTTTCCAGACAAAATACTAACACCTAACGCTGGTTACTACGCGATCAACAACGCAGGTGTTTATGCATTAGAAAATGGTTACACAAATAGCTTCAACCCAGATAGTACCGCTCGCGACTTATACATTGGTGACAATGTTGACGGCCTTTCATGTGCTAACTGTGACTTTTTTAACCTAGGTCAGTTTGAAGAAATTCAACCTGAGTTTGAACGTTACAACGTAAACTTTAAAGTTAACTACGATGTGACTGATGATTTAAATGCTTACTTCGACGCTAAATATGTAAATAGCCAAGGCGAAAGCATAGGCCAACCTGCGTTTTTCTTTTTTGACAGCGACAACAGCATTAAGCTAGATAACCCATACCTAGACCCAAGCATTAAAGCGCGTATGGAAGAAGAAGGTGTTGAGTCAATCATGGTTAACCGCATGATGACTGACTTAGGCCGCCGCGTTGAAAACAACACCCGTGAAACAACCCGTTTTGTTACAGGCTTACAAGGCACTGTATTTGAAGATTGGGAACTAGATACATCAATCGTATACGGTAAAACAGAATTAGAGCGCGAAAATGGCGCTAACATGATTTTAGCAAACTACTTTAATGCGCTTGATGCCGTTGAAGATGCAAATGGTAATATTGTGTGTCGTAGCGCAGAGGCGCAAGCTGATGGCTGTGTACCTGTTAATATTATGGGCTTTGGCGCACCAAGCCAACAAGCCATTGATTACATAAACACAGTGTCTATTGGCGACTCCACCATTGAGCAAACTGTTGTATCAGCTTCGCTTGCAAACGGCGCTATTTTTGAGCTACCAGCCGGTTATGTAGGTATTGCTTTTGGCGCAGAGTATCGTAAAGAAGAAAGCGAAACGAACGAGCCAGATAACGCAGAAGGTACATTTTTTAACGCACTAGGCGAAGATAAAGGCTCGTTTAACGTGCGTGAAGTGTTTTTTGAAGCTTCAATGCCTATCTTAACTGATTTACCGCTTATTCAAGACTTAGTGTTTGATACCGCGGTACGCCATGCCGATTACAGTACTATTGGCGAAGCAACTAGCTGGAAACTAGGCCTTGATTGGACAGTAAACGACGAGCTACGCGTGCGTGTAACGCAATCTGCTGCCCTTAGAGCGCCTAATATTGGTGAAGTTTTTGGCGCACCTAGCCAAACTTTCTACAGTGTTGACGATCCATGTCGTGCTGAAAACCTAAATGACTTGTCAAACAGCACGACCCGCCGCGCTAACTGTGCCGCATTAGGTGTAGCAAATGATTTTAACTCAGACTACGATTCAGCGTCTTTAAATGGCTTAACAAGCGGTAACCGTGACGTAAAAGGTGAAGAGTCAACAAGTACAACGGTAGGTATTGTTTACCAACCAGAGTTTATTGACAACGCAGTATTAACTATCGATTACTGGGAAATTGAACTTGAAGATGCCATTGATACAATCAGCGCGCAAGATATTCTTGACCGCTGTGTAGACAGCACAACTGGCATCAACAACCAGTACTGTAATTTAATTACGCGCGATGCAAACAGCGAAATTTCGTTAATCCAAAACTCTGTATTAAACGTGGCGGGTCAAAAAGCATCAGGTGTTGATTTCGAACTAGGCTACGATTTTGAAGCCCTAGAAGGTAGCTTTAAAACACGTTTAATTGGTACTTTCTTAATTGAACGAAAAGACTACCCTTTCCAAGATGATCCAAGCAACTTTATTGAAGCAGCAGGTACTTCTGGCGAAGCTAAATGGCAAGCAAATCTATCTGTAAGCTACTCAATTGACCGCTTTTTCAGCACTGTTGAAACACGCTTTATTGACGAAGTAGACCTTTATACAAATGTTGAACTTGCTCAAAACTCAAACCCTAATAGCAACATGAGCTACGGTAAATACTTTATTACCGATATGACTGTAGGTTACAACTTCGATAGCGGTGTTGGCGTTAAAGTAGGTGTAGATAACCTATTTAACCGTGAACTACCATACGGTACACGCGGTACAGGCGCCGGTAGCGCAAGCTACGATAACATTGGCCGCTTTGGTTATGTAAGCTTTTCTTACAAGCTTTAATTTAAAGTGAATAATAGGCCAGGCAACGCTTGCCCGGCCTATTTGTTATTTTATATTACTTAGCCAAACACATTGATACGGTTCAAGTTCAATCGTTAACTGCCCTTCCTCTATTGTTTTTCCTGACACTAAGTCAAACCACTGCTGAGTATTAATTAAATTTAAGTCAGCTAATAAAAGTGTTTGCGGTTTATCGCTAATATTAAATACACAAAAAATACTTTGTCTGCGGTCTATACTCTGGCGCCAAAAGCCAAATAATCCACCAGAAAGATGTAACGTAAACTGAGTGGCATTAGGATGGAATGCACGTTGTTTTTTGCGCACACCTAATAAGTTTTTAATTGAAGTGAACACTTTGTGATGATGGCTGTATTTTTCGCCAATTGCGGCTAACAGTTTTGATTCTTGCCAACGATGGCGATTAATTGCCCTGTTGTGTTGCGAGTTTTCAAAACGTTCATAATCGTTGGTTGTGGCAAGTAAACTATGAATATATAAGCCAGGTATCCCCTCAAGCGCGAACATAATGGCATGCGCGCACATAAAACGCTCAAAGCCAAATTTGTCAGGCCCATTATGTGTTCCTTGCATTGCATCAAATAACGCAATATTTAACTCATATGGTGTATGGGTGCCATCGTTACTGGTTCGCATTGAAACGCGACCACCAAATTGCATGGTTGTACTGACCAGCGACGCCACTTCAGTTGGCTGCAATAATCCCTCAATTGGACGAAGCCCTATACCATCATGAGACGCAATAAAATTAAAGTATGCGGTACCGTTTTGCGCAGGTGGCATGCTCATCATCCAATGCTTGAGTGCCGAACTATCACCACTTAATAAGGTATGCAGTAGTAACGGAGGTAAAGCAAAGTTATAAATAGCATGCGCTTCATTGGCATTACCAAAATACGACAGGTTTTCTTGGTTTGGTATATTTGTCTCAGTGATGATCACCACACTTGGCTCAACATGCTCAATAAGTGTGCGCATTAGCCTAACGGCTTCGTGGGTTTGTGGCAGGTTAATACAACTTGTATTAAGTTGTTTCCACAAAAACGCCACTGCATCGAGCCTAAAAAGCCTCACACCGTTATCTAAATAATGACGAATAATGCCTACAAACTCTTTCAAAACTTCCGGGTTTGCAAAATCAAAGTCAACTTGATCATGGCTAAACGTACACCATACATGCTTTTCACCACTGGGAGTTGTTACTGTATTGAGTAAAGACGATGTGCGCGGACGCACAACTTGGCTTAAATCATCGCTTAAGCTTGCAGTTTTAAAGTAATCTTTGCCGGGGTGTAAATCATTTAAAAAATTTTCAAACCAAACACTTCGGCTAGAGCAATGGTTAATAACTAAGTCAGCCATTAGCTTTACATCTTTAGCAATGCGTTTTATGTCTTCCCAATCACCTAACGACTCGTTGACTTGCACGTAGTTCATCACCGCAAACCCCTCGTCAGAGCTATACGGGTAAAAAGGTAAAATATGCAGGGCGTTAATTTGCATATCGCACTGCTCTTTTATAAATCGATGCAAGGTTTTTAGTGGTGCTTCGATTGGGTTTGCTACCGCAAACTCAGTGTCGTCGTGCTTTATAATCGAATCACCATAAGCAATCAGTACAATGTCTTGCTCATCCCATCGGTTAGTGTGTGGAGTTGGGTCGCGAAGTGGACTGTCACCTAAAATAATTTTAATGAGTTGCTGTGCAAACTCTGCTATCGATATAGGCAGCTCAACATCTTGGTAAATAATGTGTAGGTGCTGCTCTACTCGCTGTAAAAATAATTCATTCACTGTACTCACACGCGACTCCTTTAACCGTTTTTATATTTATTTTTTTAACTTAACTGTATTCTTCGTTATCGAGCTCTACCGCCTCTTTTAAACGTTCAAATACATCAGGCATAGCCGATACCACCCGGTTCCAACTTGGCACAAATGGCGCTTCCATTGGGTTATCTAAAAAGTGTTGGCCTGCTTCCATAATGTTTTGTGCAAACATTTCTACGGCTTTTTCTTCTTGGTGAACATCCAGTGTTAGTCCGTTCATTAATGCATCATTGTGGTAGGTTTCAATAAAATCTAAGCCAATTCGGTAGTACGTTGCTTTTAATGAACGAATAGTTTCGCTAGTAAATGTCACCCCTTGGGTAGCGAGTTTTCTAAATAATGCCTTCGTAATATCAATCGACATTTTAGACAAACCGGCACTTTGATCGTCAAGCGACAACGCTTGATGTTTGTGATCGTAGTTATCGGCAATATCTACTTGGCATAAACGGTTATGCGAATAGTTTCGATACATTTCACTCAATACGCCTATTTCAAGCCCCCAGTCACTTGGAATACGAATATCGTTTAATACGTCGCGCCTAAACGAAAACTCACCCGCTAATGGGTACCTAAACGAATCCATATATTCAAGGTAGTCTGTATTACCTAAAATGGTTTTAAATGAGCGCAACAAAGGTGTGACTAATAAACGCGATACACGGCCATTAATTTTGCCGTTGGCTGTACGCGGGTAAAATCCTTTACAAAACTCGTAGTTAAAACGAGGGTGTGCAACCGGATAAATAAGACGTGCAAGTAAGCTTCTGTCATAGGTTAAAATATCGCAGTCATGAAGCGCTATAGACTCAACCTCGGCGGTTGCAAGCTTATAACCCATGCAATACCAAACGTTACGCCCTTTACCCAGCTCTCTTGGTGCAACGCCTAATTCTTGAAGCTCTTTATCAAGTGCTTGCAAACGTGGGCCGTCGTTCCACAACACTTTGTGATTTTGGTTTAACTCTTTAAAAAAACCAAGTGCATGGCGGTATTGCTGCTCATCGGCTCTATCTAAGCCAATTGTTATTTGCGACAAGTACGGCACTTCTCTTAACTCTTTTATTATATTTTGTAGTGCCGGACCTTCTAACTCGCTAAATAAAGAAGGGAGAATTAGCCCCATAGGGCGTTGTTTACTAAAGCTTATTAGCTCTTCTTCTAGTGCTTCAATCGGTCTATCTGCAATATTATGTAAAGTCGTGATAATGCCATTTTGATAAAAATCAGCCATGTGATTTTTGCTCCTCAATAGTATTTAAAATGCTGCTAATGCTTGGCAATGTTGTTATTTCTTCAACCCAGCCCTGCGGCGCGGGCGATTGAGAATAACGTGCCTTGTTATGCGATAATTTAACCGGCTTTTTACTGCTTGGGTTATTGATGATGATGGCGATATCAGCGTGTTCTAACATCTGCTTATCGTTGTCGCTATCACCTAGGGCTATTACTGTGAGAGGCTTTCTAAAATGTTGAGTAAATTGTTTAACTAACCACTGCTGCGCAGCGCTTTTATCTGTATTTTTAGCAATATGAATAAATCGGCCACCTATCTTTATTTCGTAGCCAAGTGCTGTTACGTCATTTACAAAGGTATCGAGTAATTCGTCACTGCCATACCAGTACAAAGGATCGGAGTAATCGCGTGTTTGAGCGCGCTTAGCTTGCGCATTATTTAATCCGGTAAGCTCGCTTATTTGCTCGCTACTTAACTCACTAAATAATTTATAGTGTGCTTTGTATTGTGCATCTAATGAGTCTAAATCACTTAACAAGCTTGATAGCGGAGACGCTAAGGCATAACACCAATAACCTGCTACTTCTTTACAGCCTATTGGCTTAAGCTCAAAGTAATTTTGCGGTATAAATACTGCTGCGCCATTTTCAACAATAAAAGGTTGCTGAATGTTTAACTCGTTTTTTATTTCAATCACTTCGCAAAATGTTTTGCTGGTATTAAATACCACAGGAATGTGTGCGCTTTGTAACTGCTGAAGTAGCTCACTTACATTGCTTGTGTTGTAATCTGTATGGTCGAGTAAAGTACCGTCTAAGTCAGTAAAAATAATAGGCTTTAAGGTATCATCACTTGTTAAGTGCATGCTTACTATGTCTCGATTGCTATCAAGCTCAATGAGTGCGTTTGCTTTGCGACTCAATGTATTTAAGTTTTCGCGGGTTATACGCTCAAAATGAGAAATAAAATAAACTAACTGCTCGTCTGTCATCGTGCCTGTACCAACACCACTTTTAGCTATTAGCTTTTGTTCTTGCTCTTTTCGCCACGTAAAAACATCTGAAAAGCTAGGCGCTTTAAGCATAACTTTGTAATCTATTTTATTAAAAATAGATTTATATTCGTTTGCTAAGCAGCTATTTATACAACGACGCCACACACCTTCTTTATCATTTAATTGTTCTAATTCATTCAGTGGCTCGCTTAGTGAAAATAGCGGCTGTGGCTCGCTTCCTACACACCACCCTTCTAAAAACACAATATCAACAGGCGCTACATTTTTAACCCAATCTTGCTCTGCAACGCAGTCGTCTTGGTGTTTGTTAAAACGTGGTAATGCTATGCCCACCTCACCGGCTAATAACTGAGTAATTGTTTTATTCATCAGGTCGGTATCGTGTGTACCGGGTACGCCACGTGTTACAAATAAAGGATGTACGTCTTGAGCTAGTTGCTTACGGCTTTCTTTACCTAGATAAAAATCGTCGATTGATAAAGCGACCGTATTTAACGACGTATTGTTGCTAAACCACGTGACTAAAAAGTCTGCAAGGGTTGTTTTGCCGGAGCCTTGGCAACCATTAATGCCAACAAAAAGAGGAGTTGATGATTTTTTTGATTCGAGAATGTCATGCGCAAGAGGTACAAAGTACTGCTCACTCAAATATTGATACTTTAAAGGCAGTTGATGCTTTGCTAAAAACGGGGTTATATCCACAATATTGGCCTCTGACATAGTAACTCCTTAAATACATAGTGTTCAGAGTACTAAATGCAGGGACTAGACCAACATTATTTTTATAACCTTTTTAATAGGTTATAAAAAAGGCGCGTTTAAAACGCGCCAAATTGGTGCAAATATTTTAACTAATGTTCAAAGTTAAGCAGCGGGTTGCTCTACTTTGGGGAGTACTAAATTAAGCACTATACCTAAAACGGCACACAAGCTAACGCCCTCTAAACTAAATTGACTGCTGCCTATGTACATTCCGCCAATGCCACACACTAAAATAAGGGCAACAATACTTAAGTTACGGGGCGCTGTTAAATCATCACCCGACTTAACCAACGTATTGAGTCCAACGACCGCAATCGAACCAAATAATAAAATCATAATACCGCCCATCACAGGCACCGGTATGGTTTGTAACCCAGCCCCCATTTTTGCAATAAATGCCAGAGCAATAGCAATAATAGCGGTCCACATCATTACTTTTGGATTAAAGTTTTTAGTTAGCATTACCGCGCCAGTCACCTCTGAGTACGTGGTGTTTGGCGGGCCTCCAAATAACGATGCTGCAGACGTTGCTAATCCATCACCAAACAAAGTACGGTGCAGACCTGGCTTTTTTAAAAAGTCTTTTTTAGTCACTTGGCTTATAGCCATCATATCGCCTATATGCTCAATAGCTGGCGCAATGGCCACAGGCACCATAAACAAAATAGCCTGCCATTTAAACTCTGGCAGTGTAAAGTTTGGAATAGCAAACCAATGTGCATTACTTACCGCATCAAACTGTACTACCCCCAACGCAAGCGATAAACCATAGCCCGATATTACGCCTGCCAATATAGGAATTAACTTAAATACTCCTTTACCCCACACGGCAAAAATAAGCGTTACCACAAGTGAAAACATGGAAATTAAAATAGCACTGTTGTAATCAATAAGCTGAACGCTGCCATCACCTGTTTTACCCATTGCCATATTAACTGCAACAGGCGCAAGCGCTAAACCTATCACCATAATAACGGGGCCAACAACAACCGGTGGTAAAATTTTATGAAGAGTCGCCACACCTTTAAATTTAACTAACAAACCTAACAACATATAAGCAACACCAGCGGCCATTAATCCGCCCATCGTAGCGGGTACGCCCCACATTTGTACACCTGCAATAATGGGAGCTATAAACGCAAACGAAGAGGCTAAAAATATTGGTACCTGCCCTTTAGTCACTAATTGAAATAGTAATGTGCCAACACCTGCAGTAAATAGCGCCACACTAGGATCGAGTCCCGTTAATAACGGCACCAGTACCAATGCACCAAATGCAACAAATAGCATTTGTGCGCCGGTTAAAATTGTTTTAATTGAAAACGTTGCGTTACTTTTCACTACACACTCCTAAATTTAAACATTGCTTTTTGCAGTTATAAAGTAATAAACAAACACGAAAAAGGCCTTCCTCAGAAAGCCTCTTTAATGATTGCGTTGCCCATAACGCGAAACACAATTAACGCTAATTAATGACGACTACACCGTACCAAATATTTTATCACCCGCATCACCTAAACCAGGCACTATATATCCTTTCTCGTTTAAGTGGCTATCTACCGCTGCGGTAAATATTTCTACATCAGGGTGAGCTGCTAACGTTTTTTCTACCCCTTCAGGGGCTGCAACTAACACTATAACTTTGATTTCTTTACAGCCCGCTTTTTTTAACATGTCTATTGTGGCAATCATCGAGCCACCTGTTGCAAGCATCGGGTCGATAACCAAGCTA
This sequence comes from Pseudoalteromonas sp. S554, assembly GCF_005930865.1. Lineage (NCBI taxonomy): Bacteria > Pseudomonadati > Pseudomonadota > Gammaproteobacteria > Alteromonadales > Pseudoalteromonadaceae > Pseudoalteromonas > Pseudoalteromonas sp. S554. The sequence continues at coordinate 262,074 of NZ_PNDV01000001.1, read as the reverse complement.
AGACGTTGTTCAATGTTACCAACCAACTTCTCAAAATAAGGAATTGGCTCAAGCGTTTCTTCGTTGCGTTGAAGGCCAACTACACTCACTTTAGCCGCAGGCAACAACTGCATAACACCATCCATCATACCTAAACCTGCACGTAAGATAGGCACCACTGTAATTTTTTTGCCTTTAATATGCTGTACGTTAAGTTTGTTACCGTCCCAACTAGTTATTTCATTGTCTTCAAGGGGAATATTTTTCGTTGCTTCGTACGTTAATAATGTGCCAACTTCTGAGCACAGCTCACGAAAGCTTTTAGTGCTAATGCCGAAAGCGCGCATTAAACCTAATTTATGTTGAACAAGTGGATGAGTAATAACGTGAATAGCCATGATGAAAACCTACTTAGACAATAATTAGCGATATTTTATATTAAAAATGATCATTTGACCTGTAGTTTTAAACCAATTCTCATACATTGTGCGCAAATATATGTGTTTGTTTGATATTTATGCACAACACAATTGTAAAAGTTCAGCTGTTGGTTTCAAACCAACTAACAACTTGGTCATGCATATAACTATTTATTTTGTAATGCTCTGGGCTCCAGCCGGCTAAAAAGCGATAAAAATCAGCCCAAGCAGCAGGCCACAACGCTTTCCATTCCTTTGTTACCGCTTGAGCAGGTATATTAGGCTGATACTGAGTTAGCGCATGTTCTAACTCATAAAAATAATAGGTAAGTTCGCTTGTTGCATGAGCATGTAATTCTTCACAGCTATAGCAGCTCGTCATAAAATACATAACATCGACTATACCAACGCCAGCGCCTGTGTACTGAAAGTCGTAACCACGTATCTCATTATTTGAATTAACGGCAAAATTGGCCACTTTAGCATCGCCATGTAGTAACGTTTTATACTTAGGGTGTTCTAGCTGATAAGCTATTTTTTTAGCTGCCGCTTTTATATCAAACTGATTATTAGGGTTTGATACAAGCGCGTTAAATTCATCTGGCCGGGTATTTAAATGCCAATAACACCCTTGCTCCCACAAATCATCATGTTGCTTATTTAAATTAAACGCATGAAAGTGAGCAAGCCACTTTAATATTGGCTTTATATGCAACGTGCTGGCTTGCGTAAACCCAAACTGAGTAAAATTTTTAAATACCAGCACATACTCATCGCCACAATTAATAGCACTCACACATTCAATACTGTTTGCTGTTTTAGGTAAATGCTGGCTGTAATGCTTATAAAAGTTATATTCAACATTATAAGACTGCCGCTTTCTTTTTAATGCAAATTCGCTTTGCTTAATTTTTGGATGGTTTATGTGACTGGGTATTCTAATCGCCTTTATAACACAAGGCACATTATCAAGCCTGCACTCAATAATACTGCCACACCCGCTCCAAAGCGAGGTAAGTGTTGCACCTATTTCAATATGTTTAAAGTGAGGCTGTAATAAGGAAAGGTAAAATGCCATAGCTGTATTAAGTAATTAATTTTTTTGTAGTTTAGCATTAGACGGTATTATTAGTGAAAGTACTTAATTAAACCCAATGCTTTAACAAGCCCACAGCTTTTATTTTTAAATAGCACCCATTTTTAATTTTTTAGTTGTACTTCTCGCTGTCGCATATACATGGCATCTATAATTGAATAAAGTGCTTTAACATCAATGGTGCTTCCTTGAGATTTAATGCCCCCATCTTTTCCTATTAAAGTAACGGTATTGTTTTTTAGTTGATATTGCTGCCTAACATTTAACATGAACGACTCGGATAACCGACCAGAGTAGTTAGTTAAAGCCTCACTTTCTTTCAAAATAAACCAAACTATGTGTCGCTCATTAATCCCTTCTGAACTGTTTTTCATAAGGCTTAATACGTGCTCAGTATCTGTAGGTTTATTTAATATAATCAGGCGATTTTCCCATCGTAAACTGGATAAGTCATTCAATGGAATACTTTCACTAGCATTCGAAAACACGCTGAATACGAGTAAAGGAAGGTATTTGAGATATTTCATAACATAGCCTAAAAATAGAGTTTATAAATAAAATACGTTCTATTTGGCTTTGCGGTTTTGCTTATTTTATTTTTTAGCGTTTATTGCTGTAGAGTATTTGTATGGGTATCGTTGTTGTTTTTGTTTTAACCCGCTTAAAGTGCAAAATTTATAATAAGTGTCTTGTTAATCTTTCCCATAGTCACTTGTTAGCTGCCGTAATTTAACCGCCATTTTTGGATATGTAAAACTAAATAGCAGACCAACCAAATTAAAATAATATCCCAAAAGTAAATTAAGAATACTAATGGGGCAAATATAAAACTTATAAATGACTCATATATAAATAATCGATTTCCAAAATCAACCCCCAAAATTAGACATTCCGAAGGGCCAGCAGGAGATAAGTCACACCCTGAAATATCTATTAACTCCATTACTATTAAATTACTAATAACGGGAGTGCCAAATATGATAACCATAAAAACGCCGAAGGAAATAAGGCAGAATTTGGAAACTTGTAAATTTAGACTCATAGTTCGAGATTTCATTGGCAGCTAACGCCCGCTTAAGCGGACAAAAATTGTTGGTTATAATGTGAAGCGAAGCGGAACCTAACCAACTGTTTTTGTTCATTTTAAAGCGCTTGTTAAATTGCGTAAAGCTACTACCTCAATAAGCTTGGGTAGATGTTTTGCAAACCTGAGTACGAAGTTTAAATGATCTTTGTATAAGCCTACTTTCTCCTTATAAAAACCACCTGCAATAATTGGCTTGCCCGAAGGTAACATCAATGAACCCATTGTCATTATTGATGCGTGGCTATAACCATTATAAAAATTTTTTGCTTGTTCGAGCCATTCATAGCCTTCAATTAAACCTAAAGTCTCAGCGTTTAATAAAACATTACCTATGGCTTTATGAGCTTTTGTATTTTTATTTCCTTGTAAATAAGACTTATAAAAATTTACAGGTTTTGCTTTTTTACTCTCACTAATTAATACATTATTCTCTGCACTAAGTAGTATTGCTAAACAAAGAGATTCATATGAAATTCTCATCGTATTACCTGAAGCATTAATATGACCTTCAATCAAAAGCCTTGTTGCCGTAACAAGAGACTCTATGGTCATAAAAGTGAATTCCTGAACCCATTTGTACTTCTGTTTTTCAGGCTCACTAAAGTAGTGCTCAAAGCATGACTCGCTTTGTTCGAGTAAATTTGTTATCTCAGTTATTTCTGAATCGAATGTTGAGCAGAACTCTGCTACTGAACGATCAGTTACTAAAATGTCGCGGATGGTCAAAACTCCATTAGCAATTTAACATGTTTATAGCGAGCTAATCGCGCGTATTTCTACCACAGCGTAGCTCGTTTTCTTATTGGTTTATTATTAACAAACTTGCCAACTAATTGCCAGTGTTATTAAAATTCACCCGCGCGCGTTTTCTTCTTAGTATAAAACGAGCGAATGGGTCGTTTTCTTGACTATGCGAGCGACGAAGCCATGGCTGTGCATATATACAGCGCTAATTTGACGAATTGAAAATAAAAACTTGCTCTGCGTATTTAAATTACATTGCGGACTATATTCTCACTCGACAGTATTCATTAAGAACTATTAATGCTTATTTGAGTTGGGTCCAAACTTTATTCACTTTCACAACAAACTCCATCCAAGCTCAATGGGAAATTCAGAAGTCGAAGCGTTTTTAGACCATATTCTATTAAAACGTAACATGTCAGCTAAAACACAAGCTGCTAATGGAGTTGTTAGCCCTTTTTCAAAATTATGAGCGTCTCTTATTAATCCTCTAGCGTTACATATTCGCTTTAAAACCAATATCGCTATCTATTGCTACTTTAAAAAACACATAAAAAAGCCCCGTTTGGTTTTAATCAAAAGGGGCTCCACACTAATTAGTGACTCAAGAATAAAAGCGCCGATTTTGCTGGCGCTTTGCATCATTGAATTAGCTTTGTAGCTTACTGGTTAACCACACTTTTAAGTGGGTTAACTGGTTGTGCGTTGTCATCTAATATGTTCATATCAAAATCGAACTCATCAACACGAATCGCTTTTTCACGTTTCTTGTTGTAATCAATTAACTGAGCAAACTCAGCATCTGTAATTACGTTTGCAGCAAGTGCGTTTTCAAGCGTAATGCTAAAACGAGCACCTGGCTTGATGGTTCTTGCACGTAATGCTTTTTTAACTTTTGCAAGTTCAGCTAGTGATGCAATTTTAGCTTTATAAGCTTGCTCGTTAATATGATGACCGTCGCCTTCAATAGGCTTAACTAAATGCGTTATTTGCGCTTTAAATGCTGTATCAAGCTGTGCTTGTTCAGCTAATTCGCGGATTAAATCATCGCTGATTTTTGGCATTTTAGTTGAGTAGTTCATTGTAACGAAACGAATAAACTTACGAGTACCACTTGCAGGGAAGTTATCTAAGAACTTGTGCAATGCTTCTTCTGCGCTTTGTAGTGCAAAACGAGTTGCATAATGGAAGTAAGGTGCTGCTTGCTCGCGCTCGCTGCTCGCCACTTTTTGCTCGTAGTATTTAATTGATGCCATAGCTGCATACAAGAAGCTCATTACATCGCCTAAACGTGCTGATAGCATTTCTGCTTGCTTTAATTTACCGCCAAGTACTAACAACGAGAAGTCAGCGTATACTGCAAGTTTTGCAGATAGTTTGTGTACTGCTTTTTCGTAGTCACGTACTTCTGGTAATGCTGAGCTTGCGCCAGCTGTAAATGGTAATACACCTAAACGGAATGCACGTAAGCTGTTTGCTGTACTGTAACCAATTGTTTTACGTAAAATACCGTTAAATTCTGCATCAGCGCCTTTGTCGTCGCTGTGGATTGATTCAACCATAGATTGTAAGTATGGGTGACAACGCATAACACCTTGACCAAATATCATCAGGTTACGAGTAAGGATGTTTGCACCTTCTACAGTAATTGCAATAGGTTGTGCAACGTAGCCACTTGCTAGTGTATTTTGTGGACCGTTTTGAATCGCTTTACCGGCTTGAATATCCATCGCCGAGTCTAATACGTCGCGACCAAGCTCAGTCATGTGGTATTTAGCAATTGCCGTTACTACCGACGGTTTTAAGCCCATGCCTAAACCTTCAGTTGTAAGTACACGCATTGCTTCTTGAAGGTATGTTTTACCCGCAATGTCAGCAAGCTTTTCTTGAATACCTTCAAACTGACCGATTGATAGACCAAACTGCTCTCGTACTGCTGCGTATTCAGATGCAGATTTAAGTGCAACTTGCGCTGTACTTACACCTAGCGCGGGTAGTGAAATACCACGGCCAGCACCTAAACAGCTAACCAGCATTTGCCAACCACGGCCGATGTTTTTCTGACCACCAATAACAAAATCCATTGGTACAAATACTTTGTTACCACGTGTAGTACCGTTGTAAAAACGGATACCCATTGGATCGTGGCGATTACCAAGTTCTACACCTGGGTGCTCTTTTGGAATTAAGGCACACGTGATACCTAGATTTTCTTTACCACCTAGTAAACCGTCTGGGTCAACTACTTTAAATGCTAAACCAAGAACAGTTGCGATTGGTGCAAGTGTGATATAACGCTTGTCCCATGTAATTTCTAGGCCAAGAACTTCTTCGCCGTTGTGCATGCCTTTGGTTACTTTACCAACGTCTGGAATGCCGCCTGCATCAGAACCCGCTTCAGGGCTTGTTAGGGCAAAACATGGGATGTCTGTGCCGTTTGCTAAGCGTGGTAAGTAATGCGCTTGTTGCTCTTGCGTACCGAAGTGAAGAAGTAGCTCACCCGGACCTAATGAGTTAGGTACCATTACTGTTACTGCTACTGCAGAACTTTTAGTCGCAATTGTGCCAACAATTGTTGAGTTTGCGTAAGGGCTAAACTCTAAACCGCCAAATGACTTAGGAATAATAAGCGAGAAGAAACGTTCTTTTTTCAAAAACTCTAAAATGTCATTCGGTAAGTGAATGCCATTTTGAATTACTGAATCGTCAATCATGCCTAGTAGCTCTTGTACAGGGCCGTCAAGGAATGCTTGTTCGTCAGCTGTTAGTGTAGCTGCTGGTACATCGCGTAATGCACTGAAATCAGGCTTACCTTGATAGATAGAACCTTCAAGCCAAACATCACCCGCGTCTAGCGCTTCTTGCTCAGTGATAGAAATACTTGGTAAAACTTTTTTTAACTTTGTACGTAAACTCATGATTGAACTCATCCGACCAGATAAATAATACCTACATTACGTCATAAAAATCGCTTTAGATCAATTACTCTATTCAATTAATTAACAGTTTTTTCAATTTATTTTCTTTACTCGAACGTAAACTGTTGAAACACAAAGGCTTACACCTGTACGCTGAAAATGATAAATTTTTTAAGATTGATGGATAAAACGCCGTGCAAAGGCACCAAAAAGCAAATAATCTGCAAAGCGGGTAATGAATTAGGGTGTTTTTTTTAAATACAGACTGTTTTAATTTTTAAATTTAAGCCTGATTTATTGTATTGAACAGGGTAAGTTGACACGTTAAATACGTGATTTATGGCCACTCAAGTTTTTTAAAATGCTTTTGCTTATTAGTGTAAATGTATAAAAAATAATAAGTGAATGACACCTAAAAAAGGCATAAAAAAACGCAGCTTAAACAGGCTGCGTTTTGTATTAATCAGAGTTTTTTAACAGCCTATTTTTACGACATGCTTGCCTGTAAAACCACCCGCGAGCTGCGTGTTTAAGGCATTAGATACCGCATTTGCGTTAAACTCAACAGGCGTTAAGGTCGGTGCTTTAATATCACCATTAGTGGCGCCTTCGAGTAATAAATTACCCATAAAGCTCAAGCGTTGCTGCGCACATAAACTATTAGCGAGCCATGCACCACCAAGCGACACAACACTTATATTTGGCGCGCGCCGGTACATTAGATCTTGTTCAAAACAAGGTAATGGATTTAAACACGCTATTTTTCCGCAAAAACGCATGAGTTCGATATTACGCGCTGTCGACTCACCACCCACGGTATCGATTACTGCATCAAACCCTTGCGGCCCTAGCTCTCTACTAATTTTTTCACACAACTTTTTATCGTTGTAGTCAAACACAACATCCGCGCCAAGCTGTTTTACGAGTTTATGGTTTTTCTTAGAGGCTGTTGCAAATACATCAGCGCCACGCTGTTTAGCGTACTGAATAGCAAACTGCCCCACTGCACCTGCTCCACCTTCAATAAAAACAGTTTGCCCTTCGGTGATACTAATTTTATCTAAGCTAATTAGTGCTGCCATTCCGGCGCAAGGCAGCACAGCAGCAACCGCTGGGTTTAACTCTTGCGGTACAATAGACACTGCAAAATTAGGCACTTTTGTGTATTCACTCAGTACCCCTTGCCCACCTACGTTGGCGTGCCACATGACTCGCTCGCCAACATTAGGAAAAATCCCTTTACTTGCTTTTACTACAACACCTACCGCATCAAGCCCCAAAATATGAGGGTACTGCCACTGACAAAAACCTGATTTTGCAAAATGCCCATCAACGGGATTTAAACCAACATATTCTACTTTTATCAGTAGCTCGTTATCTGAACACTCAGGAACAGGTAACTCAATGTCAGCTAAATTTATTTGATCATTCGGTTTTTCCAATACAATGGCACGCATTGTGTGCGGTATAGTATTTTGCGTTAAAATATCAGTATCAGACATCGTTAAACTCTACTTATTTGTGTTACTTAGTGCATAGCTCCATTGCCCATTAAATGATTGGTACGCATTGACCTTAGCAAGTAACGATAAAATGGTTGTTTCAACTGCATTTTCTTGTGCTATTAAAACATCCTGCCGCGCATCTAACAACTCTAGATAAGGGATTTGGCCTTCTTCATACATGGCTTCTGCTTGTAAAAATGCTTTATTAGCAAAGTCATAACGTTCATCTGCAAAACGTTTTTGCTGTGCCTGATTAACTAAACCCTGCAACGAAAGCTCACTTTCACTAAGTGCTTTAAGCACCACGTTTTGATAATCGCTGTAAGCGGCTTCACTTAAAAACTGTTGTGCGTCTCGTTGTGCTAAAAGAGCAGGATAGCTTAAGATTGACCATTGCAACTTAGGCGCAATTTGCCATTGCTGCTGTGTATCGCTAAAGCCATTACTACCTAGACTTAACACACCTGCAAAGCCACTTAGGCTTACATCAGGTAGTAAAGCTTTACTGGCTGCCACACTTAAACTATTGGCTTGGCTAAAGTCATAAATTGCACGGCTAATATCTGGCCTCAGTGCAATAGCGGCATTTGGCTTACTAAGTGTTACGTCAAATTTATTGCGTAACACACTCAGTTCATTTGTTAATTCAATATTTTGAGTTAAACGCCCTGTAAGAACAGCAAGCGTTGATAAATCACTGTACTTTGCAAACTCAATGGCAGGAATTAACGCTTGTTGCTGGCGTAATTGCGCTAGGGTGCGGTTTAAATCAAGCTCACTTGCAACACCTTCATCAACCCGCGCTTGTAACACATCAATACTTTGCTCAAGCGCTTGTATTTGTAAGCTAATAATGCGCTGTTTTTCAGCATTGCCTTGATAGCTAACAAACCCTTTAACAACCGCTGAAACAACTTCAATTTGGAGTAAACGAACTTGCTCTGCTTGGCTCATAGCCGATGCATTTGCGGCATCAACTAAAGCAGTCACTCGGCCAAATAAATCAAGCTGCCAATTAAGTGCAAAGTTAGCACTTGATTGGCGTGAGTTTGTATCTGCTAAGCTGCTTCTTTGAGCGCCTAACTCAACACCACCTTGCGGTAAATATTGTGCTTTTTGCTCGCCCAGCCTAGCTAATGCACTTTTTAGTAAAAGCTGACTTGTTTTTAGGTCGTAGTTTTTAGCGAGTGCATCTGATACTAATTGGTTTAGCTGCTCAGACTTAAGCGCGTGCCACCAGTTAGTTTCATCTGCACCACTTAGTTGGTCAGCAACTGCAGCACTGGCAACAAATTCGTTAATTGTTTTTTGCTCGTCAAGCACGTCAACCTTACTTGCACAGCCAGATATGAGCGTGACCATTAATACAGAAGCTACGGTTAACTGTGTTTTAAACCGCTTTGCTATTTGATTAGTCATTTGATAACTCCTGTGTGTTACCTTTTTTCTTTACAACAAGCATGTAAAACACCGGGGTAAACAATAAACCAAACACGGTTACACCAATCATCCCAGAGAACACGGCATTACCCATTGCATGGCGCATTTCAGCCCCTGCACCCGTTGCTAGTACAAGTGGTATAACACCCGCTGTAAACGCGATTGATGTCATAAGTATTGGGCGTAAACGCATACGACATGCCGCTAATATTGCATCAAAATGCGATAAGCCTGTATCGTTTTTATCTTTTGCAAATTCAACCATTAATATCGCATTTTTAGAGGCCAAGGCAACCAGCACAATAAGCGCTATTTGCGTAAATATATTGTTGTCTGAACCTACAAACCAAACACCAAGTAATGCTGAAAATATCGTCATTGGAACAATTAAAATAATTGCCAATGGTAAGCGTAAGCTTTCATATTGTGCAGCCAATACCATAAACACCAGTAACACAACTAATGGGAACACATACACCATAGTGTTGCCTGCTAATACTTGTTGGTACGTTACTTCAGTCCATTCGTACTCGATACCACTGGGTAAGTTGTCGGCCAAAATAGCCTCAATTGCCAGTTGAGCTTGGTCAGAACTAAAACCAGGTGCAGGACTGCCGTTAAGCTCTGCGCTTGGGTAACCGTTGTAGTGCATTACACGGTCTGGGCCAATTGTTGGCGTAACCGTTAGGATTGAGCCTAATGGCACCATGTTACCTTCACGGTTTCTTACTTTAAGGTTAAGAATTTGATCAGGATCTAAGCGATAATCAGCATCAGCTTGCGCATTTACTTGGTACGTTCGGCCAAACATATTAAAGTCGTTTACATACACAGAACCCAAGTATATTTGTAAAGCATTGAACACTTCGTCAAGCGGAATGCCTTGAATTAACGCTTGTTCACGGTCAATATCAATATCCATTTGTGGAACTTGAATTCTAAAGCTTGAGTAAAGACCCATTAATGCTGGATCTTGTTGCGCTTTGCCAATCACTGTTTGTAGGCTGTTAAATAACGCTTCAAAACCTTTGTTTGCTCTGTCTTCAATTTGAAGTTTAAAGCCACCTGTAGTACCTAAGCCTTGAATTGGCGGCGGTGGAAATACTGCGACAAACGCTTCGTCAATTGCTGCAAACCGTTGATTTAACTGCGCGGCTATAGCCATAGCCGATTTACTCGGATCGGTTCTATCTTCAAATGCATCTAATGGGGTAAACACAATCCCGCTGTTAGGGCTGTTGGTAAAGCCATTTACTGATAAACCTGGAAACGCAACCGTATTAGCAACACCTGGTACTTCAAGTGCAATTTGCTGCATTTGCCTGAGAACATCTTCAGTACGGTCAAGGCTTGCTGCATCAGGTAGTTGTGCAATGGCAACTAAGTACTGTTTGTCTTGTTGTGGAATAAACCCACCAGGTACTGCATCAAACAGCTTAATGGTTCCACCTACTAGGGCAACATAACCGATCATTACAATAAAGCTCATACGAATTAGTTTTTTAACTAATTTTTCGTAGCCTTTTGCGCCTCGGTCAAATACACGGTTAAAAGGTTTAAATAGCCAGCGGCCAAATAGTTTATTTAACAAACGTGTGAATGCATCTGGCTTAGTATCGTGAGACTTTAACAACAGTGCCGCTAATGCTGGCGACAACGTTAACGAGTTAATTGCTGAAATCACCGTTGAAATAGTAATTGTTAAGGCAAATTGCTTATAAAATTGCCCTGACAGTCCGGTAATAAATGCCGTAGGAATAAACACAGCACACAATACGAGTGCAATGGCAATAATTGGCCCTGTTACTTCGCTCATAGCAACACGTGTTGCCTCAAGCGGCGATAACCCTTGTTCAATGTTACGCTCAACATTTTCAACTACAACTATGGCGTCATCCACCACAATACCGATGGCAAGTACTAAACCAAACAGCGACAAGGTGTTAATAGATACGCCTAACCACTGCATTACCGCAAATGTACCAATGAGTGAAATAGGCACCGCAATAAGTGGAATAATAGATGCACGCCATGTTTGTAAAAACACAATGACAACAATCACTACTAGTACAATAGCTTCAAGCAACGTGGCAATAACAGCATCAATAGAGCCACGAACAAATACAGTAGGGTCATAAACTATGTCGTATTCTACACCTTCAGGGAAGTCTTTTGATAAACGCGCCATGGTTTCGCGTACTTGGTCCGAAAGCTCAATGGCATTAGACCCTGGGCGTTGAAATATAGGCATTGCAAGTGCAGGTTGCGAGTCAAGCTCAGCACGCAAAGAATAGCTGTCTTGACCAAGCTCTACGCGAGCAATATCTGTAAGGCGTGTTATTTGGCCTTCATCGCCCACTTTAATAATTACTTGTTCAAACTCTTCAATACTGTTTAAACGCCCTTTTACATTTAACAGTACTTGAAATTGACTGTCGTTAGAAACCGGCTGTGCACCCAAGCTACCTGCTGCTACTTGTTGGTTTTGTGAACGAAGTGCTGTTATTACATCGGTTGCGGTTAGCTCGCGTGCTGCTAGCGCATCTGGGTTTAACCATACACGCATGGCGTATTTACCTGCGCCAAATAAACGCAAATCACCCACACCCGGTAAACGTGCTATTTCGTCTTTAATATAGAGGTCTGCATAGTTAGACAAATACGCGGTATCGTGCGATTTTTCTGGTGAGTACAAGTGCACCACCATGGTTAAATCGGGCGACGATTTTTCAGCCACCACACCTAAACGTTGCACCTCTTCAGGTAAACGTGGCAAGGCGCTGTTTACACGGTTTTGTACTTGTACTTGGGCGCGGTCTAAATCAGTCCCTAGTGCAAATGTAACCGTCAGCGTCATACGACCATCACTGGTTGCTTGAGAAAACATATACAGCATGTTTTCTGTACCATTAATTTCTTGCTCTAAAGGCGTTGCTACCGTTTGCGCTATTACCGTTGGGTTAGCTCCTGGGTAGCTTGCTGTTACAACCACGGTAGGAGGCACGACTTCTGGGTATTCACTTACCGGCAGTTGGAATAACGAAATACCACCGGCAATTAATATAACCAAAGACAGCATGGCCGCAAAAATGGGTCGCTGTATAAAAAAGTGTGAAAATTTCATCTAAAAAACCTTATTGCTTTGCGACTAAGCTTGAATCGTCATTGTTCATGGTGAACGCAACATCACTGCTATCAATGGTTACTTTGTTCGGTGCCACAGGCATACCTGGTCCAACACGAGCAGGGCCATTTACGGCTATTACATCGCCCTCTGAAAGACCTGAGGTGATGGCACGAAGAGAGCCATAGCGCTCACCCACTGTGACTAATTTGTACTGCAGCACATTGTTTTCACCCACTGTCAAAACAAAGCGGTTTTTTAAATCAGTCCCTATTGCTCTGTCTGGCACAATTATTTGCTCTGTGACTGAATTAGCAGCAAGCTTAATACGCGCAAACGACCCTGCACGTAATTGGCTGTTATCCTGATCAAATACAGCACGCACACGCAGCGTACCTGTTGATGAGTTAATTTGATTATCAATAAAGTTTATGTACCCCTTGTAAGCAAAATCGCGCTCGCCTACTTTTTGCATTACAACGGCTTGGCGACTTTTTGAGGTCACGTTACTAAAATCGCTATTCCAGGTGCGTTCGTCCACATCAAAATAGGCGTACATTTTTTCGTTAGAAACAATGCTGGTTAGCACGCTTTGCCCTGCAATAATGTTGTTACCTTTCGTGATATTGGCACGCGAGATCACACCGTCGATAGGTGACACAATGGCTGTAAATTCTAAATCAAGTTCAGCTGATGTTAGCTGTGCTTGTAATGCAGCAAGTTGAGCTTCGCGTTGGCGTAATACAGAGGTACGTGATTCTGCTTGCTCAGTTGAAATTGCTTTACGTTCAGTTAAGCGCTCAGCGCGTTTAGCTTCGCTTTTTGCTTGCTCGAGCGCAGCTTGTGCACTGTTAACTTGGGCTTTTAAACTAGCAACAACCGCCGCAAACGGACGGTCATCAAGCTTAAATAATACATCGCCTTTTTTAACAAGGTCGCCTTCATTAAACGTAATTTGTTCTATAACACCAGATACTCGTGGCATAAGTGCAACTTCTTGCGGAGACTCTAAGCGAGTTGTGTAGGTGTGCCAGCTTTGTACTGGTTTAACAAGTACGTTAGCAACATCTATGGGTTGAAGAAATTGTGCTTGAGCAGAAGGCGGTGTACTTTCATCAGCACAACCAGCAAGTGTTAAAAATGCGCCTGCAAATGCAGCAGCGATAAGGTGTTTTTTCATGAAGACGCTCCTTTAATTGATTAAGAACGCATACTACGGGTTATACCTGCGGACAAAAACCATAGATTTTTAAATTCATTAATGCCAAAATGGCATCAATAGTATTGTTTTGGTGGTTTTATGGATACGACAAGTCGGCTTTTAATGTTGCTTGAAGTGGTTGAGCAAGGCTCTTTTGCTAAAGCTGCCGAATTACGTAATATCGATCGCTCTGTGATCTCTAAACAAATTAGCCGTTTAGAAGATGAACTAGGAGTTAGATTACTAAACCGCACTACTCGCTCATTTTCACTCACTGCCGCTGGTGCAGAAATGATAAAAAAAGCCGGTGAGCTCAGAGAGCTGCTTGGCGAAACCGTGCGCATGGCCGAAAACTACCATTTAGAGCCTCGTGGCGTCCTCAAAATTACTTCATCAACACTCATTGGTAGGCGCTACTTACAACCAGTACTTAATGACTTTCAAAAGCGCTTTCCTCAAGTTGAAGTTGAATTAAGGCTTGATGACAGATTAGTAGATATTGTATCTGAAGGGTTCGATTTAGCATTTCGTATTGGTGAGCCAAAAGATTCATCACTCATTGCAAGAAAAATTGCACGTAATCGCTTATTAATTGTTGCCGCCCCCGAGTTTATAAGCACGTATGGGATGCCATCCTCCATGGAAGAACTAGCAGATTTGCCTGCGGCAAGTTATGCGAGCAACTCTATGAGAGTTGAAACAGTGGATTATTACAATAGCTCTGGTGAGCCATGTGAGCAAAAAATAAAAAGTGTATACCGCGCCAACGACGCTGAAGCACTGCTAATGAAGGCCATATCTGGCACCGCATATTTTGTAGCACCGGCATTTATAATCGGTGACGAAATTACTGAGGGTAAATTAATTCCTATATTAACGGATGTGAAGTTAATGGATTACAGTGCTATGTATGCTGTTTATCCGCACAGAGATTTACCTGTACGTACACGGTTATTTTTTGATGCAGTGCGCGAATATTTAGGAAAAGATAAACCAATTTGGGAACGCGGCATCCCAAACTTTGAAAAAATGTATTAAGCAGGTACTTCTATTTGCTTTAATTGCTCTTTTGAACTTGCATATACTTTATTTCGACCTAAGCGTTTTGCTTTGTAAAGCTGTTTATCAGCTGCAATGAAAATAGATTCAAGCGAGGGGTTAGCTTGATAGTCAGCTACACCAATACTGATAGTAAGTTTAATTGCATGCCCCTCAATATTAAACGGTGTTTTTTCAACAGTTTCTCTTAACTTTTCAGCTGCAAATAAGGCTTCGTCTTTGCTATTAAAAGAATGAATAACGGCAAACTCCTCACCGCCAACCCTAAACACGTACCCCTTTGCTAAGGTTATTCTTAAAAGCGTTGCAATTTCAGTAAGTACTTTATCGCCTACATCATGGCCAAATTTGTCATTTATTTGTTTGAAGTAATCTAAGTCGAGTAAAAATAAATAGGTATTTGTTTTATCAACCAGCTCTACTTCAAAATAGTGGTTCATTGATAACCGGTTACCTGCGCCAGTTAATGGATCAAGTAGTGCTAGGTTTTTTAAACGTTTAGATGAAAGCGCGCGGCTTCCCTCAAAAATATGCGAAACAGTCCAAATACTGACATAGGCCAATAGTAAGTTAATCGCCATATTTAAATTTACTATAGGATCAGGCGAAGATTTACTTAATAAAATCAGTGATTGAATAAAGAGGACAGTACCTGAGAAGAAAATTCCGTATCGCTTTCCCATTAATAAGTAACACAATACAGGCAAAGCGAATGACCATACAAATAAGCCATATTTAGGTTCTGATATATAATTGGCGTACAAAACTATAATACAAACCAATACACACATTACAACAGACTGCCAAAACCGCAATGCATGCTTACTTAAATGATGAATGGTATACAGGCAATAAATTGAAAAACAGAACTCTAAAAAGCCGAGCAAATAGACACCACTGAATACGTTTAATGCGCTAAAAAATAATGACACAGAACCAAAAAACAAACACATCCATACAAGAACGTGCTTTCTTAATGCTTTAGTACTATTTAGAGCGGTGATATCCATTCAATTAACTCAATAACGTCGAACTAAGGAATTATTCTACCCTGTAATAAATATATAACAAGTGTAACCGAGCGTTATTACACCACATTGTGGCATTTTTAACCGCTAACCACCCAGCATTGAAAGGTTAGTTGTTACACCTGTTTCGCCCTGATGTAGCAAATGAGTTGGTTTTTTAGTTTTAATATAGCGAGATAGCTGGTTTATAAGTGCTTGGTTTGAGTTTTCATTCATGTGCTCTCGTAATGAAATACCTTGCTCTGAAAACAAACAAAGGTGTAATTTACCCAAAGAAGACACTCTCAGCCTGTTACACGAACTACAAAAATCATTACTGTAGGGCATTATTAAGCCAATACGCCCTTGGTAGTCAGGGTGATAAAACTCCTGAGCAGGACCGTCTGTAATGCTTCTAATGACAGGTTGCCACCCCGCTGCACGTAATCGTACTTTAATTGACTGGCCGGATACGTGATTTTTATCAAAAAACGCCTTATTGTCGTTAGTTTGCATTAGTTCAATAAAGCGCATAGTGACTGGACGATGCTTTAAATACGCTATAAATGTGTCGAGCTCTTGACCATTATATTGCTTCATTAACACGCTGTTTATTTTTACCGATTCAATACCGCTTTCTAACGCGGCGTCTATGCCTTTCATCACGGTATTAAATTTATCGTGACCGGTAATAGTATTAAACATTCTTGGATCAAGTGTATCAATACTCACATTAATCGCATTAAGCCCTGCATCTACCCAATTGTTAATGTGCTTATGCATTGAAAAGCCGTTTGTTGTAGCGGCTATTTTTGTAATGCCCGACGTATCTTTTGCCACACGAATAACATCTATGAAATCTTTTCTAAGGGTGGGTTCACCGCCAGTAATACGTAGCTTGGTAATACCATGATGCGCAAAAGCGCTAATAGTATTGCTAATTTCATTCAGTGAAAGGAATTCTCTGTCATGGCCACATTGGTAGCCATCTGGTAAACAATAAACACATTTAAAGTTACACACATCGGTAATCGATAAACGTAAGTAACTAAATTTTCGCCCTGCTGGGTCGATGAGCATAAAAAACCTTCACTTTACTTTGTTTGACTGGGCCTGTGAGTATTACAGGTTATGCTTTTGTTATGGTTGTAGGTTAACACACGGATTTTGGCTTTATTAATATAAAATAAAGGCCTTATGTATTTAATCTAATATGAGCCTAATAACTCGCACTGCAAAAGCGTGTAAATTTAAGGTTTACACGCTTTTGGTGTTTATTTAGGCTTTTAAACCTTTTACAACTGCACTTGGTTTCATTGGTAAGTCACGTAAACGTACACCTACTGCATTGTATATGGCATTGCCAATTGCTGGCGCAACGCCAATAACACCTGGCTCCCCTAACCCTACAGGAAACTCATCACTTTGCACAAACTCAATGTCCATTTCGGGTACATCTTGCATTCTCATTGGAAGGTAAGTATTAAAGTTTGTAGCAGCTACTTGACCATTTTCATAAGAGTTGGACTCATGTAAGGCCATACTCGCTCCCCATAATAATGACCCTTCTAATTGAGCCATCGCACCATCAGGATGTACAATTAAACCGGCGTCAACAACAGCGTATAACTTTTTAAGGGTGATTTTACCATCGCTTTTGTTAACGTGAACATGGGCTGCAGTGCCAATCCATGCTGGCATGTGGCGCTCTTGCCCTGAACTAACCGAAAAACCAATGCCCTCGTTTTCGTTAAGCTTTATTGAGCTAACTTTGTCTGACACTTTTTTAAGTACATCATGTAAACGGCGCGCGCCACCAACACTTTCAGGTGCTTTACCCGCTTGTTTTCCTTTACCGTCAAGCATTGATAAACGAAACTTAACCGGATCAATACCTTGCTTGTGCGCTATTTCGTCTATAAAAGACTCAAGGCTCCATACAATCCAACCCGGTCCAACTGAACGTAACCAACCTGGCGTAAAAGTGCTTTGTGCTAACTCGTTATTGATAGCACGAGCACGATGGTTACTCATGCTATACCAGTGATCAGCACCTGAGGCAGAAAACGAATCAAATTTACCATTACCATCAACACCAGGAGCCAAAAAACCTGGCGCCATTGCTTTAGTTGGCCAGCCTGCAGCAAACGCATGCTCTAATGCGCTAAGCTCTCCCTTTTCACCGAACGAAGCGGTTAATTTAGCCGTAGACGCTGAGCGAGACTGATCAAATAAACTGTCATCTTCACGGGTAAATACAAGCTTAACCGGTTTACCTATTGCTTTTGCCGTTAATGCAGCAGGGACTGTCCAATCACCAAATAAACGACGTCCAAAGCCACCACCCAAATAGTAAGGACGAATAATGACTTTATTTTGCTCTATATCGAGGGCTTTGGCTAAAGCTGGTAACGTGAGTGATTGCCATTGGTTACCCGTATGTACAATCCAGTTACCGTTTTTAAATTCAGCTATGGCGTTAAGTGGCTCTAATTGGTAGTGACTCGCTGTCGCCGTGGTGTAAGTTGCATCAAATGTGTTTTTTGCATCGGCCAAAACCTGAGGCGTATTGCCTTCATCTACAAATAAAGTACCGGATGCGCTATCGTCACATAATTTTTTACCCTGCGCCTGAATATCTGCCTCGGAGACGTTGGCCGTTTTGCCTACCTGGTAGCTTACATTTAACGCATCAACCGCTTTAATAGCACTGTGATAATTGTCAGCCAGTACAACAACCCATCCCTCAACGGTATTACTAGGATCGTTTAATATTTCAAAACCGCGATAACCTTTAATTGCTTTTGCGCCACTGTCATCAACGCTTGTTACTTTACTACCATAACGTGTCGGAGGAATAACCGGACGCGCATACACCATACCTTCTATTTCAACATCAATGCCATACACTGCTGTTCCGTTTGTTTTAGCGGGTATATCTAATGCTTTAAAATCTTGGTTTAAGCCGGTTAAATGACGTTTATTGGCTGGTTTTAAAGGAAGCTTTGCAACTTCTTCACTTGTAAAGGTAAGATTAAATTCACCTTTTTGTACAATATCAGCGTAACTTACCGATTGACCACCAGCAACAATTTGCCCTTTTTGTGCAATACATTGCTCTGGTTTAACCCCTAGCATTTTAGCCCCGGCATCAATAAGGGCTAAGCGACCTGCGGCACCCGCTTGCGATAGCGGTTTAAAACTTTGAAATACTGACCACGAACCACCTGTAACCATATATCCCCATTTCTCATGGGTGTCTACGTAAGTAATTGATACTTTATCCCAATCACACTCTAACTCGTCGGCCACTATTCGTGCTAAAGCAGTGCCAATGTGTTGGCCCATTTCAGCCTTTGCAATGCTAACCTCTACCCCACCATTGGTATCCATTGTCCACCAAATAGTGGGTGAAAACGCCTGTTGTGAAATTGATTCTTTGGCGCTTAAAGAACCTGAAAGTAACGCAGGCGCAAATGCCATTACCAAGCCCGCACTAGCACTGCCAATCATAAATGAACGACGATTTAAGTTGACGGTTTCGCTGTTTTTTTGAAATAATTTTTTCATTATCCGCTCCGATTAAACGTCTTGCTCATTTGGGTTAAACATCTGTACTGCACTTTGTGACTCATCGGCCGCACGTTGTATTGCCGACTTTATACGTTTGTACGCCATACAGCGGCAGTAGTTACCATTCATATGATTGACAATTTCTTCGTCTGTTGGCGACGGATTGTCTGCAAGTAATGTTGCCGCTTGCATAATCTGCCCAGACTGACAATAACCACATTGCGGTACTTGCTCTTCAACCCATGCTTTTTGAAGCGGGTGTTCGTTATTGAGACCTTCAATAGTGGTAATGTTTTTACCAGCTACAGCTCCTACGGGTAATACACATGAACGTGTAGCCTGTCCATCTAAATGCACTGTACACGCACCACACATTGCTATGCCACAACCAAACTTAGTGCCCTTTAACCCTATTTCATCGCGAATAACCCATAGCAGTGGTGTATCTTCACTTGCTTGTGATTCAATCACTTTGCCATTAATTGTAAACGTTACCATAACCCGCCCCTTGAATTAGCTCTCAATCAACTGCACTGCGATTTGTGCTGAGCAGTTGGTAATACCATTAAAATTAAAGCAACTTGATCCTCGACATTGCTCTTAAGTTGGATGCGCAACTTTATGCCCTGCGCAGTATGTATTTATATAAACATGTTCAATTAAAGTTTAGTTTGTTTTTTTATTTAAGCTGAACCTCTGTTTGAGGTTGATTTATTGCCTAAAGTTTTAATTATTTAATTTAGCGCCTGTTTAGCGGTATAACAATTTAACTGCTCAACGGTATCTATGTCTGCGCTTGCCTTATTTAGTAAAACGCAGTTTACAATACCGCCGGATTCACGAAGTAGATGTTGAGCGCCTTTGTCATTCGACAAAGTGGTGAGTAAATCAAAATCATCATGAGGAAAAATTGCCGGCACACCTAATCGTTCTCCATAGTTAGCACACCATCGAGTGGGGTTATTCTGAAAACGAGTGACTAACTGCTGAATATCGCACGCCTCCAATTCAACCTGATCGGCTAGCATAAATAAAATGCCATCCCAACCGTCACTATGCCTTAACTGATTAGCTGCAAGCGCGATTGATTTACCTAACCCTTGCTGCCAATCTAAATTACAGATAATTTCGACATTATTGTAGTGCTTTAGCGCTTGAGTAATTTCGTTATGCCAGGCGCCTGAAACAACATAGACGGCACCCGCGTCTAACTGCTGTAAAACGTCAACTGCACGCGCAATCATAGTTTTATTATTGCCCACATTTGCTATTAATTTGCATCCATCAAAACGAGACGACTGTCCTGCGGCTAACAACACTTTTGCTATGCGCATACTTCACTGACCCCAATTGCTTAGGGATGTAGCATCTTTATTAGAAAGCACGGCGTGTATTTCACTAATAAGTGACAATGCAATACTCTCTGGCGAGTCGCCACCTAAGTTAAGCCCTACAGGCCCAAAAACAGGCGCTTTAACCTCTTGTATAGCTATATTAGCTTGCTCAAAAACTTGTGCTCGTCGGTGCTTAGGACCCAGCAGCCCCATATATTTTAAATTAGACTGGTTCAACGCATAAAGTGCATTTGCATCAAGCTCAACACTGTGGGCCATTAATATGCTCGCATCCACCTTTTGCTTTTCGCAATATTGGGTTAGCTCTTGAGGCGGACAACGTAAAATTGCATCTGCCTGCTGAAAATATTGCCTTTTAGCATTAGCCGCGCGGGGATCCCACACAGTCACAACCCAACCCAGCTGCTTAGCCATAGAATAAACGGCAACAGCGTCGGCACCGCCACCCACAATTAAAATATGTGGGGCTGGGTATACGGCCACTTGTAGCCAATGCTGATTATTTTTTTCAATGATTTGTGCTTTACGATTAACAGAAAGACCATCAGAAACATTACGTTTTGAAAAAACGCCCTGCCCCAACGCACAAAGAGGTTGCACTGGTTGTAAATAATAACCTGACACTTTTTCTTTAAGAGCATTAAAAACAAAATCGAGATTTAGGTATTTATTGGCGCTATTAACTGGCTGTAAAACAATATGGACAACACCACCACAGCCAATACCTAACTGAAAAGTTAAGTCATCTTCATCGGTGGCATCATACGTAATCGTTTTTGACGTAAGGGAGGTCATTACTTGTTTGGCGTGGCGCTGAATATCTGCCTCTAAGCACCCACCGGAGAGCATACCCAATCGCTGCCCTAAGCTAGAAATAAGCATCATGGCGCCTAGCTTACGGTAGCTCGAGCCTTCAATTTTATACAATGTAGCCAAAACCCATTGCTGTTCGTCTCGTAAAGGGTGCCACGTTGCAAGCATGCTTTTTAAATCAGTTACCATATAAGTGCCGTTAGAATCCATTATTTATGTATTTTCGTAGCCTATAAAATTTAGCTGTAAATAACTGACTAATTTTAAAAACGTTTAACCTACGTTGAGCCTACTTAGTAAGATCATATTTATATTATATAAATGAAATTTTCTTACTCAATGTAAAGGTTTAAATTTTATGGTTCCATTAAATCGTTGAGGGTTTCAATTAGGCTGTCAAATTCATCATTAACACTTTCGCGCTGTTTTTTATTCAATGTCGGGGCTAGTTCTATTAATAAATTAACATATAAATCAAGGTTGCTGGCATTTATGGCTAATTGCTTTTCGCTCATAAAGGCTTCACGCTCTTTTATTACATAGCTTAATTTAGTTACAAACTCATCTTCAGAGAGTGTTCCATCAACCATTATTGATTTTGCTGCATCTAATCGAGTTTGTTTATAATCGAGCCACAGCCCGCCTGACTCCGTATGCTTGTTGTTTGCGTCTGTAATAAGTTGCTTTTGCTGGTCAGTGAGCTTACCCAGCCAATCTGAGTAGTAGTTTAACTGGTTTTCTAGGCGTTTAGTTTTGCGCTCTTTACTAGATTGTTCGTTGTATTGCTCACGATCTTCGTTAATTTGATCTTGAATATTTTGTATAAATTCATCGCGCTGTACTGTAGAGAGCGTATACCCTAATTGCGCAAGCGAAAAATGCGCATGCTCAAGAAGATTTTTCCAGTGGGCCCTAGCAAATACTACCTGCTCTTTTAATTGAGCATGATTTAGATTTTGATTAAACAGCGACTTTAAATTTTCAATATCTTGCTTGTATGCTGGCAACTGTGTATCGCGATGCCATTGCTGTGTGGTGTTAATAATCTCTTTTAATTGCTTGTTCTGTTGTTTGTTTAAATCAACGTAATCATCAACCCAAAATGACGATAACCAAGTTAAATTATTATATGTAAACGAGGCAGAACAACTCGTTAATAGCAGTACGCTTAACGCAATAGTTATATGTGACAACTTATTTTTTATTGTTTTTAACATTTTCACCTCTGCAAATATAAACGCTTCACTTAGCTAAGCACTTACATAATGAACCTACGTAACGTGAACTCGCTACCTTAAATAGCATAACAGTCAAAAGTTTATAATTAGCAACTTTTCGCCATGCTTTGACATAGTTATTTCTTTTAAATTTTCTGTTATATCTGTATCTTACGCTTATAAAATCGAACGTGTTAGAAAAAACGCCCCCGATTTGAGCTATAATCACAAACAGAGTTTATCTAAACTTAAATGCACGCTAGTTTGTTTGTAGTAATAAAATAAACCTAAAATATAGCAACGTTATACGCCCTTAAATAGCTGCAAGTGCAATAGTGTTGCAAATAAAATGGTTTTATTTAACTCACAGTGAAACGATTACTTTTTGGAGACATCGCTATGTCACAGTTTAATTTAAAAACGTTATTACTTACGGGTGCTTTAATTGCGAGCCCTTTTGCGAATGCAACCCTTGAAGAAGGTATTATTGCGGCGAACGAAGGTCGCTTTGAATTCGCTTTAAAAGAATTTGAATACCTTGCCGACAAGGGGTTTGCACCTGGCATTTACGAGCTTGCTAAATTATACGAAGAAGGCCACGGCGTTACACGCGATTATTACAAAGCAGCCGATCTATACAAAAAAGGCGTAAAAAAGAATCACGCAGACTCAATGTTTGCATTAGCGGTATTATACGACGAAGGCAAAGGCGTTAAGTTAGACAAACAAATGGCTTTATCTCTATTCGAAAAAGCAGCCAAAAAAAACATGCCTGCCGCACAGTTTAACTTAGGCGTGATGTATTCAAATGGTGATGGTGTTAGTCACGACTACAAACTTGCTAAAACATGGTACGAAAAAGCCGCTGGGAATAACTATTCTTTAGCGCAATTTAATTTAGCGCTTATGTACTTTGAAGGGCTAGGAATGCCTAAAAACCTTGAGAAGTCATACATATGGAATACAATTGCCGAATACAATGGCAACATGCAAGCAAGCCATAGTCGAAAGTTAGATGAGCGTTCAATGCTACCTAAAGAAATTGAAGAAGCAAAAGAAAAAGCTGATGCAATTTACACTAAAATCCTTGCAGGTACCTACGCAGGTGAAGGACGTCTATTTTAGGTTAAGCAAAAAATAAAGCTGGACTTAGTATCATTGCGCATACTTAGTTCAGCTTTTTTTGGCTTGTTTTACTTAATATATAACCACTTTAGCAATCTGGTTAGTATTTTACTTTGCTTAAGTAACAACCCTATGCGCGGGTTAAAAGAACCAGAAACGAGTGTATTTTTAGCGTGACTAAACGTTAAAAACCCTTCCTTACCGTGATAGTGCCCCATACCTGAATGACCCACCCCACCAAATGGCGCGTCGTCAGCAGTGACTTGTACTAAAGTGTCGTTAACCGCAACGGTGCCACTAAGTGTTTGTTTAATAAGGTACTCTTGTGCCTCTTTATCTTGGCCTAAAATATATAAAGCAAGCGGATTTGGATGCTGTTTAATATAATCGAGAACGTCATCTAACTTCCCATAACTCTTAATTGGCAATATAGGCCCAAATAGTTCATCTTGCATAAGTTGCATGTCGTCGGTCACATTCGTTACTAAATGCAGACCCATACGATGTTTATCTGCATCTTGTTGATTTTGTTCAAGTGGCTTAATGACATTTGCCCCAAGTTCTTGTGCTTGCACTAAGTATCCGGCTAGACGCGCATAATGTGAGTCACTAATAATAGAGGTTAAGTTTTTACCTTCAACACCCTGCTTAAAATGCTTTTTATAAAGCTCACATAACTGTTTAATAAGCTGGCTTTCTAGGGTTTTAGGCACAAATACATAGTCTGGCGCGACACAAATTTGCCCGGCATTTGCCATTTTCCCGAATAACAGTGCGTGTGCTGCTTTTGCAACATCAGCTTGCTCGGTAATAATCACTGGTGACTTGCCACCAAGCTCTAAAGTAACGGGAGTTAAGTTTTTACTGGCTGCTTTCATTACTAATTTGCCAACCCCAGTAGAGCCGGTAAATAATAAGTGCGCAAAAGGAAGAGACGAAAATTCGCTGGCAACGTTGCTGCCGCCTTGGACCACACATACATGCTGACTCATTTTGTCATCAAAAAGCTTTTCTAATACGGCATTAGTATGTGGTGTAAATTCGCTGAGTTTTAACATTACTTTATTACCGGCTGCGATAGCGGTGATCACTGGCACAACCGCTAGCTGTATTGGGTAATTCCACGGTGCGATAACACCTACCACGCCTTTAGGCTGATAGGTAACACTCACTTTAGACGGCCATAAGCTAAGCCCCACAGAACGTTTACTAGGCTTTGACCATTTAGGTAATTTTTTAATAATGTGCGAAAGCCCTTGCACGGTAGGCAAAATATCACCAAGTAAGGTATCAAACGCAGTCCGGTAGCCAAAGTCTTTAGATACTGCACTGATAAGTTCTTCTTCTAGCTCTACAATGCGCGAACGTAATTTTTTTAAAATGGCAATTCGAGAATGAATAGAAGGATAAGGATTATCTAAAAACGCATTTTGTAAACTAGTAAAGTGCGCTGATAAAGAGGCTATTTGTGCTGTGTCTGTTGTCAAAATAGATTACTCGACTTTTAATGTTATTGTCGACTATAACCTTGATCTGTTTTTCGAGCAATAACACTAATTTACCTATTACAACCACACACATAGTGATTAAGAGTCGCTTTGTTTAAGATACAAACCGACTCAATTTTTAAAAATTAAATACTGTTTTTGCGAGCGTTATTGTTACAAGTGTAATTAATACGATAGCGACTAGGTTAAGTGCAAAACCTGCTCTGATCATATCGCGAATTTTAATTTTTCCCGAGCCAAATACAATGGCATTTGGTGGTGTAGCAACTGGCATCATAAACGCACAACTGCATGCTATAGCAGCAGGAATAACCCACACTAAAGGCGAGCCAAAAATACTTTCAGAAACTGGGCCTAATAACGGCAAAAAGCCCGCCGCAGTAGCTGTATTACTCGTGATTTCGGTTAAAAAGGTGATAAGCGCTACAACAACCACTATGCCCATAACTAACGGAATAGCACTCGCCCCTTCTATCATTTGTGCAATGTATTGCGCTAAACCAGAAGATTTAATCTGTGATGCTAACGATAAACCACCGCCAAATAATAACAATACGCCCCATGGCACTTTAGATGTACTTTGCCAATCTAAAATTCGCTCGTCACTGCCCTTCTTAGCTGGCAAAACAAATAACAACAAGGCTGCTGTAATAGCAATAGCAGTGTCTGAAATGCTAAGACCCGACAAATCAGCTAATAGCGGTCTAAAAACCCAACATAACGCGGCTAGTACAAATACTGAAAACACGCCTTTTTCAGCCCGTTGCAACGCACCGAGTTCAGCAAGTTCATTTACAAACATAGCCTTACTGTCTTTAATGTTTTCTGCATTTTTATCAACTTTATAGCTGAATTTAGTAAGCCATATCCAACACACCAGTAACATAACAATTGCTAAAGGCACACCTATCATCATCCATTGCCCAAAGCCTATTTCAATTTGGTAACTTTCAGATAAGTATGCTGCCATAAGCGCGTTAGGCGGTGTTCCTATTAACGTAGCAATACCACCAATGCTGGCACCATAGGCAATTGATAGAAGTAATGCTTTTGCAAATCCATCTTCACCAGAATCAGAGTGACTCACTAAATGAATAATTGATAACGCGATAGGTAACATCATCACCGTTGTAGCCGTGTTTGACATCCACATAGATAAAAATGCTGTTACTAACATCATTGCTAAAATTTGTAAGCTCGGTTTTTTACCCGCATATAACATAGTGGTTAACGCAATTCGTTTATGTAACCCCCAACGTTCCATAGCTATTGAGATTAAAAAACCACCCAAAAATAAAAATATAAGTGGGTGTGCATAAGGCGCTGCCGTAATTTTGATAGGCGCAATATTTACAAGTGGCGTTATTACTAGCGGTAACAATGAAGTTGCAGGAATAGGGACAACCTCAGTCACCCACCAAGAGGCCATCCAAAATGTTAAACCTGCTGTTTTAAAGGCTGTATCAGATAGGCCATTTGGTGGATCTAATAAACAGGTTAACAACATTACTATGGGCCCAAGCCAAAGCCACACGCTTCGTATAATAGGATGTATTTGATTAGAATTGTTTAGGTTGCTTACCATCACCACGCCAAAAGCTATTTAACAGACGACACAGTAAAGAAGATAGTAAGGACTTGTCAAATGGATATCAGCCATAACTAAATTTGCATAGAGTTAAAGGCTTAGAGCTTTAGTACGAGTGAAAAGTGTAAGACATCATACAAATTAAGAAGGGGAATTTATAGAAACGCCGTAAACAAGAGGTCTACGGCGAACATATCAAAATTAACTAGTCGCTAATGCTGATCTATTTTTTATATACTTATATAAACCAATTAATGAAGCAGCTATCCAAAATATTTCTATCACAAAGCTCGCTAGATTAAAGTTATAACAAAGGCTTATTAATAATAAAATCGCCCCTGTTAGGTTCATCATGTTGTACGTCAAGCTGGTTGGTGTTGTTTTACCTAATTGAAGTAGAAAAAACGAGCCAACAACTAAAAATGTGCCTGTCATACCGATGATGTCAAATAAGAGTGCTATCACGAAACTATCCTTTATCCATTTTTCAAATAACCCAAAAAACTGGCCCATTCCATGGGGAGGGTATTTTTCATTCATTGAAACAGCAAAACCGGGCGATCATAGCAACAAAGCAGTTTCAAACAAGGCCATATGTCCGCATATATTTTTTAGCTTATTTAAATGTAACTTTTCCACCTATCATTTTGTAGGCAGGTGCGCCGCGGATTAAAGCAGGTCTTGCAAAAGCCCGCTCACAACTTGGGCAAATACACGGAATTTTTGTGAAGTCTTGAGATATACGCTCTTTAAAACACTTAACAAGCGCCCCCTTCCCCCCTTTGCGATATTTAAAAAGTTGCGTTCTGCATGACGAGCAAAAAATATCAACGGTTTTTATAGGGCCTTTTTTGTTTGGTTGTGCCAAAACACCTCCGTAATTAATAATTATATTTAAGGTTAAATAAGATAAGTTTAATGAGGTAGCCCGTAAATTAAAACAGCCGTAGTGACTAGAAAATATTTTAACCGCCCAGTTCATGACTTATTGGCAGTAGCTAAAACATGATTTAAGTGATCAGCGAGGCATTTAAGGCTAAAGGGCTTAACAATAATGCCTGAAACTTTAGCTGCGATTACATTTTTTATAGTTTTAGAATTATCTTCGCATGTCACCATCAAGACAGGAGTTGAGGTAAGCTGTTCGTCATTTCTTATTCTATTTAGTAAATCTTTACCGTCCATTTTGGGCATATATAAATCAGTGATGACCAAATCAAAAGCCTGCTTTTTTAACAGTGTGAACGCCTGAATACCATCGGTCGCTTCAACAATATCAAGATAGTTTAGATTTCTAAGCATGTTAATTAATACATGTCGCATCAGTGGTACGTCATCAACAACAAGTATTTTCATATTATTTAGTTACCTGAATAAATAAAAAGATAGACAATTTTGTGTTTATAAATCAATTATGGCCACCCGCCTAAAATTAATCCCATCAACGAAAATTGGCTTACATAGTAACCACTGTTTATCAAAAAAAGTTTTACTGGACGCTGCTCATAAAGATAACTTAAACCCAAAGAGCTGCTCACCCAAAATAAACCAATAGCAAAACCAGTCCCTACACTCAAACCCAAGCTCGACTCGTTACCTAAAAATATCGACAGTACAAATGCAGCCAAAAATGAAAATGAAAATGTGCCAACACATATGCGTTTTTTATTGGCACTTTGCAAATCAAGCTCGGTCAAGCCGCAACTTTCAAGCCAAGCTTGTCTAAATAATAAGTTTGAATACCAAACACTACTTAACGTAAACGACGAAAGCGCAGCAACCAGTATCGAAATAAAATTAATATCCGAAAAATTCATACAACACTGAAATTTCCTGAATCGTAACGTCTTTTTAATGTAGTTAATATTAACTAAAGCAGCAAATACTAAAGTGTAACCGACACATAAATAACTACAAACTATTAGAACAATGCAAACGTTGCTTTTGTTAACTCAGCTACATCGTCTATGGCTAACTTTAACTCCAACCCACGCTTACCGGCACTGACATATATAATTTCAAACTCACTAGCACTGCTGTGAATATATGTTTTAAGACGTTTTTTTTGTCCTATTGGGCTCACACCTCCAAGTATATAACCGGTACTTACATTTACTTTTTGAGGCGCGGCCAAGGCCACTTTTTTTGTTTTTGCCACTTTAGCAAGCTGTTTAAGATTAACTTGTTGAGATACGGGGGTGATGGCAACGATTAATTCACCTTCATGCGTTTCTAGTACAAGTGTTTTAAATACTTGCTCACTATTTAAATTGAGTTTTTCAACTGCCTCTAAGCCATAGTGACCATTGTTTACATCGTGCTCATAGCTTAGTATTTCGAACTTTATTTTTTGTTTTTCGAGCAGTGCGATAGCGGGTGTCATTGGGTTCTCACTTTTTTAGAGGTGTTAGCAAATTTAAAGCAAAAAAAACGGCGCTGTAAAGCACCGTTTTTTTAAACAACATAATTTTTACTTTGTTAAGTCATCAAAAAACTTTTTAACACCATCAAAAAAGCCTTGCTCTTTAGGACGGTTTTTTGAGCTATCTGTGCCCATGCTTTCTTCTAACTCTTTAAGTAATTCACGTTGGCGCTCGTTAAGATTGACAGGTGTTTCAATAACTACCTTACAAATTAAATCACCTTGTGCGCCACTTCGTACAGACTTAACACCTTTGCCACGCATACGGAACATTTTGCCGGTTTGCGTCTCTGACGGTATTTTAAGTTTTGCACGACCATCAAGTGTCGGTACTTGAATTTCACCGCCTAAACCAGATGTAGTAAAGCTAATAGGAACTTCACAATATAAATTGTTACCTTCACGTACAAATATGTCATGTTCTCTTACAGACACTTGTACGTATAAGTCACCCGCTGGTGCGCCATGTACCCCGGCTTCACCCTCACCCGATAAACGAATACGATCGCCTGTGTCAACACCCGCTGGTATTTTCACCGACAACGTTTTAGTTTTTTCTACACGGCCTTGACCATGACAGCTGTTACAAGGATCTGAAATAATTTGACCTTGCCCCTGACACGTAGGACATGTTTGCTGAACAGCAAAGAAACCTTGGCGCATTTGCACCTGGCCTGCACCATGACAGGTAGTACATGTTTTAGGTTTAGAACCCGCTTTTGCACCGCTTCCATCACAAGGGTCACAACTTACCCATGTTGGTACTTTAATTTCTACTTCTTTACCACGAACCGCTTCTTCAAGCGTTAAATCCATGTTGTAACGTAAATCAGAACCGCGTTGCTGGCGAGATTGACGTCGGCCACCGCCGCCACCAAAAATGTCACCAAACACATCGCCAAATACGTCACCAAAATCGCCATGGCCGCCACCAAAGCCGCCATGACCACCGCCACCGCCTTGTTCAAAGGCCGCATGACCGTATTGGTCGTACATCTGGCGTTTTTGATCGTCAGTTAGAATTTCGTATGCTTCTTTTACTTCTTTGAACTTGGTCTCAAGCTCTTTATCGCCTGCGGTACGATCTGGATGATATTTCATCGCTAAGCGTTTATACGCTTTTTTTATGTCTCGCTCACTCGCATCTTTGCTTACGCCGAGGACTTCGTAATAATCGCGTTTTGACATATCTATCACACTACTCTTTCTATTTTGCAGCGTAAGCTGCGGGATAAACCGATAAATCTCATCGATTTATCATTGAATTATGAACCTTAAATACATGCAAAAGGCGCGACAAGCTATTGCTCGCGCGCCTCATTTGTTCATCCTAACCTAAACACCTAACCGAGTTAAGTGTTTTTGGTCAGTTAGAAGCGTCGGCAACAATTACTTTTCGTCTTTTACTTCTTCAAACTCTGCATCAACAACGTCATCATCTTGCTTAGCTGATTGTTGTTGCTCACCTGCGTCTGCTTGACCTTGCTGTGCTTTAGCTTGAGCAATTTCCATTAACTTTTGAGACTTTTCAGCAAGTGCTTGCGTTTTAGCTTCAATTTCGTCTTTGTTGTCGCTCTTAATTGCAGCTTCTAAGTCTACAACTGCCGCTTCAATCGCTTCTTTATCTTCACTTGGTAAAGCATCGCCCGCTTCTTCAACTTGCTTACGTGTACCGTGAACCATTGCATCTGCTTGGTTACGAACAGCTACAAGCTCTTCAAACTTTTTGTCTTCTTCAGCATGCGCTTCTGCATCACGTACCATTTTTTCAACTTCTTCATCGCTTAAACCTGAAGACGCTTGAATAGTAATTTTTTGCTCTTTACCTGTGTCTTTATCTTTAGCAGATACATGTAAGATACCGTCAGCATCAACATCAAATGTTACTTCGATCTGTGGTGTACCACGTTGAGCAGGACGAATACCTTCAAGGTTAAATTGACCTAAAGATTTGTTGTCGCTTGAACGTTTACGCTCACCTTGTAACACATGAATTGTTACCGCAGACTGGTTATCTTCTGCTGTTGAGAACGTTTGTGATTTCTTAGTAGGAATCGTCGTGTTCTTCTCAATAAGCGCTGTCATTACAGAACCCATTGTTTCAATACCTAGAGATAATGGAGAAACGTCTAGTAATAGTACGTCTTTAACATCACCTGCTAGTACGCCACCTTGGATTGCCGCGCCTACAGCTACAGCTTCATCAGGGTTAACGTCTTTACGTGGCTCTTTACCGAAGAAATCAGCAACTGTTTTTTGTACTAAAGGCATACGTGTTTGACCACCAACAAGAATAATGTCGTTGATGTCGCCTACTGATAAATCAGAATCAGCAAGTGCACGTTTAAGCGGCTCTAGAGATTTAGTTACTAAATCTTCAACAAGTGACTCAAGCTTAGCGCGTGTTAGTTTCACGTTCATGTGCTTAGGACCAGTTGCATCAGCAGTTACGTACGGAAGGTTAACTTCTGTAGATTGTGCTGAAGAAAGCTCAATTTTTGCTTTTTCTGCAGCTTCTTTAACACGTTGCATTGCAAGTGGATCTGTTTTTAGATCTAAGCCTTGGTCTTTCTTAAATTCAGCTACTAGGTAGTTGATAACACGGTTATCGAAATCTTCACCACCTAAGTGAGTGTCACCATTGGTAGCTAGTACTTCAAATGTGTGCTCGCCTTCAACTTCATCAATTTCAATAATTGATAAATCGAAAGTACCGCCACCTAAGTCGTATACAGCAACAATGTTTTCGCCTTTGTTTTTGTCCATGCCGTAAGCTAGGGCAGCAGCAGTTGGCTCATTGATGATACGCTTAACTTCAAGACCAGCAATACGACCGGCATCTTTAGTTGCTTGACGTTGTGAATCGTTAAAGTATGCAGGTACTGTAATTACCGCTTCAGTTACTTCTTCACCTAAGAAGTCTTCTGCAGTTTTTTTCATTTTTTTCAGTACTTCAGCAGAAATTTGTGGTGCAGCGCGTTTTTCGCCGCCCGCTTCTACCCATGCATCGCCGTTATCAGCTTTAATGATTTTAAATGGCATAATGCCGATATCGCGTTGTACTTCTTCGTCTTCAAAACGACGACCAATTAAACGCTTAATTGCAAATAATGTGTTAGTAGGGTTAGTAACCGCTTGACGCTTAGCAGATTGACCTACTAATGTTTCACCGTCTTGCGTGTAAGCAATGATAGACGGGGTTGTGCGATCGCCTTCCGCGTTTTCTATAACACGTGCTTTGTCACCATCAAGTACTGCAACACAAGAGTTTGTAGTACCTAAATCGATTCCGATAATTTTACCCATGAAACTTCTCCAACTTCAAAATTCGTTATACGTTAATTCGTTCGATGACTAGTAAATAGGGATGCCCTAAAACTAATTCAACTGTAAAAATGAAAAAAAATTCATTTTTTATGATTTATTTACAAAATAACCCCAATAATTGTAAGGAATGATGATTTTTAGAGCGTTTGACACACCTTTAAATGCTGGCCTGACCAGTTTGGTTGTGTTATAAATTTATTAAATTGCACTTTTAAAGGATATTTCCCATGCATTTTGACCAACTACTTGAGCAAGCCGCTAAAATAGGTCAATCAGATAAAATCGAACAATCCGCACTTACCATGCAATTTCCTGAAAATTGGTGCCAAGGAAGAACCGCTTTTGGTGGTTTATCAGCTGCATTGTTATATCAGGCTATTAGAGGCAAAGTGAATAATGACCGCCGACTTCTTTCATTAAGTACTAATTTTGTTGGGCCTTTACTCGCCGACACCCCTTTTTCACTTTATGTTGAAGTATTACGTGAGGGTAAAAACAGTACACAAGTACTCGCTAAAGCAATTCAAAATGAGCAAGTAGCCGTAATCGTGCAGGCTTGCTTTGCTAAAAATAGAGAGTCAGCTATTAATGTTCCTGTTTCAAAGTCGTTAGGTTTAAGCCCTGTTAACGAGCGTTATACGTTACCCTTTATAAAAGGCCAAATGCCTGAATTTTTTCAGCATGTGGATTTATGCCCACAGCAAGGCGCAATGCCCTTTACAGGGGCAGACACATCTCATTTAGGTGGGTGGATGCGACTTAAACATACACCTGAAACCATTACAGAAGCGCATGTAATTGCACTAACCGATGCATGGCCGCCAACATTATTACAAATGTTTAAACAACCCGGACCTGCAAGTAGTATGTCGTGGTATTTAGAGTTTGTTCAGTCTCCCAATTTAACGCCTGGCGAGTGGCTTGGCTTTGAAGCAATTACGCATCACTCTAAAGATGGATATGGTTTAGAGGACGGGTG
The DNA here is from genome assembly GCF_005930865.1 of Pseudoalteromonas sp. S554. Classification (NCBI taxonomy): domain Bacteria; kingdom Pseudomonadati; phylum Pseudomonadota; class Gammaproteobacteria; order Alteromonadales; family Pseudoalteromonadaceae; genus Pseudoalteromonas; species Pseudoalteromonas sp. S554. The sequence continues at coordinate 228,588 of NZ_PNDV01000001.1, read as the reverse complement.
CATTTGGTCACAGTCAGGTGAGCTCATTGCTCTTACCCGCCAAACTGTTGCCGTGTTTGATTAGGGTCGGTTGAACTTTGCGGATTAAAATTCGTTCAAACTAAGGGCTATATAATAGCGGCGCGAGATTTTTAACCTAGTGGGCTCGATAACTGCTCCTGCATTACTCTACTGACTTACATCCATGTAAGAATAAGTAAAAACTGAGTAACAAAGAGTAAATAGCCCCTAGGAAGCCCCCCCCCTTGGGAAGCGCCTGTTTGGCATTAATGCTACGTTCTCGACAATTTATGAGGAATAACCATACTAAATAAGCTCTTCCTTAATACTAATACAGACTCTGCAAATTTAACCTTGAAAGGTCAACAGACCTTAATATATAAAATGCTGGCCAATCAGATAGTTTCTGGCTTGGCCTGTATTCAAAATTAACAGTTCGCGTTGTATTACAGCTTCAAATATTGCAAAATCAAATAAATGCATTATTGTTTGGTACTAAATTGCAAACTGTTTGCCCCTGCTGTGACCTGATCATAGATATACCAAGAATTATCGCTAAGCAAATGGCGATTTGCCCGCATTGCCATCATAAATTATGCGAAGCCAACGTAAACCACGATAATCGCATAGTGGCGTTAAGCTTTAGTGCTTTGCTAATGCTACTAAGCAGTATGTTTTATCCTTTTTTATCATTTAGTAGTAATGGTATAACCCAAACTATCACCCTCCCCGACGCAGCCCGAATATTATTCAATTACGATAGTGAATTGTTAGGCCTTTTTATTGATTTAAGCATTATTGCCTTACCAATGAGTTTATTAATTATTTTAATACCCCTTCATTTAGGTGTTTTAAAAACATTGCCACAAGGCATTGCGCGTAGGTTGCTTAAGTTTACTTTGGCACTTGAGCCATGGATTATGTCTGAGATATTTTTAATTGGTGTTTTAGTCAGCATGGTTAAAATTATGTCTTTGGCTGATATAAGCTTTGGGGCAAGTTTTTGGGCTTATGCTGGCTTTGTTATTTTATACATTGCCGCTTTAGTACACTTAAATCGTCCAAGGTTATGGGCTCAAATAAAACCAGTAAAAGTGTTAGAAGGTGCCGAGCACGCTAAACGTGCTATTGATGAAAATATTAAAGCCTGTCATGTGTGTCATCAGCTTTGTACAGGTAAGGTCTGCCAGCGATGCCACACCAAAACACATGTACGTAATCCTCATAGCGTTCAAAAAGCAACTGCTTGGCTCATCACATCTATTGTTTGCTATATACCAGCCAACGTATTGCCTATCATGAATACAACAAGCTTGGGTGATGAAACCCCGTCCACACTTATTGGTGGGGTCATTTTACTTTGGAAAAGTGGTTCTTATCCCATTGCAGGTATCATTTTTTTTGCGAGTGTTGTTGTTCCTTTAGCCAAAGCATTTGTACTAAGCTTTTTGTGTATTATGGTAACAAAACCTGCAAACAGGCATACAAAAAGTTACACTAGAATTTACCAACTCACTGAGTTTATTGGTAAATGGTCAATGATTGACGTTTTTGTTGTCGCCATTTTAGTGGCTTTAGTACAGCTAGGTAATTTAATGTCAGTTACACCAGGCTTAGGCATTGCATTTTTTACCGTTATGGTAATATGCCAAATGATGGCTGCTCATTCATTTGATCCACGCCTTTTATGGGATTCACCTAAAAATAAATCATCAGAGACTAAAACATGACCGAAACTGCCCAAGTAACAGATGAACCAAGAATCTCTGCTATCTGGATTATTCCAGCCATAGCGCTTTTTGTCGGCGTGTGGATGCTTTATCAATATCAAGCAAATAAAGGCCCCACTATATATATTGAGATGCCGCAAGCCGAGGGCATTATTGCAGGTAAAACAGAAATAAAAGTGCGCAGTGTAAAAATAGGGCAAATAGACAGCGTTCGTTTATCCGACTCCCAAGACAGTGTGATTGCACGGGCTCAAATAGATAAAAGCTATGAAGACTTACTTACCGACGACGCAAAAATATGGGTGGTAAAACCACGTATAGATGAAACCGGCATAAGTGGAATGAGTACTTTACTCTCTGGGGTATATTTAGAATTTGCACCGGGCGAAAGTAATACACTTAAAGAAAATTTCACCCTGCAAGAAGAACCTGCATTAATAGGCAAAGACGTGCAAGGTGGTCGCTTTAAACTACTTAGTTATAACGCAGAAGTACTTGATGTTAGTACCGGAATATTTTTTAAGAATTATAAAATTGGCCAAATAGAAACCGCCACATTTGATTGGGAAAACCAAGCAATGAAGTACGGTATATTTATAAAAGCGCCGTACCAAAACTTAATTACCAACAACTCAATTTATTGGGTCAACGCTGGTATAGAAATTGATTTATCTGCTGATGGCATAAATATTAATACAGGCTCTTTGAGTAAGCTTTTAAAAGGCGGAATTTCAGTTGGCTTACCCGATAACCAAACACCAGGGGAAATAGCTAACGATGGTCACAATTTCTCACTTAGCCAAAGCTATAAAGAAGCACTAGAAGAACGCTTTTACGACTTTGACTATTACATAATAGATTTTGAACAATCAATTCGAGGGCTCAGACCCGGTGCCCCTGTTGAATATCGTGGTATTCGCATTGGTACAGTAGTTGAAGCGCCTGCAAACATAATTGTTAATGGTAAACCTGCTCACTTTAAAAGTGCAAACACGTCAGTACCTGTTCTTATAAAAATAGAGTACGGGCGTATTTATCACCACAGCGCAACAGCTAAAGACTTTTGGAAAGAAAGCTTAAAAGGCTGGATAGAAATTGGCATGCGCGCCTCTTTAAAGCCCGGAAATCTTTTAACTGGTGCAGTTTATGTTGATTTTGATATGTACCCCGATGCGCCAGAAGCGGAGTTTGAAAAACTGGGACAGTATACCGTTTTTCCTAGTATATCGAGCGGAATTACCGTACTTGCCGACCAGGTTTCTGATGTATTAAACAAAGTTAATAATTTAAAAGTTGAAGAAAGCTTAGCCCAAATACAAGTTGCCTTTGCCGACTACCAGTCTCTTGCAAATGAAATGCGCACACTATTAAATGAAAAAGATACTCAAAATTTACCCGGTGATATAAATCGTAACTTTGCAAAAATGACCAAAAGCATGGAGCAATTTGAAGTGACCATGCGACAATTTGATAAAACAATGGCCAGTTATCAGGCTGGGTCTGAATTTCATCATCAATTACAACAAACACTACGTGAATTTAAGCGCTTAAGTGAAGAAATACAACCTTTGACACGCGGCTTAAATGAGCAACCAAACATGCTAATTTTTGACAAATCACTGCCCGCAGATCCAATACCAAGGAAGCAATAATGAAAACGCTATTACTCATAACAAGTTTGCTTTTAGTATTGTCGGGCTGTAGCTCAGCAATACAAAATGCGACTCAGTATTACCAATTTGAACAGCCTATTGATTCATCATCACGAAATATTAGTGAAACCAACGCACAGTTGAGAGTGCAAACAGTTATTTTAAGAGGCGCATTAAACAATTTAGGCATAGCGATGAAAATTGATAATAATCAAATTCATGCTGCAAATTATCATTTATGGGGCGAGTCTCCTGACGTTATGCTTACTGCCACTGCCCAACAAACTTTATTTAAAAATATGCCCACTTGGATGGTTATCAAAGGGCTACCTGTAATAACCGAGCTTGATCAGCAAACATTTTATGAGCTTGAGTACGAAATTCACCATTTTAATGGTGATATGCAAGGCAATGCTAATATCTCTGGACTATGGCACTTATATTATACTCACCCAGAAACCGGCCGCCGCTTGATTAGTGTGCATAACTTCTCACGCCTAGTGCCCATAAAAGAAGACGGCTACGACGGTTTAGTAGCCACGCTTGAGCAAACGTGGCTAAACATAAACTTAGATGTAGCCAAAGCAATAGAACAAGCACGACTTTAATAACCATATATATCAATGGCGGTTTTATCATCACTAATAACCGCCTTGCCTACCCTGTTAAAATCTAACTTTAATAATAGACACTAATAAACATTGTTATTATCTGTATCACCATTTGCAGCAACGCGTTTTTTATTCAGACTTCACCATGCTTACAGCACTACGTTCTCGTTGTAACTTAATGAACTTTGGAGTTATGCAATTACCTTACACATTAATAGCAGCATCGCTGGCTGTTATGAGTTTTAAAGCATGAGATAAGTACTTTATAGATATTGAAATAAATAAAAAACCCCAATGCATCAGTACATTGGGGTTTATTTTTTGACTTATTTATCAATCTTATTTTTGTAACTTAATGCCATTGTAATAAGCATCAAGCGTAGTGATTTTGGTTTGATTAGGTAAATCAGCAAAGTCACTTTCAATAAACTTAGTACCACGCAGCTGGACATTTAAACGCGCTGCTTGTGGGTTTAGCATAGTTTGCTTGTAGTACTGTTTTATATCTGCAAGCGTTACTTTTTCTACTTCATTAATTAACTTTTGTTTTGAGTCAAAACTAAAGTTTTCTCGGTACCAATCGTTAATTAAAGGACCCATTTCATCATTTAAGTTTTTAGGTTGCTCTTTAAGTGACACCAAAGTCGCATTTTTAAGCTGTAAAAATGTGTCTTCTGTCATGTTATCAAGCTCTACCGCGTACTCTTTTTTGAACTGGTCGAAGCGAGCTTGTACTTCTTTAGGCCCTTTTACAGGGGTTTGTATGAACAAACCAACAGCAGAATAATCTTCGATTGAGCTTGCAATAGCACCTACTGCATAAGCGAGTTGTTCTTCTGTTCGCATTTTGTCAAATGCGATCGTCCTAAAATGATCGCGTAATACAGCAGCCTGAGCCTTTTGTTTGTAACCCGGTATTGGGTGAACGGTCATATCAACCACAGCAACATCGGCTACATCTATATCTTTTTGTAATACTAACGTTTCACCGGGTTGTGGCAACCACGCTTTACTACGTGCAAACTCGCTCACCGTATGATTTTTAGGTAAAACAGCTATGAGCTCGCCTGCTATTGATTCTATATCTTGCTGGTTATAATTACCGTAGCTAAATACACGCAAATCATTATTAGAAAATGTAGCTTGTTGTAACTTTGTTAAGTCAGCAACACGTAATGATTTTGCAGTTTTGATTAATTCATCGGTATCAAAGCTACCCGTACGAGTTAGCTTAGAGTAAGCACCAAAGGCTTGAGCATAAGGAAATTGCTTTTGTTGATTCAATAAGTCACGCGTGTAACGGTCAATAGCTTGCTCGAACGCTTGCGAAGTAGCCTTAACGTTTAATCCACTCAAAGCCTGTTTAAGCAATACATCTTGCTTATCAGTGAACCCATTAAGTGATAATACAAGCCCATTGCTTGGTGCTAGTCTAACGCCCATACCCGCTACAGCAGCTTCAGTGCTTAATTGGCTTTGCTTAATGTTGTATAAATCTGCCCAAACAGAGTAAAGCACTTCAGCACTTATGTCGTTCAGACCCGGTTGTGTATTTATATAAACCTCAACGAGCCCTTTAGGTTGCTCAGCAAATTTTTGACTTGCTTGACGCCATACTTTTACGCCCTGCTTATCGAAAACAAGCTCTGGGTGTTTTTGCTCTTTAAATTCAGCCGTTTTAATTGCAAAACTTTCAGGTAATAAGTTGTTCACACTAGGAAGCGCTAATTTAAACTCACTTGGCTTATTCCAGCTTGCTATTTCATCATCACTAATGTCATTTATGCGGTATTTGCCGTCGTAAAAGTATAATTGAGAGTCTGTTTCTTCTTGTTGTGAAATGTACCAAATACGCAGTGAATCTGCGTTGAGCTGGTTTAGCACATCATTAACGGCGTCAGCATCAAACTTTGCATAGTGGTAAGGCGCGTTAATCGTGTGATTAAGCGGGTAAACTTGCATGCTGCCTGTTAGAGCACTTACATAGTTAAACTCGTCGCCCTTTTCTAAAAATTTAAATTGGTTATTAAGCGAGGTACGTATTTCGTTAAAGTACTTGCTATTAACCCCTTCTTTTTTTATTAAATCAATGTATTGCATAACCACTGCAACAATTGCTTCGCGGTTTTGCATACCTAAATCAGTAAGCTCAATATCGACCGTTAAGGCACCATAGTTTGCATATTGTGTTGGAGAGGCTGATGCCCCTAGCTGTGAAACCCAGCCCTTATCTCTTAGTAATTGTGCTGGGCTACCCGGCATTTCATTGCTTAGTAAATATGAAACAAAACGGTTAGGTTTAACAGCAAACTCATCACTGTTGTTGGTAATTGTAAAATCAAGTTTTAACTGTTTTACATCTTCATTTGGCGAGTAAAATACGCGTTTACCGCCCGCTTTATCAAAATCTAAATTAGCAGTAACACTTGGCTTTTCGATGTTTTTATTTTTAATGTCAGCGAAGTATTTTTGCGCTTTTTGTTCCATATCGGCGATTGGCAAATTAGAAATAAGTGCGACTTTCATAATATTTGACGAATAATATTTATTGTAAAAATCAACGGTTTCTTGATGAAGCGAACTACCTTCTTTATCGCCTAGTGTTTCTAGGTTACCAATTAAAAAGCGATTTGCCGGATGCTCGCCCATCATTTTACGCGCTAATTTAAATTGGCCAAAGAAGTCCAGTTCGCGGCGCATAGACCACTCAGCATTCACTGCGTTTTTTTCTTTTTCTGTGTATTCTGGGTATAACTTAGGGGCTTTAAAAAAGTCAGAAAAACGGTCGAGTCCTTCGTCAAACGCACTGTTGTTTATTTTGAACATGTAGTTTGTAATTTCGAGCCACGTATAGGCGTTGTGTGCTCCGCCATTTTTGGTCATGAAATCTGAATACCCTTTTGTATCAGGGTAACGTTCTGTGCCTAAAAACAGCATATGCTCTAAGTAATGCGCCATACCCTGCTGAGACATAGGATCATGCAGTAAACCCACACCTACACTTAGTGAAGCAGCAGATTTTTCTGCGCTTGGATCAGACACTAAAATAACCTCAATTTCGTTAGCAAGCTTTAGTGTTTTATATTCTCTATTATCATTTGGGCTAACCACTAAAGTGTCTGATAGTAACGAGGCTTGTGGCGAGGTTGCTACTGATGAAGATGTATTAGAGCAACCGCTGAGAACAGCGAGTGCGATGGCACTGAGACAAATAATTTTTTTCATTTTATTTCCATTAAAAGCATGATGCAAAAAAGGTTATGCTAATTCAAAAGCAGGTTTGATAATATAAACTAACACTTTGTACTGAATACTTTCTAGCAGTTAACGCTTTTTTGTGTAACACATTGTGAAAAATGTCTGCATACTGACTAAAACAATAACAAGGAACTACAATGGAAAAAATAATAATACTTGCCATGTTTGTGCAAGTCACCCTGTCTTTGGCCGTAATGATTTTAATGGGGAGAAGACGCTTTGCAGCAGCTAAAAATAAACAGTTAAACTTAAACGACTTTGCAACGATGCGATTAGATAACGCAGGTGACCATGTAAGGGTTGCGGATAGAAACTTTACTAACCAGTTTGAAATACCCGTTTTATTTTACGCCGGTTGCTTGTTAGCTTTGCAATTAAACAGTGCAAGCGTTGTGGTTGCAATTTTGGCCTGCGTATTTGTAATAACACGCATATTACATAGCATTATTCATTTAGGATCAAATAACGTAAGAGCTCGATTTAACGTGTTTTTAATTGGCTGCGTGTCTGTATTTGCGATGTGGCTTGCGATGATTTGGCGGCTATTTATTTAATATAGGGCGCAGCTATATACTAGCTACGCAGTTTATATTGCTCTGAATGAGGTTACTTCTTCTTTTTAAGGCGTGGAACAGCTAGTAAAAAAGCACCCAGTAACCATATTAGCGCTCCACCCGAGCTACCATCTGAGCTACCAGAGTTATCCGCGTCAATCAGTGTATTTTCAACAACGGCCAATCCGGCTGCCGAATTAGGATCGTCATCTAATACAGTAACGCTCTGGATTGTCACTAAATTAGCACTACTAATAGACACATCACTGCTCGCACATTGCTCTGTTGTTATATCGACTACTGGTGTTTCACCGCAATGAACAAGGGCCGCAATTTTATCAAGCGTTTCCTGACTTTCTGCTGTGATTTGTCCAAACACTGTAAACCCACCATTTTGCGTATCAAGTGCCGCACTTCCCCCACTATTATTAGCCATATTAAAAAACCACTGGCTAGTAGCACTATTAGGGTTGCCCCCTAACTTAGCCATGGCAATAGTACCTTTAACATTAGAAAATACAGGTTCATTGATAACAGCAGGTTTAGTTGTTATTGGGTCAAGTGTGTCTGAAAATGTAAAACCACCGCCTTGAATTACAAAATTGTCTATTGAACGATGAATAACTGTTTCATTGTATGAGTCATCTTGCACATAACTTAAAAAGTTTTCTACGGTTTTTGGTGTTTGCTGGTCAAATAAATTAATCTCAATTGTGCCTTGGCTAGTTTGCATTTCGACTATGGTTGCATGGCTAGCAAAGCTTAATGAAGCGAGCAATGAACACAGTAAACGTTTTTTCATGTTAGATCCTATTATTATATTTATTTAAAAATAAGTTTTGTTTAGGTTAATGCTACACATTAAGAAAATCGATAGCATTAAGATAGTTGATACAAATTAGACCGTTCTGGTAACATTTCAATTACACAATATTGATTTATATTTTCTATGAATATGTAAACCGAGTAAATGTTTAACTTTGCTCATTGTTAATTATTAAATAACAGAGATAACGGATACACATGACACACACACCACACACAATTTGCGACTTTGGCCTACACAAAGGCGAAGCATACACCAAACTCCCAGCAAGCTTTTTAAATTGGATGGTTGCTACAAAACACGAAAAGTCACATTACGCTAGCCAAGAACTCAAACGCAGGGAAAATGCGGCTACGAGTCGTAATTAGCCAAAAATATAAATATCTGCCTTTTTTATATTTCAAACTAGTTTAAACTAGCCACCTACAACATTAAGTACAACTTAATACACAGGTATTTTATGCGCATAATTTTTATTTTTTCGATCATTTTGGGTGTACTGGGATGCACATCTGCCACAACTAATGAAAAAACATCTTCTACACAATACTTAACCGTTCTTCATACTAACGATAATCATGGTCGCTTTTGGCATAACGAAAAAGGCGAATACGGTATGGCTGCTCGCAAAACACTACTGGATCAATTACGTAGTGAAGCGAAAATAAAAGGTCATGCAGTTTTACTGCTATCAGGTGGCGACATAAATACAGGTATACCAGAATCTGATTTACAGCATGCAGAGCCTGACTTTAAAGGGATGTCTTTACTCGGCTACGATGCAATGGCATTAGGTAATCATGAATTTGATAACCCACTTAGTGTTTTAGCCAAGCAACAAAACTGGGCTAACTTCCCTCTCTTATCGGCTAATATAGTGGAAAAGTCGTCAGGTAAGAACGCTTTTGACGCCTATAAAATATTTGAAAAAAATGGCTTAACTATTGCCGTGATAGGTTTGACTACAACCGATACAGCAAAAATAGGAAACCCTCAGTACATTGGTCACTTAGAATTTAAAGACCCTGTTCCAGTAACAGCCAACCTAGCTAAAGAGATAAAAGCAAAATACAACCCAGACATTACTATTGCTGTTACTCACATGGGCCATTTTATTGATGCTAAACATGGCATAAACGCACCGGGCGATGTAACACTTGCTCGCTCATTGCCTGCTAATACGCTTGATATGATCATAGGTGGCCACTCACAAGAGCCTGTGTGTATGGCATCTGAAAATGTAAACGATGATAGTTTTAAACCTGGCTTAGCTTGTAATCCTGATCAGCAAAATGGCACGTGGATAATGCAAGCCCACGAGTGGGGAAAGTACGTTGGTAAGGCTGAGTTCAAATTAGAAAATGGTGAATTGAGCCTACTTGATTATAAATTAATGCCAGTTAATTTATATGTAGAAAAAACACAAGCTGACGGCACATTAAAAGAGGTACTTGCGAACGAATATATTAAGCCAGACCCGTCATTAAAAGCGTTTTTAGCTAAATACCAAGCGATTGGTGCTAAACAAATTGAGGGGACTATTGGCTCTGTTGATGCAAGATTAGAAGGTGATAGAAACAAAGTACGCTATCAACAAACAAACCTTGCTCGCGTTATCATCCAAGCACAAATGAATGTAGTAGGTGCAGATTTTGGGTTGATCAGTGGCGGTGGTATTCGCAGCTCAATTGATGCTGGTGAAATAAGCTATAAAGACATATTAAAAGTTCACCCTTTTAAAAACCGTATAACGTATATGGATTGGCAAGGTGCTGAACTATGGGACTACTTAAATACAGTAACAAGCTTCCCGGCAGACGCTGGTGCTTACTTGCAATATCACAAGCTTTCGTTTGAACGCAAAAATGGTAAGCTTATAAACGTATTTATTGACGGTAAACCGTTCGATAAAAGTAAAACATACCGCATGAGTTTAAATAGCTATAACGCATCGGGCGGTGATGGTTACCCAACTATAAATACGCTAAAAGGTTTTGTTAGCACTGACGAAACTGACGCCCAAGCACTTAAAACATTTATATCGCAACATGGTCCAATAAAAGCGGCTGAGTTTGCTCCTAAATAAACACGGTTAATAATAGGGAGGTGATATTACTTCCCTATTATTTCAATATTTCCCTTTGCAATATTTATGAGCCCGTAGCTGTGCAGGCGAGAGCGAGAGCCTTCTCCATGTGCTTTTGGAGGGTAATAAATTTCTTTTTCCTCAGGATATTCATTCAAAACGTCGTCAAGCGAAGCCCTTATTTCACTCAACGTTTTTTCAAGGCTGTTATTAAAGTTCGGCCGTTTCCTTATCGTGTGCCCTAGTTCTGTTAAACGGTAAAAATACTTGTTGGCAAGTTCAATAAGCTCATCGGGTACATTTTTATTATGATTTAAAATGACATCATTATTAGCTGAACAATATTCAACAAGGGCTAGGTAAAAACACAATGGTTTATTAGCTAATTGAACGCTGTGCTCTTTATTATAACTATGTGAAAGTGTTTTATTGCGTAAATCAATTATGACCGCCAAAGGCATTGGCATTGATGCAGCAGAGTTAATACTCTTATTTAAGCTTACATTGTTTTTCTTACTGTCTACCACTTTTAACCACACAGCAACAAAGAGACTGATAAGTAAAAAAAACAAAAAAAAGATTTTATTACTAGGTGTCAAGTAATGCTCATCTACACTAAAAATAATATTCACAGGGCCTTCACTCGTCGCTAAGCTACTGATAAATTGCTTTTCCTTTAAATCGCTGTGAGCAATCTCGCCTGTACTGATATCGATGACACGCAAGTTACTCATTCTTAGATAACTATTTAGTGAGTCAATATAGCCAACTAAAGCATCTTTATTACCTGCATGCTTATACAGTTCATTTGGCAAATCGAGTAATGGTAAATCTAGTGCAATTTGTTTTTCAATTTGAAACTTTTGCTGCTCGCTAACACGCTCTGTTTTATTAATCATAGATATATAAAACACTAAAGAAAGCATTAAAAAAATACATGAGGACACTGCAGAAAATTTAAGTCTACTCATTATCTTCACCTATCTTAAAAACAGCTGTATTATTCTCACATTGCCAAAAGGGCGAAACATTTTGATAATAATGAAGTTCTTGGTCTTTAGACATAGCCATTAGGTGTTCTTGTACAGCACATAACAAATCTGTGTTGTTTTGTTGCATTTTCAAGTACCAACGTGTGCCTGTTATGTTATTGCTTAATGGGGTGATATAGTTTTTCGAGAAACGGTCTTTATCGTTTTCTTTCCAAAACGACGCAATAATATCTACTTTACCGTTGGCTAATAAATCTCGTAGTTCATTATGAGAACTTGCGTACAAAATATTTAAATTTGCAATATTTATATCGAGATCTTTAAAGACCTGTTTTGGAAGAATATGCCCAGAGCGACTTGTTGGGTAATCAAGCAGTCCTATTTTTTTGTCTAAAAAATAAGACTTTGAAATAATTGGCTTTTCTTTTGAAGATATAAAAAATGCAGTGTAATCAGAAAAACCAACAACGGGCATATAATCATAGGTAGATTCAGCTTTAAAAGCCGCCATAATGTTGTTTTTTGCGAGTATAAGGTCTGCAATTCCTTTACCTACAAACTCTAAACTGTCTGATGTTTTATACCCCCAATACCCTACAACCACCCCGTACTGTTTAGCAACGACATTATCACCACACAACTTCTCTGTAAGTTGCACTGCAATATTTTTAGAGGGTGTAAATACAATAAGCTCACTGTCGTTTGCGGTCGCTGTTGTACGACATGTTGTTGATGTTTCAATAAGTACAGGAAAAGCGAGTTCATCGTCATTTACAATTAATTGACCACACACCCAAGCAAAAACTATTACTATAAACAAAAATGTAACAATTGAAGTTTTTTCCAATACCGTATTTTTAATATTCAAGCTAAAGACATCCTAAAATACATTACTTATCCATTTGAACAATTTTAATTACTTATTACAACAAGTAATTTTACCTATAGATGCTAAAGCACTGATTTATAACAAATATGAATAAGAAATTATGAATTTTATTGAGTCCTTCCTAATTTCAACAAAAGTAAGGACAATTGACCTTATTACAACGCAGCAACACCACTCCAAATTAATTAGGGAACCTTAATGCGTATCAATGTAAAATATTCGATAACGTCAGCGCTTTTAATAGGTGCCATTTTTACAAGTAGCGATTCACTTGCTTGGGGCCAAAACGGTCACCGGGTTGTAGGTAAAATTGCTGAATCTCATATAACAGACACCACAAAGTCAGCTATTAAACCATTCTTAGCGGGTGAATCACTTGCACAGGTTTCAACTTGGCCTGACGAGATGCGCTCAAACCCGGGGAAATTTTGGCAAAAGCAATCTTCTCGCTGGCACTACATTAACGCCTCACCTAACAAGTCCTTCACAATCAATCACGACCATACAAACAACAAAGAGTCGGTTAGCAACATTCTAGAAGGCATCCACTATTCTATAAAAACACTCAAAGATAAAAACAGCAGCCTAGATGCAAAGCAATTTAGTTTACGTTTTTTAGTTCATTTGGTTGGTGATAGCCATCAACCCTTCCATGCAGGAAGAAGCGAAGATAGAGGCGGAAACCGTATTAAAGTGTCGTTTTTTGGTCAAGATACAAACTTACACAGCTTGTGGGATACTAAATTAGTTGAAAACGAAAACTTATCATTTACTGAGTACGCGCAGTTTATAAATACTAATAACAGTGAACTAATTGCAGAATATTTAGAAAGTACACCAACTACTTGGATTGAAGAATCTCATAATTTAGCAAATGCACTTTATAAATCTACAAATGAAGAAGTTGGCTACAGCTATGTTTATAAAAATACACCTATCGTAAAAACACGTCTGCTACAAGCAGGTGTTCGATTGGCTGGTTTGTTAAACGCTATGTTTGACCCTTCAGCTAAAGAGCTAGAAACAGCGTTAAAAAAAGTATCTATGTAATTTGTGACACATAAAACCTACACACGGGGATTTTTTGTAAAAGCTTGTTTTACATTTCACAAGTTTGTCATAAAACATCGGTAGTATGAGCTCGCTAATAGAGTGATTACTCAAAAAAAGGTAAAAAATAGTCAAAATTTGTACTATTTATTAAAAAAACATTGCAGTTGTATTTTATTTGTAACAAACAATTGGGGTACAATAGCGATGGTTTTTAAAATATAAACCTGCATTTAGTTTATTTTTTGAAAACCAAAAAATAAAAATATAAAAATTTAATTATTAACTACACGGGAAAATTAAATGAAAACTCAAATACGCAAAACGGCCCTATCACTTGCTATCGCAGCATGTGTTGGTGTTAGTGGCGCTGCAATTGCAAATGAAACAACATCTGCAATTAAAGGTCAAATCACTGGTCCTAACGGCAACCCTGCTGCTGGCACTAAAATTACAATTTTACACGTTCCTTCAGGCTCAGTTAAAACAACTGAAACTAATGATGCTGGTTACTTTACAGCTAAAGGCCTGCGTGTTGGTGGTCCATACAGAGTAGTTGTAGATTCTGACACTTATGCAGACCAAGAGTTCAATAACATTATTCTTAACATTGGTAACGATTACCCGGTAAATGCTTCTTTAGAGAATATCTCTAACATCGAGCAAATTGTAGTTACGGGTGCTCCTATCAGTGCTATGTCTGGTGGTACAGGTCCTGCGTCTACTTTTACGCTAACAGATCTTGAAAACCAACCAGCCATCAACCGTGATTTAAAAGATATCATCCGTATTGACCCACGTATCACAATTGATGATAGCCGTGGTTCAATCAACTGTGGTGGTGGTAACCCACGTTACAACAGCTTAACGCTTGACGGCGTTCGCATGAACGATAACTTCGGCTTAAGCTCAAACGGTTACCCTACTATCCGTGCCCCTTTCTCTTTCGACTCTATTGAACAAGTTTCAGCTGAACTAGCACCTTTTGACGTTCAATACGGTGGCTTTACATCGTGTAATATTAACGCTGTAACTAAATCTGGTGGCAACGACGTTCACGGTGGTGTTTTCTTCGATTACACAAACGATTCAATGAAAGGCGACGAAATTGAAGGTAATGAAGTTGATAACGGTAACTACACTGAAAAACGTTACGGTTTCAACGTAGGCCTTCCGCTTGTTGAAGATACATTATTCTTGTTCACTTCATACGAAAAACTTGAAGGTGTTCGCCAGTTTAATTACGACGGCCTTAGCAGTGGTAGTGTTACAGCTGATGACGTATCTCGCATTCAGAGTATTTCTCAATCAGTTTACGGCTACGATGCAGGCGGTATGCCATCAAGCATGCCTGTTGAAGATGAAAAAATCTTAGTAAAACTAGATTGGAACATCAACGAAGATCACCGTGCAAACTTAATTTATAACTACAACGACGGTAACACAATTTCTCAGTCTGATACTGGTTCTAGCCGCGTTTCTTTATCAAACCACTTCTACAATCAAAGTGCTGAGTTTACATCAATCATTGGTTCTGTATATTCTGATTGGTCAGACGATTTTTCTACTGAAATTCGTTTAGGTAAATCAGAGCTAGATGCAACGGTTCAGTCATTAGATGCTGCAAGCAGCTTTGGTGAAATGCAAATCCGCACTGATAATGGCGGTACTGTATTCATTGGTCCAGATGATTCTCGTCAATCAAACGATCTAGATTACGACACAACTACATTTAAAGTTGCTGGTACTTATTACCTAGATCAACACACAATTACTGCTGGTTACGAGTTTGAAGAGCTATCTGTTTTTAACTTGTTCGTACAGCAAACAGAAGGTGAGTGGCGCTTTGACTCAATTGACGACTTTGAAGCAGGTCAAGCAGCGCGTATCTACTACAACAATGCTGCAGGTACTAATAACCCGAATGATGCGGCTGCAAGCTTTAAATATGCGCAGCATACATTCTATGTCCAAGATGAATACGCATTCACTGACTTAGATGCAACCATTCAGTTTGGTTTACGTTACGACAAGTACACAAGTGATGACGTTCCTAACTTTAACCAAAACTTCACTAACCGTTACGGTTTCAGCAACCAGTCTACATTCGACGGTATTGACTTACTGCAGCCACGTGTTGGATTCCAATGGTATGCAACTGACGAACTTGAAGTGCGCGCTGGCTTAGGCTTGTTCTCTGGTGGTAACCCGAACGTATGGCTGTCTAACTCTTACTCTAACGATGGTATTACAAACATTAGTACGCAGTTCCGTGGTGTAGATTTATTCAATACAGCTAACGTAAACGGCGGTACACCTGGTTTTGACGTACCACAAGGTATGTTTGACATTGTTGCAAATACAGAAATTGGTGTAGGCGATGCAACAGTTAATGCTGTAGACCCAGATTTTGAAATCCCTTCAGAGTGGAAATACTCTCTTGGTGCTACATACACAACTGAAGACGAATACGTAATCTCTGTAGACTACCTATACTCGAAGAAGAAAGATGCTGCATTGATGCGTGATATTGCACTTCAAGATAGCGGCGAAACTACGTTTGATGGTCGTCCTATTTACGAGTCAATCGAAGGTCGTAGTAATGAGTATTTATTAACAAATGTTAGTGGCGATAGCGGTGATTCTTCAGTTATCTCTGCAGCAGTTAGCAAAATGTTCGATAACGGCATCAACTTTAGCTTTGGTTATGCATACACAGATGCAGACGATGTAAACCCAATGACTAGCTCTGTAGCTGGTTCTAACTATGGTAACATCGCACTTACTAACCCAGGTAACCCAGGTGTTGCGTCTTCAGATTATGAAATTCCGCATCGTTTTACTATGACGCTTGGTTACAAATATGAGTTTGTAGATGGCTTTGAAACACGCTTTAACCTTTACGGTGAAGCATACAAAGGCCTACCTTACAGCTTCACGTTTGACGGAAGTGACCGTAATGTATGGGGCGATAACAACTGGAATGGTAACCGTCAGTTATTATACGTTCCACTTGAAAACGATCCTAACGTTGTATACGACATGTCTGCAGCTGAAATCAATGAGTTCAACGACTTCATTGCATCTGAAGGGCTTAAACGTGGTGAAATCGCAGGTCGTAACCAACAAAATGCTGACTGGTTTGTTAAGTTTAACTTTAAAGTTACACAAGAATTACCAGGCTTTATGGAAGGTCATAAAGGTGAAGCATTCTTTGTAATCGACAACCTTACAAACATGCTAAATGATGACTGGGGCGTTCTTAAGAAAGGTCCTTTCGTAGGTGCAAGCATGATCTCAACATCTTTAGATGACCAAGGTCGTTACGTTTATTCAGGCTTTAACGGTAATAACGCTAATACTTCAGTACAAACTGGTGCTTCAGTATGGGAAATGCGTGTAGGTGTACGTTACACTTTCTAATCTAAATTGTCAGATTAGTTAAAATTATAAAAGCCCATCATTTGATGGGCTTTTTTATGCCTGTAATTTATTTTTTAGCTTATTAAGTACACTTATTAATAAACCTTGTTCATGTGTGTTTAACGAAGCCAATAGTTCTTTTTCCCACTTTAACGCCTCGGGTACTATTTTTTTATACATATCTTTTCCAGCTTCACTTAATGAAAGTATGGCTGCGCGCTTATCCTCTGAATTAATTTGAGTCATTAGCAACTTTTTTTCTACTAATATTTTTATTGCACGCGACACGGTCGATTTATCCATATTTGCCTGCGTACATAAATTTTTGGCATTACTTTGACCAAATTGCGCTAAATTCGCCAAAATTCGCCATTGAGGTATCGTTAAGTCAAATTTGCTCTGGTATACCTTAGCAAGGTCATTACTTACCAAACTTGCTACATTAATTAGTTGATATGCTAAAAAAGTGTCTAAATCCAGTTTCATTGTTATCCCGTTAAATAGGTTTACTAGCTGTTCATTTATATTTACATACACATTCATTGAGCAATTTGAAATTACTCTCGCTTGAGAGTATCTTAACTTAAATAAATAAAACATAAAACTAGCCTTCTCTCACAGGAGTCAGTAATGGCAGAACAGTTAAAGTACATGACCGGTTTTGGTAATGAATTTGAAACCGAAGCGCTACCCGGTGCCTTGCCTATAGGGCAATTTACTCCTCAAAAAGTTAAGTACGATCTTTACACTGAACAATTTAGCTCTACAGCATTTACCGCGCCTAGAGCAGCTAACCGCAGAACATGGCTGTATCGGTTACGCCCTTCGGTAGTGCAAGGTGATTACACCGCTGTTGATAACGGCTTGATTCGAACTGCGCCTATAACTGAAGCCGTAACACCTCCGACTATGCTTCGCTGGAACCCCGTTGAAATTCCTACAAAGCCAACTGATTTTCTAGATGGACTCGTAACAATGGCTGCTAACGGCAGTGCTAATGGGCAATCTGGCATCGGTATTCATGTTTATGTTGCTAACAAGTCTATGGTCGATCGCTACTTTTACAACGCTGACGGTGAAATGCTATTTGTACCCCAACAAGGCGAGCTACTCCTGCATACAGAATGCGGTAAGCTCTGTGTAAAACCAGGTGAAGTTGCAGTCATACCCCGAGGGATGAAGTTTTCTGTTGATTTAATACAATCAACGGCCCGTGGTTATATCTGCGAAAACTATGGTCATGCTTTGGAGCTTGCAGAGCGAGGCCCTGTTGGTGCAAACGGCTATGCCAACGACCGTGACTTTCAATACCCAGTTGCAGCTTTTGAAGATAAAGAAGGTGATTTTGAACTGGTGTCAAAATTTAATGGCAA
Source organism: Pseudoalteromonas sp. S554 (assembly GCF_005930865.1). Lineage (NCBI taxonomy): Bacteria > Pseudomonadati > Pseudomonadota > Gammaproteobacteria > Alteromonadales > Pseudoalteromonadaceae > Pseudoalteromonas > Pseudoalteromonas sp. S554. The sequence goes on along the minus strand of NZ_PNDV01000001.1, from coordinate 210,144 downwards.
CTTATTCAGCTGTGAGATTAAGCATTCCCCTTTCGATGTTGTTGCATGGACAGGTAATAGCGCGCCTTATAAATACGATTTATCGCGATTTAATGTAATGAACACAGTAAGCTTTGACCATCCTGATCCTTCTATATTTACCGTTTTAACCTCGCCATCAGCTACTGAAGGAATGGCTAATGTTGATTTTGTTATTTTTCCACCGCGTTGGATGGTTGCTGAAAACACTTTTCGTCCGCCCTACTATCATCGTAATATCATGAGTGAATTTATGGGGTTAATTGAAGGTGTATATGATGCAAAAGAGCATGGCTTTGTGCCAGGTGGGGCAAGTTTACATAATTGTATGTCTCCGCATGGACCTGAAGCGGATGTATTTGAAAAAGCATCTAATGCGGAACTGGTTCCACAAAAATACGAAAATACCTTAGCGTTTATGTTTGAATCCCGTTATGTCATTTCACCGACTAAATACGCATTAGAAGGTAAAGAACGTCAACCAAATTACACAGATTGTTGGCGAACAATTAAAAAACACTATTCAGCCAACAAGGATTAATTATGAAGCTTTACAGTTATTTTCGATCATCAGCTGCATACCGAGTGCGTATTGCGTTAAACCTAAAAAAAATTGACCATGAGTTGGCAATTGTAAATCTTTTAAAATCAGAGCAGCTTGAGGAAGGTTACCTAACACTAAACCCACAAGGGCTTTTACCAGCCCTTGAAACAGATGAAGGTGTACTTGGTCAATCATTAGCTATTTTAGAATGGCTTGATGAAACATACCCACAGTCACCATTAATTAGCGGCTCTGCTTGGCAAAAAGCCCAAATAAGAAATTTAAGTTTTGCAATAGCGTGTGATATTCACCCAGTGAATAATTTGCGAGTACTTAAGTATTTATCGAATGAATTAAAAGTAGACGATGATGCTAAAAACACCTGGTACAAACATTGGGTTGAAGTAGGCTTTGATAAAATAGAAATACTACTTGGAGACGACGATTACTGTATTGGGAACAAGCCAAGCCTTGCTGATGTTTGCTTAGTACCTCAGGTATTTAATGCTATTCGTTTTAACGTGGATATGAGTCGATATCCAAAAATTGCAGCTATTTATGAACGATGTAATAAATTAGCTGCGTTTAATGATGCCGCACCGCAAAATCAACCCGATGCGACCTAAATACTGTTGAGCTTAACTTTTGAGCGCGCTATGAATAATCGTAACGTGCTCAATTAAATCTAAACCCAAATCCGTTAAGTAACCGCCATCTGGGCTATCTATAACGCCTTTATCGAATAATCGTTGTGCTGCTTCTATCAAGCTTGCTTCTGCGTCAGAATGTAATTTGATACCCTGCATTTTGCTATCAAGCGGAAACTTTGCAAGTAATGTGAATTCATCTATCATCAGCTGATTAAATTTCATGTGTGTGTACCTTTTATTGTTCTGTTTATTTTTTAGTGTGTAATATTACACTAGCATGTTTTTTAGTATTACGTACTATTTTTAAAGTCAATTGTAGGAGAATATTATGCGCCCATTAATAATTCTATCCGCCTGTTTTTTAAGCTTATCACTCTCGTTATTTTGTAATGCCGAGCCGCATAACAGCCGCACTTTTGTGAACGCAAGTCAGTTAAATCAGCACCAAACAATGTGTTGGTACGACGACAAACGCTATAGTGAAGGCGCATTAATTAGCGTTGATACGTTCAATTTACTGTGCGGTGCCAAAAACCCCAACCAAACCAATAGCGCATTAATGTGGCTTAAGCTCAATGAGCAAGGGAAAGTTATTTACCCAAATCGACCTAAAAAGATTACAGTGAAATAGCCTGCTTATTGTATTTAAGCTACAATATGCATAGTTTAAATAAGCAGTATGGCTATGGATAATCAACCTAAAAACCCACTACATGGGATCACACTAGAACAAATATTGGTCGAGTTAGAGCAGAGACTTGGCTGGAAAACGCTGGGCGAACAAGTAAAAATTAAATGTTTTACGGATGCACCAAGCATAAAATCTAGCTTAAAATTTTTACGCAAAACCCCTTGGGCCAGAGACAAAGTTGAAGCGTTATATATTCATACAATAAATAACAAACCACTTCGCAAACCAAAAAGCGCACCTCGTAAAACAACAAACAAGGCTCCAGATACAACTGACTTTGTTTGGCCATCAATAAAAAAGTAAAAATATAAATAAAGGCGCACTTTAATGCGCCTTTATATTTTAGTTTTACTAAATTTCCTTACTGATCACATTAAGCGATGCTGGCTGTATTTCAACCACAAGCCTATCAGCCGTTTTCACTTCGCCATCAATGACATATTTAATTCCATTCTCTGAAGATATTTCGACTTTTTTAGCATTTGTGTGTTGAGAATTAATGGCTAAATGGCTTTGCGTTATGCTGCTAAACATAAGCTCGGCAATACTCAGTACCGTAGTGGAATTTTCTTTATTGGGTATAAGCCAATTTATATCAAGTAGCCCATCACTGTGATTAGGCTGCCCTCCCCCTTGAGCAAGTAGCGTTGTAAACGGTGCTGCATTAGCAACAACAAAACTGCTTGTTGTGATCATCATTGGGTCGTTATCGTCCAATTTTACGTTGAGCTGTTGCGATTTTTGTTCCGAAAACGCCTGAAGAAATCCTGTTAAATAAGCGAGTTGCCCAAATTTATTTTTAAATTCGCGGTCAGCTTTTTCAATCATTGCATGTTCAAAACCTATACCGGCTAAAAGTAGCATTAAATCGTCATTACAATATGCTGTATCTATTAACGTAGATTGACCATCAATAATTAAATCACACGCTTGCTCTACAGGTATAAATTTTGAACTTATTCCCATTAAAACGTGAGCAAGCGCATTAGCAGTCCCGAGCGGAATAATACCTAACTTACAGGGTGTATTAACTAATACGCTCGCAACTTCCGCTACTGTTCCATCGCCACCGCAAGCAATAACAATATCAGGATTTTCACCAAGCGTTTGTTTGGCAAGCTCTATACCATTAATGTCTGGGCTTGTGGTCCTTACGGTTAAATCGTAATAAGTTGACAAGCGTGCAATGATAAATTGCTCTTTTTCTTGCCATATTTTTGTACCCGATACGGGATTTGCAATTAAAAATGCACGATTTTTAATTACTAGTTCGCCACTTTTATGTCGCTTTGCTAGGTGGCGCAGTTGGCGTTTATTTAGATTAGCGGTTTCACGTGTTTCTTTGATTTGGGCAAGCACATCATGCACGTCGGCGTGTTTATTTTGACTAAGTAAGTAAGCAGCCATTACAAACACTGAACGTCCGCGGCCCAACGCACAATGCACAACCACTTTATTGTTTTTTTGGATTTGATGATGAATCCAATTTATTGCCTGGTTAAGCTGAGAGCGTGTTGGCACGCTATGGTCAAGTACTGGAATATTTAAATAGTTAATACGCTCTTGTGTCGAGCTCCACTCTAAACCGTCAAACTCACAAGTAACATCTAATATAGCGGTAATATTATTGCTTTTTAACGTGTCTATATCCGAGGGAAATAAGCGGCATGCTAAAAAAAGGTTATCGTTAATTTGCTGAATTGGTGGCACTTTATCATGCTTACGCGACCATGCGTTGTACACTTGCGCCCCCAATAAAAAAGGAATAAACGCCCAGCGTATGTAAAATGGAATAACGCCGTTTTCTCGCTTTCTGAAAATTTTACCTATATTAAAAATGTATGCCCCACTGACCAATGACAGTGATAGCGCGGTCCAGTAAAAAAATAACGAAAAGTAAATTGAATTTATTTCCCACCCTATAAAAATAAGTACACACGCTAATATCAAATAACTAATTGCAGCCCACATAAAATCTCCATTTATATTTATTGCTATTCATTAATTAACAAACAGCTTTTATAATTGTGTTTGCAATTTACAAGCCACAAAACAGTAAAACGTACGGCACCACTTTTTTACTTATATTATTGATATTTAATAGCTATTTAAATACCGTTTTTATTGGTTTGTATGGACTTTGCTCTTTTTACACAATGAGTGTGTTAATTTTTCACACGTATCACAGTAGAAACTCACTAAGTCTTAGCTCCATATTAGTAAATCTGACTCACCAAGCTAATTTATTTTAAGTGTAACTTAGCGTGGCGACTCTGCTATAAACAAAAATCGGCTCAACCATTACAGATGCTTTTCTCTAATATAGTTTTTGAACTCACAGAATTATACCTAATAATAAACACAGATAGTCATTGCAAAAAAGAGCGAAAAGTATACTGTTGCAAGCTACTTAACTTTTTTGCATCCAAGTTCTAGCCTCAACCGTTTTTAAAAAGAGAATAAAAATAAATAGGATATTTATGGAAAACGATAATTTACTGTCTCTGTTATACGATACATCACAGGGTGATAAGCATGCATTTTCAACCTTGTATCAACAAACAAGCGGAAAGCTTTTTGCCATTAGCTTAAATATGCTTTCTAACAGAGCACACGCCGAAGAAGTGTTGCAAGACGCATTCATTAAAATATGGCATAACGCCTCAGAATACAATGCTTCTAAAGGCACTGTCATAAGCTGGATGATAAGTATAGTAAGGTATAGAAGTCTGGATGCGTTGCGTTACAACAAAGTAAGAAAAGAGCAAACAATGGGAGATGATGACTTTGATATTCAGAGCGTCGATGTCAACTATGACGAAAATACTAAATTAGTAAACTGTATAGAGCAGCTTGAACCCCAGCAAAAGCAGGCCATTCATTTAGCTTACTATAAGGGGCTTAGTCACAGCGAGCTAGTAGACCATATAGAGTCGCCATTAGGCACTGTTAAAAGCTGGATCAGACGCGGGCTTACACAACTTCAGAGGTGTTTAACATTATGAATTATACAAAACCCGAGCTGTTAGACGCGCTAGCAGGACAATATGTACTTGGCACACTCAAGGGGCTGGCACGAAAACGTTTTCAGCGCTTGTTACTTAGCTCAAGCAAAGCACGTGAGGCAATTTTTATGTGGGAGCAAAACCTTAATAATCTAGCAAGTGCAATTACACCACAAGCACCTAGCGATTCTGTTTGGGAAAACATTTTGCAAGGTATTGAGTCAAAAACAGTGCCTAGTCAAACAGTGGTGCAAACTAAGCCGTCGATTTGGCAGACATGGTCGTTTATAGCCACCGCCGCGTGTATTGTGTTGGCATTTTTAGTCATTCAACCGGCCAAAGAAGTGTCGCAATATCAGCAAATTGCACTCGTGCAAAACCAAGATAAACAGTCTTTATGGTTTATTGAAGTAAACGAAGATGCATTAACTATTAAAGCCAGTAGTCAATTAGTTGCCCAAAGAGATAAAGATTATCAACTATGGATGATCTTAAAAGGGCAAGATTTACCTGTTTCGTTAGGTATATTACCTAAACAAGGCGGTAAATTTTTGCTAAAAGATAAACGCTTTAACGCTGACGATATCTCACTACTAGCAGTCAGTTTAGAGCCTTTAGGTGGTTCGCCAAACGGCTTACCTACCGAGGTACTTTATACAACCGAACTCGTGTTACTTTAATCCCTTGTATGGCTGCTTATATAAGCAGCCATTTTTTATTTAAATAAAATGTAACTTTTTTGCATCCAATCTAAATTCCCCCCCGTTATTAGCTATGACTTCTATTTAAAACTAAAGGAAAAAGTCATGAAAGCTTTAACACCATCAATACTCGCAGTAGTAATATGTAGCACTTTTATTAGCGCACCAAGTAACGCATCAAGTCACCGAGAAGCGCCAAATATTAGTCGCTTTCCGACCTTAGATTCTACCGACTTTTATGTATTTAATAGCTATGAACAAGGAAAAGAAGAGTACGTCACACTAATTGCAAACTATATTCCATTACAGGATGCCTACGGCGGCCCTAATTATTTTGCAATGGACCCAGATGCAACTTACAGCATACACATAGATAACGATGGCGATGCCGTTGAAGACATTACTTTTGCATTTGATTTCCAAAGCATGCTACCAAACGATAATCAAGGTGTGCAATTAGCTGTAGGCCCAGAAGGCAACCAGCGTACTGTTTCTGTACCACTCAAAAATGTGGGTGGTGTATCAGCCGGTGATAATAGCGCAACTAACTTCAGTGAATCATATACTCTGAGTATGATTAATGGGCCGCAGCGCACAGGTGTTGCAACCTCATTAAATAATACCACTACGGGCACATCTACATTCAGTAAGCCACTTGATTATATTGGTAATAAAACATTTACCTCTAAAGCTGACTATCAAACTTACGCAGATCAATTTGTATATAATGTGTCAATCCCAGGTTGTGAAAGCATGGCACAAGTATTTGTTGGCCAAAGAAAAGATTCGTTTGTTGTTAACCTTGGTAAAACGTTCGATTTAGTAAACTACGTACCGGTAGAGGGCGACAGCGCTCCGGGTGCTGGTGATGCAGGTGGCTTCCCTGGAGGCATTACCCAATCGGCTGACAATGACGACCTTGCAGATAAAAACGTGACATCAATTGCTATTGAAGTACCAAAAAGCTGTATTGTAGGCGAAGGTAATGGCGTTATTGGTTCGTGGACCACTGCAAGTTTACCTCAAGCTCGCATACTAAACCCGAATGCTAAATTTGCTAATAATGCAGTTAATGGTGGTGCTCTTACTCAAGTATCGCGTTTAGGAAATCCACTTGTTAATGAGCTTGTTATTGGCATAAAGGATAAGGATACTTTCTCGACAGCACACCCTAAAGACGATGGACAGTTTTTAGATTATGTATCTCATCCAGCCCTTCCTGAACTTTTAAATATTTTATTCAAGGATGCAGTTAATACGACACTTGGCGCTAACCTCGAAACATTAGCCCCAACAAACTTTCCTCGTACCGATTTAATTACTGCATTTTTAACTGGTTTTGCTGGTGTTAACCAACAAGCAACCGTCACTCCCTCTGAAATGCTTCGTTTAAACACAAACATCGCGGCAACAGCGCAAAGTGAGCAGTCTGCATTTGGTGTTGCAGGAAACGATTTAGCTGGCTTTCCAAACGGCCGACGCCCTGGCGATGATGTTGTTGATATTGCTCTGCGCGTAGTAATGGGTCGTTTATGTCATCCTATTCCTGTTGCAGGCGAAGATACTGACCTAGGCTTATGTACTCCCGAAGATGCAAGCGTTGGTACAGTACCATTTACCGATGGCGCACCTGTTGATGCAACAATGATGGACTCAACCTTTCCGTACTTAGCTACCCCACTTGCGGGCTCTAAATAAGGAGTAAACTAATGCAACACTTAAAAATTACGCATATAGGTATTCTGCTTAGCGCATTAACGCTAGGAGCGTGTAGCAATGATGACGACAATAAAAAGCCGTTGCCTGTGGTTAATACAGCGCCTTCAGTTAGCGACATCATGTTAACAACGCAAACGGAGGTGAATATTACCGACTCACTTACAGCCATAGATAAAGAAGGTGATTCACTTACTTACTCATTGGTCAGTGAGCCTTCATTAGGCATGGTAAATATTGACGCTGATGGCAACTTTACTTACACACCAAATAAAGAGGTTACGGGCACAGATAGCTTTACTTTTGGCGTATCTGATGGCGTTAACAGCCAAGTAAGTGCAATGGTTAATATCACTATTGAAGCTTTGCAAATCGACTTTGCTCAGTTTACTAGCGATGCATTTAACCAAGCACCGAATGCAGAGCCACTCTCTGTAAATGGAAGAGAGTTTACAAATAAAGACACAGATATTAATAATTTAATTAGTAATCAGTAAATAAGCTGACTGGCCATGGATGGCTATTTTAAGGATACAAATATGAAATCACCTCTAGTAAACCTGATGATTACATTAAGCTTAGTGTGCTCATTTGAGCTTTTTGCAGCAGCTTATACACCTAATGACAACGACGTAATAGCAGTCACTAAATCGGATTTAACTGCCTCACTATCGATAAATGAAATAGAAAATCTTGTCAATAAAAGTCAATTCGTTGGACAAACGGAGCATATGCAAGGGATACTCAAAAACAGGCTCGCAGAAATATACTTAAATGAGCCAACGCCACAGGTAGGCTATTTATATGCACGCGTTTTACAAAAAGAGCATTTGTTTAATGATGCGATAAACATTGCTAATAGTGTTTTAAAAATAACGCCTGATCACAGCAACACTCACCTATTGCTGGCTAATTTGTACATGACACAAGGCCAGTTTGAACTTGCTAAACAGCATTGCTTAGCACTAATAACAAGGGTAAGCACATTAACGGCCAGTACTTGTGTACTAGACGTGCAAAGTCAGCACGGTAATTTATTAAGAAGTTATCAATCTTTAGTAAAGCTAACGAACAATAAGCCTATTGGACTCAATACAAAACATGTCCTAGCTGAAATGAGCTTTAGATTACAAAACTACACAAACGCATTAAAGCACCTTGAAAATATAAATTTAGTAAACTCTCCAGTAAGCCTAATTGCTTTATGGGCAGACATACAACTGGGCTTAAACAAACCACAGCAAGTGATAACCAAATTAAGTAATTTATTAAAAGAATCGCACGATCTAGAAGACGCGCTTTTGCTGCGCTTAGCCATCGCAGAAAAAAAACTAAACACAACACAATACAAATGGCAAAACGCCATGAAGCAACGAGTAGAGCTCAGAGAAATTCGCCACGACAGCTTTCACGCAAGTGACCTCGCCAACTATTATATTCACGTGCAGCCAAACAAATCTAAAGCCTTGTATTGGGCCAATATTAACTGGCAACAAGCTAAAATGAATATCGACCAAGCGCTGATTGTTCAAGCAAAAAGGATGTAAATGTTATGAGAAAATTAATACGCGTATTTTCTATTATGTTGTTAAGCTTATTATTTTCAACAGCTGCTTTTGCGCACCAGTTAAGCACCGGCTACATTACGCTTAATAGCAACAATACAGCTCAATACAGCGGCAATTGGGAAATCAATGTTGCAGATTTAGAGCACGTTATAGCACTCGACCTAGACCAAAACGCCAACATTACCTGGTCTGAAATAAAAGCAAAACGGGACTCAATTAACGCATTTATAAAAAACAATCTTATCGCAGAACAAAACGAACAAACTTGCGCACTCACTGTAAATAACAATTACCAGCTAAGTGAGCACTTTAATCAGCCTTACTTGGTATTACCTGTGTCATTTTCGTGTTTAACAAATAAGGAGATTACGCTTAAGTATTCAGCCTTTTTTCAAGATGACGCAAATCATAAAGTCATTGTTAATGTGAATAACATAGCACGTGTGTTTAGTATAAATGAGCCTAGCCAAACCTTTAATACTAAGCAGTCGAGCTATTTAGATACCTTTACAGAATATGTGTATCAGGGCGTATTACACATTTGGATAGGCATCGATCATATTTTATTTTTAATTGCGCTATTACTAACTTGTGTTTTAACCCGTGATAAAAACACCTGGCAGCCCATTAGCTCTAAAAAACACATTATCAAACACACTGCATGGATTGTTACAGCATTTACGCTTGCTCATTCTATAACGCTTACAGCAACAGCGCTTGATTTAATATCTCTCAATACTCGCTGGGTTGAACTAATTATTGCAATTTCTGTATTGTTTGCAGCCCTTAATAATGTTTGGCCCGTTGTTTTGCGTTTAGGCTGGCTGACATTTGCTTTTGGGTTACTTCACGGAATGGGATTTGCGAGTGTACTTGGTGAATTAGGTTTGTCGAGTAACTATCAATTAATGAGCATATTGGCATTTAATTTAGGGGTAGAGATTGGCCAACTAAGTATTTTATTAGTAGCGTTGCCTTTATTAATTGCATTTAGAAAAACCGCTTGGTATGTAAAATGGTTAATGCCTGCAGGGTCTATAGGTATTGCCGTTGTGGCTCTAAACTGGTCTATTGAACGCTTTTGAACATATCTATACCCATTCGCCTAATTAAGTGATCTATTTTGAAGATGGAAAAACGTCTTGATAGCTAGGAAAAGAGTTCGCTATTTAGTTGTTATCGGCAATTTCTACTGCATTGCTCTGCATTCATGCAGTCGTAAATGAGAGTTTTTTAACGTAAATAGCGAGGCGTTTAGCCCCACAAAATGATTAAGTATTATTGCGGCTTGGTATTACTTTAAACGGTTGTTAATACTATAAACCCGCTAATATAGCGGGCATATAATTTATGCATTTTAATAGCACTATTTTAATCTTCAAACGGCATTAACAACGTTTTCATTGCCGGGCGAAGCGCAATTAAAACAGTCTCTTCGGTAAGTTCGGGGTAAAGCACTTTTCGCAAAAGTAAGCCTGCCATTACTGAAAAAATAACATTAATACGGCTTTCTAGCTCTACCTCATCTATGCCTTTTATCACACTGCGTTCACTTATTAGCAATTGGCGCATTCTATTTCGCGCTTGCGTGTCGGCATCACGTAATAGTTTAGCTACCTTTACGTTTCTACCAGCTTCAGCGAGCATTTCTAAATCAACCGCACATTCACCGGTATCCATATGCCTTTGAACGCCGATATTTAAACCGTTCAATAATACTGTGAGCGTATCTTCTGGTTGCCCTTCAAAATGCTCAAATATAGAAAACATTTCTTCCATATCTTTTTCAATAATACTTTCTATAATGGCTTCTTTACTTTCAAAGTAGTTATAAATATGCCCGGCACTCATTCCTGCTGTTCTGGATATTTCAGCCATACCTGCAGCATGAAAGCCTTTACGACGAAAGCATTCAGCCGCCGCAGTTAAAACCTGATCACGACGCGCTTTGGCTATCGCTGGATCTGTCTGTCTTTTAGTTTTCATACAAAGCTCCACTGCCAAGTGATTAGACTCGACAATAAGGCAAATACTTAATCATTTTGAAATACGCCTTTCACTCATAAATAAGTATTTAGCCCTATATAAATCTAGTTAATTAGCTGCAAAAAGGTGTTTACAGCTAAAACCCTTACTTAGTTGGTTAGATCGCTTTTCTCCCAGCCACCGCCCACTACTTTATACAGGCTAATTTGGCTAGCTAACAAAGCCTGTTGACCCAAAATTTGCTGTTGCTGTGCACTGTACCAGCTACGTTGTGCATCAAGGACTTGTAAATAGCTATCAACACCTTTATCGTAACGCGCCTTTGATAGCGAAAAAGTAGACTCTCGACTTTGTAGTAACATATCAAGTGCACTTAATTGCGCTTGATAGCCTTCGTTGTCTGCTAACGCATCGGCGACTTCGCGAAATGCTTGCTGAATTTTTTGCTGATAAGTAACTACAGCAATTTGTTGGTCGGCCTTAGCAACATCTAGCTGAGCTTGGTTTCTGCCCATATTAAAAATAGGTAAAGTAACTGATGGAATAAAACTCCACGTACCCGAAGCTACATCAAATAAATCACTTAAATCGTTAGAGGCAGTACCCGCATTAGCCGTTAAGCTAATACTGGGGTAAAAAGCAGCACGCGCTACACCAATGTTGGCATTAGCGGCCAATAACTGATGTTCTGCTGCTTTAATATCTGGGCGTTGAGTTAATAAATCAGAAGGTAAACCAACCGGTATTTTAGGCAACGCCAATAACGAGTCCAGCACCTTATTTGGCAGAAGCTCAGGACTTACTGGTTTTCCTACTAATAAATCAAGTGCGTTTTTATCGCGCTTTAATAAACGTTTATACGTTGCAATATCAACCTTTGCGCTGGCAACGGTACTTTTCAATTGCTCTAACGTAATTTTAGATGCTGCGCCTAAATCAAAACTTTTTTGAGTAAGCCCAAGCGACGCTTGTTGCGATTTTAATGTTTCCTCAGCAAGCCCAAGTAACTGTTGATCGGTTGCATAATTAAGCCACGCATTAGCCAGCTCTGCTACCAGCGACACTTGCGTACTGTATTGAGTAAGCTCAGTAGAGTATAAATTTTGCAGTGCTTGTTGAGTTTGGTTACGAACCTTACCCCATATATCTAATTCGTAAGAGGTAATACCTACAGTAGCACTGTATTGCGAGCTTATACTCGCCTCATCAGTACTTGTTAAACTTGCAGGCAGACGCTGGCGAGTGCCCGAACCATTAACATTTAAGGACGGATACAATACTGAGTTTTCTATTTGATACAACCCACGTACCCGCTGCACATTGAGCATCGCAATTTGCAGATCTTTGTTATACTCAAGGCTTTGACCTATAAGCACCTGTAATTTTTTATCGCTAAAAAACTGCTGCCACTTTAATGTGTTAACTGTGGCTTGCTCTGTTTGAACTGAATACGTTTCGGGTACTGGCAGCGCCAAATCTTGCTGTTCAGGTGCCAACTGGCATCCACTTAAAGCAGCCAACGTAAGCACACTCAACGAAAAAGTTTTTATATGCATTATGCTGTCTCCTCGTTAGTGTTTTTTTCTTTTGCAGGGAATACACGGCGTACTAATACAAAAAACAGCGGCACAAAAACAACAACCAAAATAGAAGATGCGAGTGTTCCACCAATAATTGAAATGCCTAATGCGTTTTGCGCACCAGAGCCTGCACTTGATGCAATGGCGAGTGGAATAACACCACAAATAAAGGCCATTGAAGTCATTAAAATTGGGCGTAAACGCAGTCTTACTGCAGCCACAGCCGCTTCAACTAAATCAAGCCCTTCGTCCATTTTATGGATAGCAAATTCCACAATTAATATGGCATTTTTAGACGCTAACCCTATCGTAGTTAATAAGCCCACTTGCAAGTAAATATCGTTTGATAATCCGCTACCCAATGCAGCCATAGCAGCACCAAATATACCTAACGGAACAATCATCATAACCGCAAACGGTACCGACCAACTTTCATAAAGAGCCGCTAAACATAAAAATACAAATAACAACGACAAACCATACAATAAAGGTGCTTGCCCGCTGCTAGAGCGTTCTTGAAATGAAATACCGGTCCATTCAGACGAAATACCATTTGGCAGCTGTTTTACCAAGCGCTCCATTTCATCCATTGCTTGTCCTGTGCTGTAACCAGGTGCAGCGGTTCCTTGTATTTCCATTGCTGAAAAGCCATTGTAACGCTCTAAACGCGGCGAACCATAAGTCCAATAGGCCGTTGCAAAGGCAGAAAACGGAACCATATCACCCTCATTATTACGTACATACCACTTATTTAAATCTTCAGGCACCATTCGAGATTCAGCATCGCCTTGCATATATACTTTTTTAACACGCCCACGGTCAATGAAGTCATTTACATAACTACTACCCCAAGCCGTAGCAAGGGTGTTATTAATATCGGTTTGCGACACACCCAATGCTTGTGCTTTAGCTAAATCGGTATCGAGTTGTATTTCTGGCATATCTTCTTGACCATTAGGGCGTACACCAGCCAATATCGGGCTTTGGCTTGCTAAACCTAATAGTTGATTACGTGCTGCTAAAAGCGCATCGTGGCCCAGACCTACACGGTCTTGTAAAAATATATTAAAACCATTTGCTGTTCCCAGTTCTACAATTGCTGGTGGTGGAAAAGCAAACACAAACGCTTCTTTAATACTGGAAAAGTACCCCATAGCTTTACCTGCTACACCTTGCACAGATAAATCATCACGTTGGCGTTCATCCCAATGCTTAAGATTAACAAACCCTATTGCTGAGTTTTGGCCAGAACCTGCAAAGCTAAACCCGGTAACAGTAAAAATACCGTTTACTGCTTCAGATTGTTCGTTCAAGTAGTGGTTTTCTACTTTTTTAACCACTTCAAGTGTTTGCTCGGTTGTAGAACCCGCAGGTAACGAAACTTGGTTAAATAATATGCCTTGGTCTTCATCTGGTAAGAATGCTGTGGGTAAATTTGAAAACACATAAGCCATTCCACCTACAATTAAAAAGTATATAACAAGGTAGCGTTTAGCATGTTTGATCATAAGGCTCACAAAGCTTTGCGCACCCGAATTTGTTTTGTCGAACCCGCGGTTAAACCCTGTAAAAAATTTACCAAATAACGACTTATCATTATGAACATGGCTAGGCTTCAAAAGCGTTGCACACAGTGCCGGCGTAAGTATAAGCGCCACGAGTACCGATAAACCCATAGCAGAAACAAGGGTAATTGAGAACTGACGATAGATTATGCCCGTCGAGCCGCTAAAAAAGGCCATCGGAATAAATACAGCAGAAAGCACCATTGCAATACCAACAAGCGCGCCTTTAATTTCGTCCATTGATTTGCGGGTTGCATCAAGCGCTGAGAGTTTTTCTTCGCTCATCAATCGCTCTACGTTTTCTACAACAACAATGGCATCATCAACTAGTAAACCGATGGCAAGCACCATGGCAAACATGGTCAATGTATTAATTGAGTAACCAAAAGTGTATAAAATACCAAACGTACCCAGCAATACCACTGGCACTGCAATTGTTGGAATAAGCGTTGCTCTAAAGTTTTGTAAAAACAAGTACATAACAACAAACACCAACACAACCGCTTCTATAAGCGTATGAATTACTTTTTCAATTGAAAGCGCCACAAATGGTGTAGTGTCGTAAGGCACAACCGCTTCAAGTCCCTCAGGAAAAAATGGCTCTAATTCAGCAATGGCATCTTTTACACCCTGCGCAGTATCAAGCGCGTTGGCGCCACTGGCCAATTTAATCCCTAAGCCAGAAGCTGGTTTTCCGTCATAACGCGCGACAACCCGGTAGCTTTCACCACCTAGCTCAACACGGGCAACATCACTCAACTTTACAAAAGAGCCATCTGCATTGGTTTTAACTAAAATATCTCTAAATTGCTCAGGAGTTTGTAAGCGGCTTTGCGCGGTCACAGTCGCGTTGAGTTGCTGTCCCGCCACCGCAGGCATAGCACCTAATTGCCCAGCCGACACTTGTGCATTTTGAGCACTGATAGATGCACTTATATCTGCAGGCGTTAATTTATAGTTTTGAAGCTTAGCCGGATCTAACCAAATACGCATTGCATACTGCGAGCCAAATAACTGTACTTCACCCACACCTTCAACACGCGAAACAATATCTTGCACGTTTGATGACACATAGTCGCCAATATCAATGTTGGTCATGCTGCCATCTTTAGACATAAACGCATAAACCATCAAAAAGTTACGGGCTGACTTTGCAACCACAACACCTTGCCTTTGCACGGCTTCAGGTAATAGTGGCGTTGCAGTAGCTAACTTGTTTTGTACTTGAACCTGAGCAATATCAGGGTCGGTTTCAGCGCTAAACGACAGTGTGAGCGTTGCTGAACCGCTAGACTCTGACGTTGACGACATGTATAACAAGCCATCTAAGCCTTTCATTTTTTGCTCTATCACTTGTGTAACAGTATCTTCGAGCGTACGCGCCGATGCACCTGGGTAGGTAGCCGTAATACTTATTGCTGGCGGCGCGATAGACGGATACTGCGCAATGGGTAAACTTTTAATTGCTAATATACCTGCTAGCATCACTACTATGGCAAGTACCCAAGCAAATATAGGTCTATCGATAAAAAATCGTGACATGTAAATTCTCCGTTATTGCGCTTTAGCAGTTTGAACTTCAGATGGGCTAACTGGTGCGCCTGGGCGAATTTTTTGTAGCCCTTCTACAATCAGTTTATCGCCTTCCATTACGCCATCGGTTACAAGCCAATTAGATCCAATGGTGCGGTCTGTTTTCAAAACGCGGCTCTCTACAGTATTGTTTTTGCTAACAACCATTGCGGTAGCTTCACCTTTCGAGTTTCGACTAACACCGCGCTGTGGAACCAAAATAGCATCGTTTTTAACACCTTCAACAATTGAGGCACGAGCATACATCCCTGGAAGTAGTAACTTTTCAGGGTTAGGAAATTTAGCGCGTAATGTAACCGAGCCTGTACTTGGGTCAACTGTCACCTCAGAAAACTGTAAAGTGCCTTTATGAGAGTATAAAGAGCCATCTTCCATAGTAAGTTCAACATCGGTTTGACTAGTTGAATCCACACTTAGGTCGCCCGAAACAATCGCTTTTTTAAGCTTAGTTAATTCGCTACTCGACTGCGTTAAATCAATATAGATAGGATCAAGTTGTGTAACTGTTGCCAAAGAAGTGGCTTGGTTGGCACTTACTAACGCACCTACGGTGACATTCGATTTACTAATTTGCCCACTAATAGGCGAAGAGACATGACTGTATTCTAAATTAATTTTTGAGGTTTGCAGCTGCGCTTGAGCAGTAAGGAGTTCTGCTTTTGCTTGCTTGTAGGCTGCATCAGCCTCATCGTAATCTTGCTGGCTAACCGCTTTAATTTTTAATAATTCACTATAACGAGACGCTTTAGCTTTACTGCTTGCAATGCTTGCTTCAGCGCGGGCAACAGCAGCTTCACTTGCCGCTAAGTTAGCCTCAAATGTAGCAGGGTTAATTTGATAAAGCGCTTGGCCTTTTTCTACTTGAGACCCTTCGGTAAATAAACGTGATTGCACAATACCGCTTACTTGCGGGCGTATTTCTGCAATTTGAAATGCACTAATACGTCCAGGCAACTCTTGCCTTAAAGTTAGCGATTGTTTTTTAAGCGTAATAACCCCTACCGGCACAGCTTTAGGAGCAGCTGCCTGCGACTGCTCTGTCACTTGGTCACAACCAGTTAAGGCAACTGAACCTATGAGAATTGAAAATACAAATAAAGCGGTGCTAGAACGCTGCATGTTAAATACCTTTAATTTAGAGTGAACGATCATTCTAAATTAAATGTTAGTGAGAATACATCTTAATAAGCTGATCTTTACACAAAATTACACTCAACTATGCGACCTCATACTTAATCACGAAGTAATGTTAATAAGGCTTTTATAATAAATATTTGCACCTACAAGCTAACTATAGTGCTCAGCGCACTGTATTTTTTAAAAATAGAAAAGTACTTACGCAAAAACCTTCTTTGTTTAAATTAAAGCCTAAAAGTAGATAGTGAAAAGATTTAAATATTATATTTCAGTTAATTAGAGGTATGAGTCATATAGCCAGATACCCATTAGGCTATAGCCAAATACAATTGTTGTAACAAACAATTTGATAAACTTTTATTAACAAAAAAGCCAAGGCGAACTTGGCTTTTTTATTCATGACGTGGTTAAGCGTTTATAAAGTGATTAGGATGGCAAGCTTTAAACTAATCTAGACACAAGCAATTGCTCTACACGAATACCTTCAACATCAACCACTTCAAATTTAAAGCCCGCATAACTTATATGCTCAGCACGTTTAGGTATACGTTTCATGGTGTAAATTAAAAAGCCTGCCACCGTCTCAAAATGTATTTGCTCTGGGAACTCCTCTATATCAAGCACTTTAGCTAAATCGGTAATTGGCGTCAGTCCGTCAACTAACCACGAGCTTTTATCTCGCTCGATTATTAGTTCATCCCCTTGGTGAGTTATTAAATCTCCCATAAAGCCTTTCATTAAATCTTTTACAGTAACAATACCAACAAGCAGCGCGTATTCGTTTACTACAATAGCAAATGGTTTAGCGGCGCTTTTAAATGCATTTAACGCCTCTGATAAACTTAAGGTTTCTGGTAAGTAAAATACATCGGTATCAACTAATTCGTCATTGATGTTAGCAGCTTCACCTTTGAGCACTTGGCGTAAAATATCTTTTGATTCAACAGAGCCATGTAATTTGTCTAAGTTACCCGTCACAACTAAAAAATGATTATGCGGGTGATCAATAATTTTGGTCGCAATGTCATGGCTACTTTCGTTTAAATCAAAGTACACAATTTGATCCCGCGGCGTCATTACGCTTGATAAAAAGCGTGCTTCTAAATCAAAAACATTACCTATTAAATCATACTCTTGTTTTTGCAAACTACCATACTCAGCGCCAGCTTCCATCATAGCAACAATGTCTTCTGTGGTTACATTATCTTCACGCTCTGCGGGGACTTTAAACAGTCGCAGTACAAAGTTAGTTACGCCATTAAAAAACATCACTAAAGGCGTTAATGCAAATGTAACCCAACGCATTATGTTAACGACCTTAACGGCGACAGCTTCTGGCATGATCATCGCTAATCGCTTTGGCATTAAATCGGCGAATAAAATAAATAACGAGGTAATAGTAAAAAATGAGAATAAAAAGCTAATTTTCTCTACATATGCACCCTGATAAAATAAAACCAATACTTTTTCAACGTATGGCGATAATGCTTGTTCACCTACAATGCCACCTAATATAGCGATAGCATTAAGTGCTATTTGTATCATGGCGAAGAACGCGCCCGGATTTTCTTGCAGTTTTAATACCGCAGCTGCATTTAAACTGCCTTCGTCTGCCATTACGCGAAGTTTTATTTTTCGTGACGCTGCAATTGCTATTTCCGACATAGCAAACAACGCACTGATCAAGATCAAAAGACTAATCCCGATTAAATCACCCATTTAACGCTCCAAAAAGTTAGCGCTTTTTATATAAAAAGCAGCTGATTATAGTCGCTTTTTTAAGCGCAGCAATTGATATTTTTACTTTATGTTTAAGTTTTTATTATTCAGTTAGTTAAATGATTTTTAGCCACTAATTAAGAGAGGAGGTTTGTCTAAATGCAAGCTGTAACTGTGTAATTAACGACTCATCCATATTTATGTTACATGCAAAGTATAATGGAGATTGAGCCGTATTTAAATCTAGCACTGGCTCGAGTAAATTTAACTTTGGTGATGTTTTGAGACGGTAATTAAATTGTTTTTTACTCAGAATGACAAAATCAAGAATGTCACGGCGTGCACTAATTAACTTATCTATTTTATCTAAGTTATCAATCAGCAACAGATGCCGGCTTTCGTTAAAACCGCGTTCAAGTAAATAATGATGGCTAAAGTTATCTCTTAATACTGCTATTTTATAGCGTTTGGCATCATGTAAAGTCTTTAACTTTATGCCTCGAGATTTCAGCCCATAAATCGCTGACTCAAACTCTTCAAGTTCAGCTATCCACACAAAGTTATTTTCTCTTGGTGGCAAACGAACAATTGAGAAAATACATGTGTTTTTATCTCGAAGGGCTGCGTTATAAGACACACTCCAATTGTTAGCCGACATAGTGTAACTAATACCAGCAGCATCAAGGGCGTTTTTTACCTTTTCTACAGAGCGACCTGCCAATTGGTTGTTTGCATCGAGATATTGAAAGTCAGGGAAAACTTCCGTAACTATATTAATTTCGTTAGCATGCGCAATAGGGTATAAAAAACAAAGTAAAAAAACGAATCCCTTCATTGGGTATAAACCTCAACTAAATTAGTGCAATTATTCAATAAATATAGTTGAGGCTTTGTAGACTGCTAGTTTTGAGTATTTAATAAAATAAGATTAAGTCAATAGTATTAGTTTTGAAGCACTTATTTATTCATCGCATTAATTAAAAACGCTGAAATTTTTGCGCCTTCTTTTAATGTTGTCTCAGAACTTGCTTGGCCCACAAGTGAACTGTCGGTAAATGGTGCTATTTCCATCATATCAGCGCCCGTAATTGGAAATTCATCGCCAATGGCTGATAAAATGTCTAGCGCGTGCTTTGGTGTTAAACCGTTATCTTCCGGTGTACCGGTTGCAGAAGCAAACTCGGCATCGAGTGCGTCAATATCAAAACTTACATACACTTCATCAACATTATCCGCTTTTAGTTGCGCGATAGTCTCTGCAGCAACAGCGGCTGCACCGCGTTCAATAATTTCATGCGCCCAATGTTGTTTAACCCCAAATGTGTTTTCCCAGTGTGATTTTGGTTTTCCACTTGAACGTATACCAAATTGTATTAAGTGATGGGGTGCAGGTAAAAACTCTAAAATATGTGTACACCAAGAGCCAAAACATAAATCTATACCCAAGCGCTCCACAAGCAAATCGGTGTGCGCATCAAAGTGAATAATAGCCGTACGCTTCCCTTGCTCGCGTTTTGCTTTTAAATACGCTTTGGTTAATGGATAACTAATAGAGTGGTCGCCACCAATACCAAAAATACCTTTATCTTTAAACGTGGCATAAAAGCTGTCGCACACATCTTCAGTAATTGATAACGGACTTACGTAGTAGTCGTTATTTTCATTTCCGTATAGCGCTTTTTGGCAATTAGAGATGGTTGTGTCGTTTAGGTACTTGTCATGTAACAAATGTGGAATAACACGCACATCGCCTAAGTCGAACGAATGACATTCAGGGTGCTGATCAATTAATGCTGAGCGAACAAACAAAGGCCCCCAATTGGCACCACGTAAAATACCGCCACCACAATCAGAACTAATTCCAAGCATTACCGCTTTATGGGGAGAGTGAGGCAACTCATTTAACGATTCGCGCCAGAGCGTATCTACATTTTCGGTTTGACCATACAGTTTATTTCGAAGTGCCGCTTTTCGCTCTTTTGCAGTATTAACGGTAAAAACACCATCGCCAGGAGCACATAAGCAGTGCTCTACTTTACTATTAAATGCTTGAATTTCTTGACTCATAATAAATCCTTATGAATTGTTCAGTGCGTATTTTAGTGATTATTTATGCAAAACGATTAAACAGGCCTAAACTTTAAATAATTAAAAAATTAAAAATTTTCTATGTCTGTATCATTAAAAACCCTTTCAAAACCAACTTAAAATAAAAATATAAGCAACTGATATTTAAAAACTTTTAATTAATGCAGGCAATTATCATTTATGACTAACCACTTAGTTGAGTGATACTTATAATGCTTGCGCACACAAGTCAACCGCACAAGTAAACCAGCAATCCATGAGTGTGCTTGAATATTCATAGTTGATGAATAAAATACGCTAAAGCCCTATTTTACTGGCTTAAACAAGCATTCAATTATATTAATACGGACATACGTCCTGTACTTAAGAAAGGTTTCTAGCAATTATGCTAGATTGATAAAAATTATTTTAAAAAGGCTTAGATATGGAAAAGGTATTTCACTTAGGACTATGTATTGACGATCTACAAGGTGCAAAACTTGCGATTGTGCCCGGTGACCCAGATCGCGCTGCACGTATTTCTCAATTCCTAGACAACCCAACCTGCCTTGCTCAAACACGTGAGTTTCATGTTTATCTAGGTCAACTTAATGGCCACTCTGTTGTTATATGCTCAACCGGTATTGGCGGTCCATCTACATCTATTGCAGTAGAGGAACTTGCTCAATTGGGCGTGCGTCAATTTTTACGTATTGGTACTACGGGTGCTATTCAGCCGCACATTAATGAAGGTGAAATTTTAATTAGCCAAGCGTCGGTACGTTTAGACGGTGCAAGCCAACACTTTGCACCACTAAGCTACCCTGCTGTGTCTGATTTTTATGCAACACAAGCCATGGTTGAAGCTTGTAAAAATTTAAACATTGACTTTCATATTGGTATTACTGCATCTAGCGATACATTTTACCCGGGCCAAGAGCGCTACGATACTCATTCTGGTTATGTGCCAAAAGCATTTCAAGGTAGTTGTGAAGAATGGCAAAAGCTGGGCGTAATGAACTACGAAATGGAGTCGGCCACATTATTCACTATGTGTGCAGCCCTTGGCTTACAAGCAGCCTGTGTTGCCGGTGTATTAGTTAACCGTACTCGTCAAGAAATTCCTAACGTTGACCACGGTGAAATAGAAAGAAAATCAGTGGCAGTTGTATTAGAAGCCGCCAAGGTGCTACTAGGTTAATTTTACTTTATAAGTAAAATTAATATGAGAAAGCACAGCTTATTAGCTGTGCTTTTTTGACTCTACTTAAGCGCTGCACTAATTACTTTTAGCTCTGGCAAATCAGTAAATCCCGATAGTACCGCCTTCGAAACACCCGCTTGATTTTCGTGCCCTTTAGTTTCTAAAAGTGTGATGCCTTTCACCGTCTTTTTATCAAAACTAAGGCCAGCTAAAAAGAACTGACTCAACGCGCTTTGCAGAGGCGATAAACTTGGGCTATAGGCTGCGTTTTCTGCATAACTGCCGTAAAAATCCCCATTATTAAATGTACTTACCTTGACCGCACTAAAATTTTGGCTGTACGGTACATACGCATTTAACGCAAAGCCAGCAAAAGCCTCTTCGATCTGTTCGTCATCAAAAACCGCAAGCTGAGGCTTTGGGTTAAACAAGCTAAATTCGTTACCCAAATCGGTTGGTCCAAACGAGTGAGGTAATAGCTCTGCCAATTTAAAATGTTGACTTGGAAGTAAAATATCAAACTCTTTCGCATCGGCTAATTCATTCATAAATTGGCGACAGTAGCCACACGGAGCGTCGCTTATAGCAATTTTAAGAATTTTTTTAGCACCATTTAACCAAGCGTTATTAATGGCAGACTGTTCTGCATGAACAACTAAACTCAATGCTTGGTGATCAAACTCTACATTAGCGCCAAAATAAAAATTAACTTGTTGCTGATCATCTAGAGCTTTGACAATAGCACCCACATGAAAATGTGATACTGGAGCCACTGAAAACTCAGACGCTAAGGGCACTAAACCTTGTAACAGTGAATCGACAGAAACATTAAACTCTTTGCAAAGCTGTTCAATGTTGTTTGTGTTTAATATGCCGCGCTGCGACTTTAATTGGCTACGTAAGGACGCTGTTTGCGCTACGTTTAACGTGATATGAGAATTTGTAAGGGCTGTATCTTCTTGTACAGTAAAAGTTGCTGAAGCCATAATGTATTTTAATTATTCAATGGCTAAGTAGTTTAAAAGTTTAAGACCCAAATTGCTAGGGCCTGTTGACCTTTCAGGCTTAAAACTTCTTCAAACTAGAGACGATTTAATCGTGGCGCGAGGTTTGTAACCATGTGGGCTAAGTAAACCGAGCAAAGCTTCCTCGCCCTGCTCATGCTCCTTACCTACATTCATGTAGGCAACAAAGAGTTAATCGCACCTAGAACGAACCTTCGGGCAGCGCGTGTTTGGTATTCATGCTGCGTTATCGCCTATTTATCGGGAATAAACACACTACATAGGCGCTGCCTTGCCTAAGCACCAAATACACTGCTGAAAATTTAACCGCGAAAGGTAAATAGACCTTAGGTTATTAAACACAAAAAAAGGGAACACGGCGTGTTCCCTTGCTAAATAACAAACGTTAACGATTAACCGGTATTACGCATACCTGCAGCAATACCTGTCATAGTGATCATTAATGCATTATCGATGTCACCTTCGTTATGCTCCTCGTTAGAGCGGGCACGGCGAAGCAATTCAACCTGCAAGACATTGAGCGGATCGGTGTACGGGTTTCGTAAACTAATCGACTCTTTTATCCAAGGCTGAGCTGCAAGTAAGCTTTTTTGCGGACTTAGCGACTGCACAAGCTCAATGGCTTCCTCAAGCTCTTTTCGCAACGTTACACCTAACGGCTTGTACATATCTTCCACCAGCGCATTATCATAGTGCTCACTTAACCAGCTATCGGCTTTACTAAATACCATTTCAAGCATTTCTAAACGAGCTCTAAAAAATGGCCAATTGAGGCTCATTTCGTTTAGTGTTTCTAAGCCATATTGATCTAGCGCCTTTTTTAAGCCTGTTAACGCACCTAACCAAGCGGGCAACATTAACCGGTTTTGACTCCATGCAAAAATCCATGGAATGGCACGTAAACTTTCAACGCCCCCATTAGGGTTGCGTTTTGCAGGGCGAGAGCCAAGCGGAAGTTTAGAGAGCTCTAATTCTGGCGTTGCCATTCTAAAGTAAGGAACAAAGTTTTCGTCGTGGCGAACAACATTGCGGTAATGCTCACACGACTGCTCACTAATAAGCTTCATAACTTCGCGCCATTGTGGTTTAGGCTCTGGCGGTGGTAATAAGTTACTCTGCAGTACTGCCCCTGCATATATATTTAAGCTTTGTAGTGCTACATCTGGCAAACCAAATTTAAAGCGTATCATTTCGCCTTGCTCTGTTACCCGTAAACCACCTTTAAGTGAGCCTGGCGGTTGCGAATGGAGTGCTTGTGCAGCCGGTGCACCACCTCGGCCAACAGTCCCTCCTCTGCCGTGAAATAACACAAGTTCAATGCCGCGCTCGTCTGCAAGCTGCACGAGTTTATCCATTGCTTCATATTGGGCCCAACCTGCTGCCATCATACCGGCATCTTTAGCCGAGTCTGAATAACCAATCATTACATTTTGCGTATTTTGAATATGGCCGCGGTACCACACATTATCGAGTAGCGTCGTGATCACGTCGCTACCATTATTCAAATCGTCTAATGTTTCAAATAATGGGGCAACTGGCAATTCAAAACTACAGCCGCTTTCTTTAAGAAGTAACTGTACAGCTAAAATATCGGATGCAGTGCGTGCCATTGAAATAATATACAAACCAAATGTTTTTTCATCTTGCTTTGCAATTACATCGAAGGTGTCGAGCACTTCTTGTACATCAGGGCTTGGTTGCCAATGCTTAGGAATAAGCGGACGACGCGAATTAAGCTCCGCTAGTAAAAATGCTTGCTTGTCTTGCTCTTGCCACTGGTTGTAGTCCCCTAACCCTAAATAACGCGTAAGTTCAGAAAAAACATCGCTGTGGCGTGATGAATCTTGACGTACATCCAGTTTTGCCAAACGTAGGCCAAAACTGTTTAAACGATGCATTAAATCAAGTAGTAAGCCATCGGCAACGACTTTCATGTTACATTTTAATAGAGAACGATAGCACACCTCAATTGGGTGCTTAAGCTGGTTAATATCAGTAACAAGATCTTGTGCGTCAGTGCGTTTGTGCTTAATTTTTGCACCTAGATGCGCCACTGTTTCAGACACTTCGCCTTTAAGCTTTTTAAGCACAGTGCGGTAGGGTTCAAAGTCTTGGCCTGCCAACTCAATGAGTTCGTCGCTGGCGTCAGACATAGATAGCTCAGCGCATAACGTATCAATATCTCGGCTATATAAATCAAGTGCCATCCAGCGACCATGGTCAAGAACTTGCGAAGTAACCTGTGCAGTAACGAATGGGTTACCGTCTCGGTCTCCACCCATCCAAGAAGTGAATTCAATTGGACTGAAGTCAATGGGTAGCTCTAGACTTAACTGCTCTTTAGCATGCTCCGAAAACTCACGTAAAAAACGCGGTACAGCATGCCAAAGGCTATTTTCAATAACTGCATACCCCCATTTAGCCTCATCAACAGGCGTTGGGCGCGAACGACGAATGTCGTCTGTATGCCACGCTTGGCTTATTAACTGAGCAATTCTATTTAAAATAGCTTCGCGCTCATGCTCCAAGTTATCTTTTCGTTCAAGCGATGCTAAACAATCGCTCAACTCAACGTGCTTGTTAATAATTGTACGGCGTGTAACCTCTGTGGGGTGGGCCGTTAGTACTAAATTAATGTGGAGTTTTGAGAGTGTGTCAGCAAGGTGGTTAGAGTCTAACTGACCTTCTTGTGCTTTAGCGGCTAACGTTTTTAATGTTTGAGTGAGAGGGTTTTGCTGGCCAAGACCAGCGTCATTAAAACGCGATACAGTATGAAACTGCTCTGCCACATTGGCTAAATTTAAAAAATGATTAAATGAACGGGCAACCGGTAAAAGCTCTTCATCACTAAGGGCATGTAATACTTCAATTAACGCCTTGCGATCGTCTTCATTACCACTACGAGAGGATTTTGATAAAGCGCGAATTTCTTCTACTTTATCTAAAATTGCTTGGCCTTGGGCATCTTTTATAGTTTGACCTAATAATTGTCCAAGTAGACCTACATTACCTCGCAGGGCGGCATATTGTTCACTCATTTCTCAGTCTCCTTTGTTTCATGGAGGACTATTAATATCATTAAGAGCGCATATTTAATAGATCCATTTGCAATGTCATGTCGTAAAAAAGTATAGATAAAATAATCACAAAGCACTGGTATGATCATTTTTTACGACGGTAACTGCCCACTTTGCAGCACTGAAATGCAACAGTTAAAACAAGCAGATAAACATAGCTTAATTACCCTTGAGGATTTAAATGCTGCTGATTTTAGCGAGCGCTACAGGCATATAAACAAAAACCAAGCACTTACATACCTACAAGCGCAACTAAAAAATGGCGAGTTAATTTATGGGCTAGACGTAACGTATCAAGCGTGGAAAACAGTTGGAAAACACCGCTGGTTGAAAATTTTTCGCTTGCCTGTTATTCGTATTTTTGCAGATTGGGGCTATATTTTTTTTGCAAAACATAGGCACTCTATAAGCAGGTTTTTAATGCCAAATACCCAGTGTAACAACGGCCAGTGCGCCATAAAATCAAAAGGAAAAAAATGAAGACAATTATTCTTTTTGGCGCTAGTAGCGCGATTGCTAAAGCCTACGTGAAGCACCTTCAAAACCAAACAATTGAATTTAACATTGTATGTGTCAGTTCAAGTAACCATGTTCCACAACACAGTAACAACATTACTTTTTACAATACTGATTACTCTACTGACAGCTTATTTGGCCTTACTCAACATTTAAAAGATGAGCAAGCCGACATACACCAAGTAATAATGTTTAACGGTAAGTTACATAACTCCGAGCACATGCCAGAAAAAAAGCTTGAAGACATCAACGCTGATTATTTTAATTTGTTACTAAACGCAAATACGCTCACCCCATTGCTCTGCTTACAAAGCGTTTTGCCTTTAATCAATCATAAAACGCACTGCACTATAACTGCCTTAAGTGCACGAGTAGGTAGTATTAACGACAACAAAATGGGAGGCTGGTACAGTTATCGGGCATCTAAATCAGCCCTTAACATGTTATTTAAAACTGCTGCAGTAGAGCTTGCTCGTCGTGCAAAGAACACCAAGCTTGTGCTATTTCATCCTGGTACAACTGACACTGACCTGTCTAAGCCTTTTCAAAAAAATGTACCCGAAGGCAAATTGTTTACACCTGAATTTGTAGCACACCAACTTTTTGACTTAACAAATAACAACCCTGATTTAGAACTAAATGGCGAGCCAGCTTATTTAGATTGGCAAGGCTCAACTATACCGTGGTAAGGATTTAAAATGCATTTTACTAAAGCGCGTATCGACGCACTTGAAAAACGTACTCGTACACATTTAATAAACTCGTTATCTGGGTTTAAAAGTGCAAACCTAATAGGCACACAAGACCTACTAGGCAACACTAATTTATCGATTGTTAGTTCGGTTATTCATTTGGGTGCTCACCCTCCCCTCGTAGGTATGATAATGCGCCCACACAGTGTACCGCGCCATACGTTTGAAAATATATTACAAACAGGTGTTTACACTATCAATCAGGTAAATAAGTCTATTTATAAACAAGCGCATCAAACCTCAGCACGCTACGACAAAGACGAATCCGAATTTGAGGAAACAGGGTTAACACCTGAGTACTTAAATGAGTTTTCGGCCCCTTTTGTCAAAGAGAGTCGCTTAAAATACTCAGTAAAATTTGTTGAAAGTAAACATCTTGAAATTAACGGAACTGAACTAGTGATTGGTGAAATTGTCGATGTGTATTTAGACGAAACCGCTCTGCAAAGCGATGGATTTCTAGATTTACAAGCCATTGATACTGTTGCGGTTACAGGCCTTGACAGCTACCACACAGCAAATAAATTAACGCGCCTTCCCTACGCAAAAAAATAACTTTTAGGGGTGCATGTCACCCCTTTGTCATGACAAACGCACAACCCAACTTAACCCCAACGCACTAAAAACCTCAATCGATGTTGCTGATCGCAGAACATTGAATTTTAAAAATGCATTGCGCACAATAGCGAAAATTCCAAGGAGAATCCCATGAGCACAATCGGTATTGGCACGCAAACTCCAGAGCAAGCATTGGCCAGCTTAAGTAATATGACCCAATCGTTAACACCTATTCAGACTGACGAACACATTGAACGTATAGCAAAAGCACAAGCTTATATGACAGCTAATAACATTGATGCAATTTACCTAAATGCAGGGACCAACCTAACCTACTTTACGGGTATGAAGTGGTATGCGAGTGAGCGTATGGTTGGCGCAATTTTACCTGCGATTGGTGAAGTACAGTACATAGCACCTTATTTTGAAATTGGTACTCTAGATGGCTTTAAAGTGGTTGAAGGGCCCATACACGGCTGGCAAGAGCACGAAAACCCTTATGCGCTATTTGTTAGAGTATTAAAGCAACTAAACATTAGTGACGACGCCACCATCGGCATCGATGAAAGCGCACAGTTCTTTATATTCGATGGTATTAACAAAGCGCAAAAAGGCTTGAATATTATCAATGCACAAAGTGTTACTGCACATTGCCGTATGCACAAATCGGTTAACGAATTAGCACTTATGCAGTGCGCAATGGACATGACCTTAGCCGTTCACCAAGCCACTGCGAGTATGCTTTACGAAGGTATTACCACCACAGAAGTAGAAGCCTTTATAAAAAAAGCGCATCAAAAAGTAGGTGCTCCGGGCAACTATTTTTGTATTGTACTGTTTGGCGTAGCAACGTCGTTTCCACATGGTGTTAAAGATGCGCAAGTGCTTAAAAAAGGCGATATGGTATTAATAGATACCGGTTGTAAAGTACACGATTACCTTTCAGATATAACCCGCACCTATGTATTTGGTGAACCAACACCGCGCCAGCGCATGTTTTGGGATCACGAAAAAGCAGCGCAACTGGCCGCATTTAACACCGCAAACATTGGTACTACATGCGAAGATGTTGACGCAGGTGCTCGTAACTATTTAGCGGCTCAAGGGCTGGGCCCGCAGTACCAAACACCGGGTTGCCCGCATCGAACTGGCCATGGTATTGGTTTAGATATTCACGAATGGCCATACTTAGTTGGCGGTGATAAAACCCCACTTGCCCCAGGCATGTGCTTTAGTAACGAGCCAATGCTAGTGATACCCGATGAATTTGGGGTGCGTTTAGAGGATCATTTTTATATGACCGACAACGGTCCGCATTGGTTTACAGAGCCTAGCCACAGTATCGACGACCCATTTGGGCTTAACGCTTAATTCCTTCAAGAGCAGCTGTTTAGCTGCTCTTTTTATTTTATTCGTTGATAAAGTCCAGTTCATCCCAATATCGTTTGTTATACCAAAGCAATCCGCAAAAGGATGAATATGAAAAATTTTAAAATTGATATCGTGTCAGACGTAATGTGCCCATGGTGTGTAGTAGGCTATAAAAATCTTGAGACAGCACTTGGCCAACTTAAAGACGAAATGAGTGCAGATATTACATGGCATCCTTTTGAGCTAAATCCAGATATGCCAGTTGAAGGTCAAGACTTAAACGAGCATTTAATGCAAAAGTACAACCTAACTGAAGAACAAGGCGATGAAAATCGTAAAAACATCTTCGAAGCAGGAAAGCGTGCTGGATTTACGTTTAACTTTGATGGCAAACGTATCATGATCAACAGCTTTGATTTGCATCGTTTATTAATGTGGGCACGTGAAGAAGGTAAGCAAACCGAGTTAAAACTCGCATTTTTTGAAGCGCACTTCACCGATTTAAAATACTTAAACCAAGAAGACGCTCTGCTTGATGTTGTCGAAAGTGTTGGCCTTGATAAAGAAGAAGCCCGAAATATTTTGCACTCAGACAAATACGTTCAAGCTGTACGCCAAGAGCAAAATAACTTTAAACAAATGGGTATTACCTCAGTCCCTACGTTTATCATAAACGATAAATACGCACTCACTGGCGGACAACCAAGCGACTCATTTATTCAAGCACTAAAACAAATTAGCGAAGAAGAAGCCAAGCAAGATGCTTGATGCAAAATTAAAACTTAAACGTTTATGACGACTTTAAACACCTGTTTATAATAAGTGTTTTTATTGACAACCTAATTAGTAAAGTACCAAAGCTTGAGAAAATAAATTTGTTCAGAGTGGGTACATGGGTTAAAGTAAACCTATTACAGGTACTTGTTTAATATAAATATAATTAAAAGGAAATTTAAAATGAAGTATTCACTAACAATAATTACATCTCTTTTTCTATTTGGTTGTTCAACGACACCGTTACAAGATCGTCCTTCTGCTGAAGTAGAAACGCGAAGCGCACCAAAATATCCTATGGCGGCAGTTAATAATAAAACAGAAGGCTTTGTTACCATGTCTTTTGATGTTAACGAATCTGGGAAACCGGTAAACATTGAAGTAATTAAATCAGAACCTTCAAATGTTTTTGATGAGCAAGCAAAAAGTGCGTTATCTAGATGGGAGTACCATCCAAAAGTTGTTGATGGCATTGCGCAGGTAGATACAGGTTTAGATGTGACTATAGAGTTCAAAAGATCAGATAAATAAAACAAAAAAAGGCTGCACATTGCAGCCTTATTTATATACCCAAAGATACATCTTTAATTAAAGTGAACTAAGTACGATAAAGCACTTTAATAACATGCCAGCCAAATTTAGTTTTAACTAGGTGTGGCTCTAAAATAGCGCCATTAAAGGCTATTTTGTCAAACTGTGGAACCATTTGCCCGCGTCTAAATTCACCTAAGTCACCGCCTTTTTTACCCGATGGGCACGACGAATATTTTTTAGCTAAGGTTTGAAATTTTGCACCTTTACCTAATTGCTTAATAATGTCTTCTGCTATTTCTTTGTGCTTAACCAATATGTGGAGTGCGTGCGCTGTACTTGCCATTTCAAAGCCCTGATAATTTAAAACGCGGCGATTTTAGCACAGCTACTGTTTGAGGGCATCTAATTGATTCTATAAATAGTGAAGTTCGTCACTTTTAGAAGGGATACGGCAATACTGATATTTTCCAAATAAGGTATAACGGTTTAGAGCAATTTTATCGTACAGCCAATTATTAAAGCTGTTTGGGAAAACACTAAAAATAGTGGCTAGTTTGTAAGGGTAACCAAGCTGCTTCACTACTTCAAAAAAAGCGTGACTTTGTGTGAACACTTTGCCGTTTTGTAAGTACACCATTGAAGCGTATTGGGTAGTTGAAAAACCAAAGTGAGTTAATAGCAGTTCACCTTTTGGGGATTGCACGCTGCATAGTTTAAAAATGGCATTGGTATCGTTACTAATTATAAAATTACACCACGCACTACATAATTTACACTGCGCATCGAATAATATAATTTTTCGATTACGCATTAGTGTGACTGCATTTTCACTCATTTATTTTCCTTAAGCGATTAGTGCTGGACCGGCTTTTTTTGTAACTTACGTTGCAATGTGCGTCTATGCATATTTAATTGCCTAGCTGTGACCGATATATTGCCATTATTACTGTGTAGCACTTGCTGAATATGCTCCCATTCTAAGCGTTCAGGCGACATAACAGCATCATCAATACTCGTTTGAAGCTCACTTGTTTCGTTATTAAGTGCTTTTAATAATGTTGCCATATCAATAGGTTTAGTTAAATAATCGTTTGCCCCTAAGCGCATTGCTTCAACCGCAGTGGCAATGCTAGCAAACCCAGTTAATAAGACTATATGTGTATTTTCTAATAAGTTGCGCAGTGGCTTTATAAGCATTAAGCCATTGTCGTCCCCAAGTTTCATGTCTAATAAAATAGAGTCGGGTACTATTTGGCGCGCACGAAGTAGCGCATCACTTTGGTTATGCGCAACATCACAGGTGAAGCCTTGCTTAGTTAAACGCCTAGCAAGCGTACTGGCTAAATTTATATCATCTTCAATTATTAGTAACTTCATTATGCTGTTTGCTCGTTATTAATAATGGCTAACTTAACCTTTGCTACGGCACCGCCTTCTTTATGGTTAAATAAGGTTAGCGAGCCATTTAGTCGCTCAAACGTGACGTTAGATAACAACACGGCCAAACCCATGCCTTGTTCGCTAGGCATTACCTGCCCCCCTAGTTCAGCTAGTTGTGAGGGCGTAAAACCATCGCCAAAATCACGGATTAATAAGTCTATACATTGATCTTGCTGGTTAAGCTCCCAGCTTAACTCAAGCTCTGTTTTACCTTGTTTTTGATTAGCCGTAGCTGCATTTTGCAATAAATTTAATATAGCAGGCAATAACATCGCATCACTTAAAAGAATCGCATTAATGGAAGGTGAAAACCATTTTATATGTTGACCGGGGTATTGTAATAAAAAGGTATCGTTAATGGCTGTTTGTAATTGAGCTATGGTTATTTGATCTTTAGCATTTTTAACCCGTATTTGCTCCGATAGCGCTCTAAAAATATTGAGCTGATCGCGACATTGTTCAAGTGGGGTTTGCATCTGTTTAACTATAGTATTGTTTGGTTGCTCCTCTAATAATTCTTCAAACAACAGTTGTAAGTTAGCTATCGGTGTTGCTAACTGATGAGTTATTTGTGCTGCAGCTCCATCAAGCGTTACTAGTTGCTCATTTCGTAGTTGTTTTTCTCGTGCTTTAGCAATGACGCGTTCGCGTTCTTTTAGTGCACGGCTCATAGCCCCTATCACAAGCGCTATTACACTGGTACTTAAAACAAAGTTAACCCACATGCCAACAAAGTGACCGCTCATGTTCATTTGATGCATACTGTGATCGGGCATGTTTATTAACAAAAAGCTGTATGCAGCAATGGCAAGCAAAGCAATATACGCTAAGCCTTTTTCACGTAGCGTTACCGCTGCTATCATAATGGGCAGTAATAATAACGACACAAATGCATTAGTTGCGCCGCCACTTAAAGAAAGCAAAACAGTTAAAAACAAAACGTCAGCAGTGAGTTGCATCAGCATAACCGAGGGTTTAGCGTGGCTAACGTGTCGGTAAGCAAATAGACTGACTAATTGAAACGCAGCTTCTAAAGCAATAACACCAAGTAAGGGCAGTAATGCCAATTGGTAATCAAGTAAAAAATAAACACTTAATACTGCAATTAATTGTACTGCAATGGCGCCGCTTCGTAGCATAAGTAAACGGCTGATAGTGGGATCAGTTTGCATTAACAAAACAATGATTTTCCAATTTAATATATAAAAATGAGTTGAGGTAAAACGTTACTCGTCGTCCATTGAAATTGTAAAAGCAGCGCACGGTGTGCCTTGATGAAACACCATTTGCCATTGCTGTGCGCTATTTTTACGCCATAACGACATGCGAAGTGAATAATTAAATTCGGCACGGGCTGAGCGCCTATACGCTGCTTGATAACTTATTTGCGCCACATCTATACTCAACATTCGGCCTTTAAAATGCTGATTATAAAACTGCGGCACCACTTCAGTAGGTAGGCGTGTGAGTACTTGGTATTTATTAAACGACGTGCCATTAGCAGCAATTTCGATAAACTCATCATCGAGTAAAGCGTCGAGTGCACGCTCTGATTGGCGAACTTCAGGCTCAAGTAATTGACGCTCAGCCTCAATTAAATGATTAAACAACGACGCTTTAATTTTGCTGCTCATGTGCTTCCCTATTGCTTGTAAATTTGCCCTGCTTTCATAACAAATTGCACGTTTTTAAGTACGTTTATGTCTTCAAGTGGTGAGCCGTTTACGCTGATAATATCTGCTTGTTTACCAACACTCAAGTCGCCTAACTGATGGCTTTGCCCTAACAATTTAGCAGCATACACTGTGGCTGACCTTATTGCATGCGCCTCACTCATTCCATTATCAACCATTAAACCAAACTCGTTTGCATTAAGACCATGACGCGATACACCCGAGTCGGTACCAAAGGCAATGTTTACCTTGTTTTTAAGCGCTAACTTAAACGATGCCTGCATTTTAGGCGTTACTTCTCGCACTTTATTGGCAATTGCCGCTGGCATATTAGGATTAGTAAGTACCTCTTCACTTACCGTGGCACCAGCAAGCAGTGTGGGAACTAAATAGGCCTGCGTTTTGTTGAATAAATCGACTGTTTTTTTATCTAAATAAGACCCGTGCTCTATTGAGTCAACCCCAGCTCTAAGTGCTGCTTTAATTCCTTCTGTTCCGTGGGCATGCGCTGTTACCTTTCGCCCTAAATGATGCGCTGTATCTACAATAGCTGACAGCTCATCATCAGTGAGTTGTTGATTCACTCCCGCTGCGGTATTACTCAACACACCACCCGTTGCAGTAATTTTAATTACATCAGCACCACTTTTAATAACTTCTCTCACAGCACGGCGGCAATCGTCAGCGCCATTACAAATGCCTAATGTCGTTTTAAAAACATCGGTTATGTCTTTTCTGTAGCCATGCATATCAGCATGACCGCCGCTTGGCGATATTGTATTACCCGCTGCAAAAATACGAGGTCCTGCAATGTCTTGTCGTTCAATTGCGCGTTTTAACGGAAAAATAACTTGATAGTCGCTGCCTAAATCACGCACCGACGTAAAGCCGGCAGCAAGCGTACGCTGTAAATATTTAATAGAACGAAGCGCATAATCGGCTTCATATTCTGTAGCCCAACGGTGTGGGTTTGCTTTAGCGTCACGTTCAAAAGTTACATGCACATGCATATCAATCAAACCTGGCATAACAAACTGGTTTTTTAAATTAACTATTTCAGCATCGGGTAAATTAAGTACTGACTTTGATACATAACCGTCTTTAATAGCCGTTATTTTGTCATTGGTAACAACTAAGGTTTGTTCTTTTTTTAATGCCTGCTCAGGTGCTACAAGTAAACTACCTGCGTAAATGATTTTAGATTGTGCTGCGTTTACATTATTAACGAACACTGCCAATACAATTGACGATAATGTTATGAGTGTTGTTTTCATACATGCTCCTTTTTTATACTAGCTTTACTCTAAAAAACCTTTAATAGCGAATATTTACGATACAAAGCATGCTATAAACTAGTCTTATAAGTCGAATTTTGGTATAACTTGCCGGTAATAAATTGAAGTTATACCACCTTAAGAGAACACACTATGCCATACGCACATATCACTGGTTGGGGCAAATGCATACCACCAGCAAGTAT
Organism: Pseudoalteromonas sp. S554; assembly: GCF_005930865.1. NCBI lineage: Bacteria > Pseudomonadati > Pseudomonadota > Gammaproteobacteria > Alteromonadales > Pseudoalteromonadaceae > Pseudoalteromonas > Pseudoalteromonas sp. S554. Next base: position 175,200 of record NZ_PNDV01000001.1, on the reverse strand, counting down.
TAGCAACGATGAAATTAGCGAAATAGTTGATACCACCGACGAGTGGATAACCACGCGTACTGGCATCAAATCTCGCCGTGTAAGCCATGTAAGCACGGCAGAGCTGGCAACTGTTGCAGCAAAACACGCACTTGCTTGCGCAGGTATTGACGCAAAAGACATTGATCTTGTCATACTTGCAACCTGTACGCCTTCAACAGTTGTTGCAAATACGGCATCCCAAGTGCAAAAAAATATTGGCGCAACAGGCGCAGCCGCCATGGATACGAATGCTGCGTGTTCTGGCTTTTTATATGCATTACAAGCTGCTACTGCGCAAATTCAAGCAGGCATGATCAAAAAAGCGGTCGTTATTGCTGCTGAACGAATGACTTGGTATGTAAACTGGGCGCGCCGCGACAGTGCAGTACTATTTGGTGATGGCGCTGGTGCTGTTGTACTAGAAGCTGCAGAAACACCGGCAGGTTTACTTGGCACTAAAACAGGGTGCGATAGTGAAGACCGCGACATTCTTCATATTACTAACTTTGGTAGTGATTTGAACAAATATGAACCCATTGGCCCGTCTGATCTGCTATTTGAAGGCAGAGAGATATTCAAGCGTGCCGTAAAAGGTATGAGTGAAGCCTGTGACGACGTTCTCGAGCAAGCTAATTTAAGCCTAGACGACATAAACGTACTAGTACCACATCAGGCTAATTTACGCATAATTCAGGCAATCCAGCACCGTTTAAAAGTACCTGATGAAAAAGTAATGGTTAACATTGCAGATTATGGCAACACATCAGCTGCAACCATTGCTATTGCTCTATGTGAAGCAGTTGAACAAGGGTTAATAAAGCCTCATTCAAATATTATGTCTGCGGCTTTTGGCGCGGGTTTAACATGGGCTGCAAGCTACATAAAATGGGGCGAACGTGTAACTCCAATTAGCGTTAGCGACGCACAATTAGCACCTTGCACCCAAACAGGTTTAGAGCTTGTGGCGCCAGCTGTAAAAGCATGTAAAGACGCTGAATAAGCTTGCTTTAAAAACGTATAATTAAAACGCACTTTTTAGTGCGTTTTTTATTTAAGGAAGATAAATTTATGGAGCTTTTAGGTATTCATCATGCTGCAATTATTTGCAGTAATTATCCTCGCTCTAAACATTTTTATAGTGAAATTTTAAAACTCAACATTATTAACGAGCATTATAGGAAAAAGCGTAATTCGTATAAGTTAGACTTAGTAATGCCTGATGGTAGTCAAGTTGAGTTGTTTTCGTTTGAGGGTGCGCCCTCAAGGCCTAGTTACCCGGAAGCACAAGGCTTACGCCATTTAGCGTTTAAAGTCGACAATGTAACTAAAGCAAAAGAATATTTAGAAAGTAAAAGTGTGGCAGTTGAAGAGATTAGAATTGATGAAATTACAGGTAAAAAATTTACTTTTTTTGCCGACCCAGATGATTTACCGCTAGAGCTATATGAAGTTTAAGCTTCATATAGCGCTAATGTTTTACGGGTAATTAATGATTAAAGCGGTTTTGCAAATAGTTAAACACGGCTCTAATGCCAAGTGCTTCACCGCCAGCAGGGCGACCTGGCAGCGCACGTAAATTCCATGCCATCACATCAAAATGCACCCAAGGCGTGGTTGGCTCTACAAATTCTTTTAAGTAAAGTGCGGCGGTAATTGCGCCACCAAATGGTGTACTTGCACTATTAGCCATATCTGCGACATCACTTTTCAAAAATCCACGATACTGCTCAAATAAAGGCAACTGCCAAACAGGGTCATTCACACTGATTCCTGCATCAATTATACCATTTGCTACATCACGCTCTGTAGAAAAGAAACCAGGTAACTCAGTACCTAACGCTACACGACATGCCCCTGTTAATGTTGCAAAATCAATAATAAGCTCCGGATTATCGTTTTGTGCTTCACTTAACGCGTCACACAAAACTAAACGTCCTTCAGCATCCGTGTTATCTATTTCAACCATAATACCTTTGCGCGTTTTTACAACATCGCCCGGGCGAAATGCATTTCGCGACACCGCATTTTCAACCGCCGGTACTAATACTCTCAAACGGACAGGCAATTTAGCAGCCATAATCAGCTGAGCTAATGCAATAACATGCGCAGCACCGCCCATGTCTTTTTTCATATTACGCATACCATTGCTTGGCTTTAAGTCGAGCCCGCCAGAGTCAAAACACACACCTTTACCAACAAGCGTTATTAGTGGCGCATCATCTGCTCCCCACTTTAAATCAAGCAAACGCGGTTTATTCTCGCTTGCACGACCTACCATATGAATAGTTGGGTAGTTTTGCTCTAACAATTCATCGCCTATCCATTGTGAAAAATCACCGCCATGAGTTGAAGCCAAATCTTCCATCACTTGCGATAAATGTTGCGGCATCATATCGACGGCAGGCGTGTTTACTAAATCACGCGCTAAAAAAATAGCTTCCGCTTGCTGTTTGATACGCGTGTAAAGCTGTTCATCGCCAATACACAACTCGGCTTTAACAGTCGGTTTTTCTTTGTATTCACTAAATTCGTAGCCACCAAGAACAAATCCTAATGCCACAAACTCTATAAACGTATCGTCACCTTGAATTTGATAACTACCCACTGGTAGCGTATTGGCCAAATTGCCAGCAGCCCAAAAGTCGTTTGGGCTTTGCATTAAACAAATTACTTGGGACAACTCCCCCGAATTGCTATCGGGAATTAACGCTAAACCTTGCTTTTCAAAGCCTGTATTGTTTAGCCAATTTTGAATAAATGTAGGCTGCTTTGCTTGCCAATCAGAGAGTTCGCTTTTAAGAATAAATGATAAAGGAATACCAGAAGATGTATTGCGAAGTAATGCACTCATTAAATAGCTCATAATTTGTAAAAATTGTTCTTACGAGCATATCAATAAGCACTATTAAAAGGTATCGCTAATTGTCGGGTTTTTAGTGTTATTTATTGTGTATATTTTTTTTAACTGATTCTTGATGCGATTGTTCTATTTCGTTATCAAGTTCTTTTATTGATTTATTAATGCTAAACGAGCTGGGCAATACATCCACCCCCACTAACCGCCCTAGCTTAACAACAAGTGGAATAGTAACGGGTGAAAAAGGAAGCACAGCAAATACGCCCAACCCAAGGCCTTTTAAAATATCGACAAACTGCTCATTCGCTCGTTTAAGCTCTGCACTATTTGTTTGCCCTTGTGTATAACGCTTATATATGGCCAACATTTCTTTGGTTTCTTGTTTTTCTTGTGCAAGTGCAATTTTAAGCGCCACCATAGCGCGACGAAAACGAAGCTGCTGACGCTTTTTACTAATTTTTACTACACGCCAAGGAGCACGGTGAATAACTTTATATAATCGCATTTCTATATTTTCACACATGCTGTTGGGTTAACAAAGAATAATTTACTTGATTATGACTATACTTTATCCTTTGCACCAAACTAGTGCCAAAAAGTATTAACTATGACTGATTTAACAACTCAAATTCCACAAAAACCTGAAAAACCAAAATCTGATGAATGTTGCGGCAGTGGCAATTGTTATTCATGTGTGTGGGATGAATATAGAGAAAAATTAGCAACATGGAAATTAACAAATTTGCAAACTAAAACAAAAAAACAGGATGCCATTTAAAAAGCCAACCTCGAAAACCCCTTCCCCACCTGCATTAATATTCCCAATTACATCTTAACCTGCACACAAATGGTTATAAGTAGCACTAAAATGCACCACCTTTGGATTTTTTACCTAATTAAAGTTTTGTTATTTAATAGTTAATTAATAATTGCTCTTGTTGTTTTTTATGTATAGTCTGTATTCAGGAGTTAACAGAAGGTGAGTATTTACGCTCTTTTGATTCGATACTTCAATCGCGTAAAACCACTCTGTTCGTTCCACAATTATGATTAAGGCGTGCTTTAAAGTACGCCTAAAACAAAATTATTCTAACTGGGGAAATTTAGAATGAAATTAAAAAATAATACGCTAAACCAAGCGATTAAATTTGCATTAGCCACAACCACCGCCGGATTATTCATCTCGGGCTCTGCAATAGCAGCAGATGAACAAAGCGAAGTTAAAGTTAATAAGAATGTAGAGAAAATTGCTGTAGTAGGTACGCGTTCAGCTCCACGTTCAATTGGTGATTCACCCGTTCCTATTGATATCATAGGTGGCGAAGAGCTAGAAAAGTCAGGTAACACTGACATGCTAGAACTTCTTAAAGGCTCAGTTCCTTCTTTCAACGTTCATCAAAACCCTATTAGTGATGCAGCATCACTAGTCCGCCCTGCTAACCTTCGTGGTTTACCATCAGACAGCACGTTAGTACTTTTAAACGGCAAACGTCGTCACCGTGCATCTGTAATCGCATTTCTAGGCGGTGGTATTAACGATGGTGCACAAGGCGCCGATATTTCAGTTATTCCTAGCATTGCAATTAAACAAGTAGAAGTACTTCGTGACGGTGCAGCCGCTCAGTACGGTTCTGATGCTATTGCAGGTGTAATGAACTTCCAATTAAAAGACGCTTCAGAAGGCGGTAAGTTTGAAGTTCGTAAAGGTCAATATTTTGAAGGCGACGGCGATACTACTCAAATTTCTGGTAACGTAGGTTTACCGTTTACAGACAGTGGTTTTGCAAACTTAAGCTTCCAATACAAAACAGCAGATGCAACGAGTCGTTCAGTTCAACGCCCAGATGCAGCAGGTTTTGCAGCAGCAGGCGTACCTGATGTTTCGTCTCTTGCTCAAGTTTGGGGTGCACCAGAAGTTGATGACGATATCTCACTTTTTGGTAATGTAGGCCTAGACTTAACAAACAACTCACAATTTTACATGTTTGGTAACTACTCTGAGCGCGATGTACGTGGTGGCTTTTACTACCGTAACCCGCATACTCGTTCAGGTGTATATTCAAACGATGATGGCGCAACACTCCTTGTTGCAGACTTAACTGACGACATGAGCGGTAACTGTCCTACCATTTCAATTACAGATGGTAATGTATTAGACGACCCGGCTTACGTAAACGGCGTAGCTAACAACCCAGATTGTTTTGCATTTAACGAAATGATCCCGGGTGGTTTTACACCAAACTTTGGTGGCAACATCACTGATACCTCTTTAACCATTGGTACAAAAGGTGAATTTACAGACGGCTTTATGAAAGACGTATTGTATGACCTGAGTGGTACTGTGGGTTTAAATGAATCACGTTACTTTATTTACAACACGGTGAATGCATCTTTAGGCCCAGACACACCGCGCGACTTTAGCCCTGGTAAATATGAGCAGTTAGAGAAAAACTTTAACTTAGACCTATCTAAAGGCTACGACTTTGGCCTAGCATATGATGTGAACGTAGCCGGTGGTTTAGAATGGCATGAAGAAACATTTACAATCATCTCAGGTGATGAAGCATCATACACTGCGGGCCCATTAACAGCGCAAGGTTTTGGCATTGGTTCAAACGGCTTCCCTGGATTCAAGCCGTCGCAAGCAGGTGAGTTTACACGCCGTAACTACGCAGCATTTGTCGACGTTGAAGCACCATTTACAGAAGACTTCTTAATGGGCTTAGCGCTTCGCTTTGAAGACTACGACTCGTTTGGTAGCACAACAAACTACAAATTAATGGCTCAGTATCATGTAACTGAAGATCTAAATATTCGTGGTTCAATTAGCACAGGTTTCCGTGCACCAACCGTTGGTCAAGCAAACGTAAGTAACGTTCAAACAAACTTAAGTGATGGTGTGTTAAGAGATTCTGCATTATTACCACCAACAAACCCTGTTGCTGTTCAACTTGGTGGTACGGAGCTACAACCTGAAGAATCGCAAAGTTATACATTTGGTGCAGTTTATACAATTGGCGATTTGTTCCTAACTGTTGATTACTACAACATTCAAGTTGAAGACCGTATCAGTCAATCTGAAAAAATTACGCTTAGCCAAGCTGATAAAGATACACTTTCAGCTGCGGGTGTACCTAATGTTGAAGGTCTTGCGCAAGTTAGTTTCTTCACTAATGACTTTGATACAACAACTCAAGGTGTTGATGTTGTAGCTAATTACACAGCAGATATTTTAGGTGGCAGCTCTACATTTAGCCTTGCTTACAACTGGAATGAAACTGAAGTAACTAAGTTCAGTGATATTACGGGTGAGTTTAAAGTTAAACGCCTAGAAGAAGACTTACCTAACCACCGTGCAACACTTACGTGGGCACAACAGTGGGAGTCAATCTCTGCGTTTACTCGTCTTAACTACTATGGCGAATATCAAGGTGTTCACGTTGATTACGATGCAACAGCTAAAACAGCAGATGCATCTGTAACGCTTGATGCAGAAATTACGTACTTTGTGAACGATTCAATCAGCTTCTCTGTAGGTGCACAAAACTTACTTGACCAAGATGCTGAAAAACTTGATTTCCAAGATGCAACGGATATCCCAAATAATAACTGGGGTGGTAAATACTACGAAACATCTCCTTACGGTATTAACGGTGGTTTCTACTACGCTAAGGCCACGTATACTTTCTAATTTTTAGAATGAAAGCATTAAGGCGAAATGTTAAGACATTTCGCCTTTTTTATTTTATAGTAAATAAAAAATAAAATGCCCCACTATGCTACTAGATAAAGCCAACAAACTACTCGAACAAAATAAGCTCAAAGAAGCTGAATTTCATTACAAAACGATACTTGCTACTGAACCCGAAAATGGCGAAGCCTTATTTGGTTTAGGTAAAATAGCACTGAGACTAGAAAAGTTTGATGCTGCAGTTTATTTACTACAAAAAGCCTGCGAACGTTTACCCCACATGTTAGAACCCCTTCACGCATTGGCAGACGCTTTTAATGGTGTTAATTCACCACAGGACGCACTTACCGTATTAGAATATGCAAAAAGCCTAGCAAGCCATAACCCTGAACCACATTATTACTTAGCCCAGCATTATTTAACACATGGTGATTTGGATAAAGCGCACACAACATTTGCACACGCATTGAGTATGGGCTTATACCCTGTCACAGCCTATATTTTGTTTGAATTAGTACAACTTGGCCGTTTTAATAAAGAACACAATTACATTAGTAATTTGCATCACTTAGTAACTCAAACTAACAACCTACGTCTTAAAATGGTGTGTTACTACGCATTAGGCAAAAGTTACGATAAACTAAACGATACAGATCAAGCTTTTAACTATTTTGAGCTAGCAAATACGCTACAATATAAATTGAGTACGTTTACAACCAAAGAGCTTGACCCTTTTTATGATCAGATCATTAAATACAGTACTCTAGATTTATTAGCTTCACGTGAAGAAGACTTTTCCGCAACAATCACGCCTGTATTTATAATTGGCATGCCAAGAAGCGGGTCAACTCTACTAGAGCAAATGCTTATAAGTCATAGCGAATGTTCAAGCCTAGGCGAAAACACGAGTATTAGTAATAATGTTGTTGCCTTTTTAGAGCAAAAAACCAAAACTCCGTATCCTCAGTGCTTAGCCAATTTAACGCCTAGCCTAATTAATCAAGCTCGTAATATTTATATTGATACACTAAAAACAGCGACACCGTTAAGGCCGATTATTATTAATAAGCTACCAAGCAATTATCAATCGCTCGGGCTGATTTATATTTTATTTCCAAACGCTAAGTTTATTAATTTATCACGTAACGTTAATGCCACAGCATTTTCTGTATTTAGTAATTATTTTGCTGAGAACGAGCCGTACTTTTGCTCTTTAACTGAATTTAAGCACTACCATGGCTTATATGAAAAACTAATGACACATTGGAATACTTTAAGATTACCTGTGTTTAATTTAGCCTATGAAGACTTAGTAAATAATCCTGAAGACCAATTAAATACTCTTTTTGAGTTTTTAGGGTGTAAATATGAGCAAAACTGCTTATCGTTTTACAATCAAAAAAGAGCCGTCACAACACTGAGCAAACAAGCTGTTCGCCAGCCAGTAAATACAAATGCCGTTAGTAAATGGGAACGATACCAAGTCCCCTTGCTCAAGCTAATGAACAAGGGTGACTCTTAAACCATTGAAGTAAATCGTTAAATTGCTCTTTACGGGCTATTGGATGAGTTAACATATTTATGTGGTCGTAATCTATACGGTGTCCATGGCGACGACCATAAATACGCATTTGTTGGATACCAGGGCCAGATTCATCAATAAACCTTTGAATATCAACTGGCTGCGCCAATGCTTTATCTTTAACCGCTGCAATATGTAGCGTAGGTGGCAAATGAAGTGAACGCAATGCTTTTGCATAATCAAAATTATCATCGGAATCAACCCAAGGCTTTTTTTTAGCCCACTGCATGCTTTGATAATGCGACTTTTGGGTTTCGTCGTCACTTCCCCACTTTAAGCGCTTTGCAGGTAAATACCCGTGCTTTTTAGCTAGTAATGGCGCCATAAAATACCAAATAAAATTAGCTTGAAGTAACTTTTTTGGATGATTGTTAAACAGTGAGCGTTTTGAACCAAAGTAAACACATGCTTTTACATCATCAATATAATGTGGAAAGCGTGCAAATACGCTATTCATTAAAACGCCACCCCACGAATGGGCCACCCAGTAATCTGGTTTAGAACCTTCGAGCTGCTCAATTTTATTAATAAACGCGGGAATATCTTCTAATATAGCTTCGGTTTGCCCATAGGCAGCAGATTTAGATATAACAGGCTTACTTTCTCCGCGCCCACGCAGATCAGCGACATAGCAACGATATCCGTGCTCAGCTAAAAATGGAGCAAGACCTTTATTACTATGTGTATAAAAAATTTTGCCATTTTCGACTGCACCATGCATAAAGAATACGATGGGACCATTTTGTTGTTCATCGAATATTTTGCGTAAATGCAGTGTTTGTTTATCTGCTAAATTTATAGTTATTGATTGTTGAGAAATGGCCACGCTTAATCCTTATTGTTACCCTCAACTCATCGTACCAGTATTTTTAAATATGCCAAAGTAATTGTCTGCACTTTAATTACGAGGATTTGTTACAATTAACTATTGATATAGATTGCTAAAATAAATTCATGACTAAAAATACACCACGTGCAAAACTACACCCACGCAATCAGCATAATAACGGTTACGATTTTAGCTTACTAACAGCTGCGCTGCCGGCTTTAAGCCCTTATATAGTTAACACGCCTGCAGGTACTAAAAGTATTGACTTTGCAAATAATAAAGCAGTAAAAACACTCAACCAAGCGCTACTCAAAGCGCACTATAATATTGAATTTTGGGATATTCCCGAGCACAACTTATGCCCACCAATACCAGGGCGAGTAGACTATATCCATCACTTGGCCGATCTATTAAGCGAAGATAATAAACAAACAATCCCTCAAGGTAAGCAGGTTAAAGTACTTGATATAGGTACTGGTGCAAATTTAGTTTATCCATTAACAGGGACGAGTGAATATAACTGGCACTTCACTGGCTCAGATATAGACCCTGTCTCGGTTAAAATAGCCAAACAAATTGCACAATTTAATGCCTTAAAAATAACGGTTAAGCTGCAAAAAAAACCGGCTAATATATTTAAAGGTGTTATAAACCAAAAAGATTTATATCACTTAACGCTTTGTAACCCGCCATTTCATGCAAGCGAACAAGAGGCAAAAAAAGGAAGTGAACGAAAATGGAAAAACTTAGGAAAAGCGCCCAGTAAAACGCTTAACTTTGGTGGTAACAACAACGAGCTTTGGTGCGAAGGTGGTGAAGTACAATTTATTACAACAATGATTGCAGAAAGTGAAGAATTTGCACAACAAGTGTTGTGGTTTACATCTTTAGTCTCAAAAAAAGACTCACTTAGTGCACTTGAAGCAAAACTAAAAACATACCCAATTGCGGAATATAAAATTATTGATATGGCTCAAGGGCAAAAAGTTAGCCGATTTCTTGCTTGGAGTTACTTTGATAAAGAGACGCGTGAACACATTTGTAATGAACTTGATTAAATAAGAAAAAGGAAAAATATGATAGATTTTCGTTCAGATACGGTCACCAAGCCAACAAAAGAAATGCGCGATATCATGTACAGTGCACCAGTCGGTGATGATGTTTATGGCGACGATGAAAGTGTAAATAACCTAGAAAACTTCGCTTCTACTCGTTTTAATTTTGAAGCCGCACTTTTTTGCAGCTCTGGAACACAAGCAAATTTACTTGGTTTAATGGCACATTGTGAACGTGGGGACGAATATATTTGTGGCCAAAATGCGCATAATTATAAATTTGAAGGTGGTGGTGCAGCAGTTCTAGGCTCTATACAGCCACAACCGATAGAAAACGAACAAAACGGTTCCATTAATTTCAATAAAATAGCCGCTGCAATTAAACCAGACGATAGCCACTTTGCAAAAACGCGATTACTAAGCCTAGAAAATACCATTGGCGGTAAAGTACTTAGCCTCGAGTACCTCGCCCAAGCACGGGACTTTGTTAATGAGCATAGTTTAGCTCTGCATTTAGATGGCGCACGTGCGTTTAATGCATCAGTTGAGTTAGAAGTTGATATTAAACAAATAACGAAACATTTTGACTCTGTGTCTATTTGCTTATCTAAAGGGTTAGGTGCACCGGTTGGATCTTTATTATTGGGGTCATCTTCGTTGGTAAATAAAGCTAGGCGATGGCGTAAAGTACTTGGTGGTGGTATGCGACAAGCCGGAATGCTCGCTGCTGCGGGGCAATATGCGCTTGAAAATAACATAAGTCGCTTAAAAGACGATCATGCTAATGCGCGCTACCTAGCTGAATGTTTAAGCTCACTTGAAGGCTTTAACGTAGATATGAGTAATACGACCAATATGGTGTATGCATCTTGTGATGAAGATTTTAATATTGTAGATATAGCTGCGAAGCTAAAACAGCAAGGTGTTCTAATAAGCCCAAGTAAACAACTCAGGCTAGTCACGCATTTAGGGATAACTCGAAAAGATATAGACACCTTTATTAACGCGTTATCGGCCCATATTTAAAGCGGCTTTGTAATGTTTGCGGCATACCGATACATAACGATCGTTGCCGCCAATTTCAACTTGATTACCATCGGCAATCGCATCACCATTTTCATCGGTACGTAATACGTGATTGGCTTTGCGCCCACAATGGCACACCGTTTTAAGCTCAATTAATTTATCAGCCCAAGCTAGTAGGTATTGAGAGCCAACAAACAACTCACCTCTAAAGTCGTTTCGTAAACCGTAGCAAAGCACAGGAATGCCTAACTCATCTACTACATCAGTTAACTGCATGACTTGCTCTTTGGATAAAAACTGACATTCATCGACTAATATACAATGGCGCTTTTTTTCATTGTTAAGCAATTGAATCAACTCATACACATCTTTACTTGCATCAAATACATGTGCATCTGCTTGCAAACCTATTCGAGACGAAACCTTGCCAACACCTTCTCTATCGTCAATAGCTGCAGTGAGGATAACTGGCTCCATACCTCGCTCTTTATAATTAAAAGCCGATTGTAATAAGGTGGTAGATTTTCCCGCATTCATTGCAGAATAGTAAAAGTATAATTGAGCCATGATGGTGCCAAGTTACAAAAAGTGCGCTTATGCTACCCTAATATGCACTGAATACCAATTTCAAACGCCAAATAAGCTTATGATTTAAAGTATTAGTTTTTAGGTTGTTTGGCAGAATTTAAATAATCAATGTAGATAGGAGCCGTATCAAATTCACTAACCCACTGCCACATTTTATGACTAAGCGTCGGATGATTTTCATAAAATTGATGCGAAAAAACTAAATAACCAAGCGTAAATTCGTATGGGGGAAATAGTGCTTTTACATCGGTGTCACTATAAGGGTAACTAGACGCTTTAATTTTATCAACTTGGCAAATATCTATGCTTGAGTCCACAACCCCTTTGTTAAGTAGTTCAAATGCATTTTCTTTAGACACCGTCTCGTGAACAAAAAGAGGTTCTTTTTTTAAAACAGCGCTCAAGCCATAACCGCTTGGCACAGCAATTGTAAATGTTTTGGTATTAAACTTATCACGTGATTGCCATTGCGATCGAAATTTATCACGACCTAACAAGCAGCTGCCAAACCTGCTAATAGCAAACTGAGCATTAGGTTTTGCATCTTCATCCATTGGGTAAACGGCTATTTGCTCTCTGCCTTCTCTGAAGCTAGCAATAACTGCATTTACTTTATTTGATTCAAGATCCTTCAAGCACCTTCGCCAAGGTTTTCTCACAAACTCAATATCAACGCCATCAACCGCATCATCTAATAGCCGGAGTACGTCTGCCGAAGCTCCGGGCCTTTGAATCGGAATCTCTTGCCCTGTACCTAAAAACATTGGCGCAATTTCCTTGTCTTCATAGCAAAAAAGCAACTTTTTAGCAGCGGCGTTTGCAACATTAATAGGTACGATGCATAAAAAGATATATATATTAAATAATGTATTAAATTGCATAGCTATTTTTTATTAGAGTATTTTTTATAGTGTAACCTTTATAATATATGATACAAACCTTAAGGCTACTAATTCACAAAACCCCTTCGTGTTTTAGGAGCCAGCGTTTTCTTTCGAGTCCACCAGCGTATCCAGTTAGCGTTGCATTTGCGCCAATAATTCTATGACAAGGCACGATAATGCTAATTGGGTTTTTACCGTTAGCTGCCCCCACCGCTCTTACCGCTTTTGGGTTATTTAATGCGTGAGCAATATCACCATACGTATTGGTTTTACCGTAAGGGACATCCAGAAGTGCGTTCCATACACTTTTTTGAAATTCAGTCCCTTTAGTATCCAATGGAACATTAAATGTTTTACGCTTTTTATTAAAATACTCTTTTAATTGCAGCGCACAGCTTAATATCGGCTCATTAGTTACTTTAGCAAGAGGCACATGTGGGTAGGTTTCAAGCGGATAAAAGCCAACGTAACTCACCCCTTTTTCAGTTGCTTGAATTATTATATTGTCTATGGGACTTGTTATGTATGTTTGAATAATCATGATAGTTGCTGCCAAAGTTGAAACGTTAAATAGGAACGAAATGGGGTGCACTTTTCACTGTTAAACGAACTTGCCGCAGCTTGTGCTTTTTTAATTCCTAAATCACCATCAAGTAATATATCGGGTTGGCTTTGCCCTCTTAATTTTGCATAGTTCACAGTCCATGGGCCTATTCCTTTTAAGTCAAGCCATAAATCTAAGTCACTATTGCCAGGGTTATTGGTGCAAAACAAAGCTAAATTATGTAGCGCATTTTTGCGCGCTTGTGGCATTTTAAAAAAATCAAAGCTGCTTTGTGCTACCTGTTCGGCACTCGGAAAATACACATGGTTTACGTCTTTTTCTCCGAGCTCATCAACTAGTTTAGTGACTAAGCTATGCGCTGCGGCTACGCTTACTTGTTGTCCTAGCACAGCCCTAATACCAGCCTCAAACTCTGACCAAATACCTGGCAACCTAAGTCCGTTACACAGTGTGAATGCATTGTTTATGTTTTTATTTAAATGAGTTTCTATTAAATTAATATCAGCATCTAAGTCTAGAACCCGCCGTATGTTATTTATAACTGTTTGCAAATATTGCGTGTCGTCTATCTCTACCTTTACTTTAAAGTGATGTTTACTTTCGATAAATTCGGCAGTGAAACATCCTTTATAAAGCGTATTTGAAAACGTACGCCCGTAGCTATTTTCCGAAATCCATTCAACAGGTTTAATTAAACGTTTTTCTATAAACGAGCGTAAAGCAAGCCAATTATAAGGAGGCCTAAAAGGAAGGGTTAAGGTAAGTGACGTACTTTGAATTTTGGTATTTTGACGCAGTGCTGATGGTGTCATATTTAATTGTTTGAAAAAAGCATCGTTAAATCGCCTTGTACTTTTAAAACCTGCCGCGTATGCAATGTCGGTTAGCGATAAATGCGTTTCTTGTATCAGCTTTTTTGCAAAATGACATTGCTTAAATAAACGATATTGCGTAAGCGACAAACCAAAATGTTGTTTAAACAAACGTCTTAAATATCGGCTACTCACTCCTAACCTTTCAGCTAACTTTTCGCAATCATGTTCATCGTATTGGTCAATGAGCTGCTTTGCCCTCAAAGCGGTTGTTTTGACCCCTTGCCAAGCCGCACTTCCCGGTGCACTGTCAGGCCTACAACGAATGCAAGGCCTAAAACCGTCTTGCGCTGCATTATGAGCAAACTCATAATAAATAACATTTTTTTCAAGCGCAGTAGGCGCTGGGCAAATAGGCCTGCAGTAAATACCCGTGCTTTTAACCGCAACATAAAAAAGACCATCAAATCGGTGATCGCGACTTTGACGTGCTTTTTGCCAGTAAGATGAAATCATAAATAGCTCTTTTAATAAGTGACCAGCACAAAGTTTAAATAAATTTTTAACCATTGCTAGCCACAATCGGAACTTAACTATTTAGCAAAATCTATTAACTCTTGACCCGTCAATCGATAAATAATCCATTCAGTTTGGGGCTTTGCACCTATACTGTCATAAAAATCTATAGCAGGCTTATTCCAATCCAAAACAACCCATTCAAAACGACCACAATTATTGCTCAACGCCTTATTAGCTAAATGCTTCATTATGGCTTTACCAGCACCTTTACCACGGCTATCTGGACTTACGTATAAATCTTCAAGATACAAACCGTTTTTACCTAGCCAAGTAGAATAATTGTAAAAATAAACTGCAAAGCCTATAGGTTCATCGCCATCTAAACATATAATACTGTGCGCTGTGGCGCCTTCGCTAAATAATGTATCTAAAATAGCTTGCTCATTTGTTTTGACCGCATCTGGCTCTTTTTCATATATCGCAAGCTCTGTAATAAAATTTAAGATAATTTTGGCATCGCTTGGCTTCGCATCGCGAATTATAATTGACTTGCTCATAGTAGTGACCCTAAGTGTGCTGCACTATTGTTAAATTAAAATATGTGTTCAGTAAGTATTTATGGTGCTGATAATGTATTACACACCTTGAAATTAATGTGTGTTTGAGTATGCCATACATTAATTAGCTTAATTGATTAATAAACAAAAAATATAATTGAATTAAAAACTATTAATGTGGTTTGCTATTTTTTGCACCTGAGTTCAGCGCTACAAAGTTAATTACGACACCCGTATTACCTAAGCTGTTTTAAATATATTCAAGCTACTCTTATTCAAGCAAAAATTGATTGTGTGCCCAAAACGCAGAGAGCCTATAAAGCAAGCAACAATGCAAACTTAAATAAGAATCAAAACCAATAGTAACACAATGATTTTTATAGAGAAAACTTGCAATTACTTGGTTTTACACTACACTAGCCATAATTAACAAAGCTATGGTGACATATCATGAAAGGTAATCAAAAAGTAATCGACGCATTTAATGCGCTACTCGCCAACGAGTTAGCTGCAATCGATCAGTATTTTATACACTCTCGCATGTATGATGATTGGGGTTTAAATAAACTTTATGAGCGCCTTAATCATGAAATGGAAGAAGAAAAAGACCATGCTGACTGGTTAATCAAACGTATTTTATTTTTAGAAGGTGTCCCAAACCTTACCAAGCGTCGTGATTTGCTTATTGGAAACGATGTTAAAAGCATGATGCAAAATGATTTAACACTCGAATTAGAAGTTGTTGCCTGCGTAAAAGATGTAATTGCCATCTGTGAAGAACAGCAAGACTACCAATCTCGTGCAATACTCCAAAAACTATTGTTCGATACAGAAGAAGATCATGTTTACTGGTTAGAACAACAACTTGGCCTAATTGAAAAAATTGGCTCAGAAAATTACCATCAATCTCAAATGGGTTAGCAGGAGCTAAAGTTATGAAAGGCGACTTAGAGGTAATTAAAGCGTTAAATAGCGTACTTGCTAATGAACTTGTCGGAATTAATCAATACTTTTTACATGCACGTATGTTTAAAGACTTTGGTTTTAGCCAGCTTGATAAAGCAGACTACAAAGTGTCAATTCAAAAAATGAAAAACGCCGATCGTTTAATTGAGCGCATTTTATTTTTAGAGGGTTTACCAAACCTACAAGACTTAGGCCGTTTACGTATTGGTGAAAACAGCGAAGAAATGATTGCTGCTAACATGAGCTTTGAGCTTGATACTATAGACGAACTTCGCGCTGCGGTTAAATTAGCTGAAAGTAAAAAAGACTACATTAGCCGAGAAGCACTCGACCATATTTTAAACGAACAAGAAGAGCAAATGGACTGGCTGGAAACACAGCAACAACTTATTGAGAATGTAGGTATAGAAAATTATCTTCAATCTCAACTTTAACAACACGTTATAAACATAAAAAAAGCAGCCACATGGCTGCTTTTTTTATGCAATGTTTTTTAAAATAATTAAGCTACTTGATCTGTTATGTCTGCAATTTGAATCAGCTTGCGATTCAAAATCTTCTTAGTACAACCACAGCATTTTCCGCATTGGCTGCCGACGTTAAGCTCTTTTGCCAACTCACGCATAGTTGTTGCACCATCATCAATTGTTTGTTCAATTTTTTTATCTGTGACACCGTGACATAGACAAATATACATGATTACAAACCACTCTAATTACTTTCGATATAGTTATATTAATCTAAATAGTAATAGTTATCAATAATTTTTAGAGCGTTATTTGAATTTTATTTTTAAACCCAATTATAACTTTAGGGTAACCTTTCATACAAAAATTGGTAACTCATTGTTCCCCTAATCTTTTGTCAATTTTATTTAGTATCGCCATTGATTCAAATTGATAGATTGCTCATTAAAATCTAATAATTAGTGAATATAGATTAGTTTATTTGAGAGTGACTAATAAAACTTTCACTCAAAAGTGTGCACTAATACAAATATAAATCACTTGCATAAAACTACTGACTACTCAGTTAGGCTCTTTTTGAAAAAATAGAGTGTGATTTAACACTCAACAAATTTACTTTAAGGAAGCGACCCCCTGAAGCTAGACCCTATTTTTGCAATAACAGCCTTTAGTATCTGCTACGAGTAATTTTGAGTTAAACCCAGCAACTAAGTTAGTCATAGCCGTTTCTACAAAACCACTGCCCTGTGAGCAAGCCAATCCTTCGGATAATGGCCCCGCATAAACAAACTCGCCATTCTTATCAATAATTACAGCGGCTGGCGTAGCTGGAATAACATGATGTAACTCAGCTGAGTAAGGATGCTCGATAATATTAAAGCCTTTTTCGTCAGCAAACCGTTTAAGTGCGGTAATGTGTGCTTTAGCCTGCTTTGCGCAACCACAGTTTTGCTCTATGACAAGAACTAAAGATGCCTCGTGTATTTGCGTATTCAACCCTAGCTGCTTTTTAAAACTTAAAAACCAACCATCCTGTAATAATACTCTGTCACTATCAAACGATTTTAGCTGACCAACCTGAAAATAAACTAAGCCTGATATAACGAATCCTAACCAGGCTAGTATTATAAATTTTAAAAGGTGACCGTTACTTAAATTTAGCAATTGATTGCTCAAGTACGTCAATACTCACGTCGATTAACTGAACTTTGTCGGTGAGCTGCTTAACGATATTGGAATCTTCGTACTGGTTTTGGCGCATTTGGTCTGTGCTGTTAGCAATTTGTTCTGTATTACCAGCTTGCTCTGAAACAACTTGTGCAACCGAGGTAGTACTACTGGATACCGCTTTTATCTGTTCACTCATTGCTGAAATGTTTTCTTTCATTGCAGTGCTTATTTCAGTTAAATCAACAACAAAGCTTACGCACTGAGTCATTGATTGAGTAGATGTTTTACTATTTGTAACCAAGTCTTTAAGAGTCAGGCCTATTTTGTCAGTAGTTGCTTTACTATGGTTTGCCAATGATCGTACTTCATCCGCTACAACTGCAAAGCCCCTTCCGTGCTCGCCAGCTCTGGCGGCTTCAATGGCTGCGTTAAGCGCAAGTAAATTTGTTTGCTCAGCAATCCCAGATATTTCGTTTAATAAGCTTGAGATGACATCGCCGGCAGCAACGAGTTGATTAATTTGCTCTTCTGTATGATTTAACAAATTCAGTAGCTCTCTGCTTTTACTGTCGGTCTGCAATACGTCGTCTAAAGCCCCTTTAGCAGATTGTGTGATGCTATCTACTTGTGTTTTCAACACTTCGCTTTCTTGCTCTACTAATTTGAAACCATGCGCAACTTGAGCCCCCGAATTAGCTATATCATCTGTTTGCTGAGTTCGCTGCTGTGCACCATTCGCTAGTTGATCATGAACTTGTATTAATTCACCCGAATTGGTTTTAAGAGAATACGATTGAGTTTTAACTTGTTTAATAACGTCCGACAAGTAATCGAGCAAGGTGTTAAAACCAACAACGGCTTCACTTTGCGTGTAATCGGCTCTAAGAGATAATTTAATGTGCTCAGAGTTTTCCATGATTTGCTCAGTTGCTGAGCTAAGTGATGTTCCAGCCCGGCGCTCTCTCTCTAAAGTAATTGCTATGTAACCTACAACAAGCACTTCAACTATTGCATAAGCTGCATGAATAATCACAGTGCTAAAAGCAAGCCTATCAGGGTCAAAAACATAAAAGCCCGTATTTTGGGTTTGTAAGTAGTAGAAAGAAAGGTGATGGACCGCGACAAACAATATAGCTGTAATAAAAACGCGCCACTGAACAAAAACAATTAAGATAGGCATTAATATAAAAATTTCAAAATGCACTTCAATTAAGCCAAATGCTTGCTGTATATGCAAAAAAGAAAACATCATAATTGCAGCAGCAACTATGTGGGGAGTAATAGGGTTATTTTCTTGAGTTTTAAGTAGCCATATTGGTAATAAACACAACGGTAAACCGACTATGAATGCTTGAGTTAACGTACCAAAATAAAGGCCTAATCCTATAGATTCGACGAATAAGATCACAAAAATAACTATTAATAAACGACTAACACTAGACATAAAGACCCTAACTTTTAATTTTGCTAATACATTTAACTTAGTACAAATACAGCCAAATAGTACCAATATTATCAATGAATAATTTAAAATTTAATAATAATAAACATTTAATTTACACTATATACAAGTAACCTATTTAATTATAGGTAATATTTTCTTAAACGTAGGCGTAGCTGCAGTTTTTGTCCATTGAAATATAATAATTTCTGCACATGAAATTACCGCTCCGCCATGCTTTAGCTGTTCTATTGCGATACTTTTATGCTCAGCATTACGAGAGCCTATTGCATCTGTTACTAAAACCACTTCAAATCCATTTTTTAATAAATCAATACACGTTTGTAAAACACACACGTGCGCCTCAGTGCCCACTACAACAATCGTTTTTTTGTTAAAACTAATTAACTTATCTAAGAAGCCAGCTTCTTCACAAGCACTGAAATACACCTTACTAAAATACGTAGCACGCGGTAAAACAGATTTAATTTTCTCGTCGGTTTCTCCTAATCCTTGCACGTACTGCTCTGAGATAAGTGTTGGTATGTCGTGCACACAAGATGCCTGCGCTAATTTTAGTGTATTTTTTAAAAGACTTTGAAAATCACTAATCATGGGGGAAAGTCGCTCTTGAATATCTATGATCAGTAAAAGACTATCTTTAGCCTGTATGTTTGTTAAGCCCATTTTAAGACCTCCCAAAAACCCTTAAATAGTGTTAAATATTAGTTCATTGCATTAAATTTGCATTGATATAATCAGTTTATTTTTTGTAAAAAAAAATAAAAATTGTGCTATATTTAACACTTAGCTGTATAGAGCAGTACCTGTTTCGGAGATCGGTCATCAGTGCCAATAAGTAAATTATCCCTTTTTGTTCTATTTATAATGTTGTGTATGACCAATGCATTTGCATCGCAAAATTATGCCCAACAGTTACAACGTCTTTCTACTGATGAAGGTCTTTCACAAAATTACGTTGTAAAAATACAAGAAGATGAGATTGGCTACATTTGGATTGCAACGCAACAAGGACTAAATAGGTTTGATGGCTATAATGTTGAAACATTCGACGGTGGTTTTGAGCTAGACAAACATTATATTTCTACGGTGTTAAAAACACAAGACGGTAAGTTACTGGTTTCAACTGATATAGCTGGGGCATTCCTAATAGACCCGCAAACTTTAAAAACAGAAAAAATTTACTCTGGTCAGCTCGATAAAGAAAAACAGATTTATTCACCTGTTGAAGCAATGGCTGAAAAAAACGAACTTTATTACTTAGCAATTGATAACCAAATAGTCACTTACAACAAAATTACTGGAGCTTTTACACAAACAGCCGCTTTAGCTGAAAAAACTTCGTTTATTCGCGCTTTAACACTACACAATAATACACTTTTCATTGGTGCCAATAATGGGCTATATACGCTCAACCTTGTAAGTAATCAGCTTACAGAAATACCACTTCACTCTGCCGAACAAACAACAATAGACAACATTAATGTAAAGTTTTTGCAGGTAGATAAAGAGCTTGGCCTTCTAATTGGCACGGTAGAAGGGCTTTATAAATTCGCATTTTCAGAAGATAACCTTGTACTCAGTTCTAAAATAACGACGCTTATTCCCGATCTTAATATCTGGGATTACATTAATTCTGACCAGGGTGAGTTTGTAGCAACAGAAAAAGGGTTATATAGTTTTAGCCGGGTAAACGGCGAAATAGAGTTCATATTAAATTATGAAAAAAGTAAATTTAATATAAACGATAACTCAATTGACGATTTAACAATAAGCCAAACAGGAGTACTTTGGTTATCATCAAGAAGCCAAGGGGTATTCACGTGGCCCATTAATACAAGACGATTTAAAAATATTAAGTTGCCCGTCAATAATACAATAAACAAAATTCACGAAGACGAAGATAATACTATATGGTTTGGCACAAACGATGGCCTAGCTCAATACAACCCTAAAACAAAAACTACGCATACTTTTTTAAACTCAACTGACGCAAAAGCAGTGTTTGGTTCGTCAGCAATTTATGATATTTTTGCTTCCTCCCTTGGAAACAACCAATATTTATGGCTGTCTACATACAATGGGTTTGAGTTGTTTGATAAAAGTAGTAAGCAATTAGTATCAAATTTAAGTACTAATAACGATTTACTTACTCAACCAACTGTTTTTGGTTTTGCCAAAATTGGCACTCATCAATATGCATTTGCAAACGACAAAAACTTTTACCTATTTAACGAAAAAACGGGTGATATAAGGGTTGTTAAAGGACTTAAAAACTTTTTAGACCCAATATATGCTTATGTGTTCCTTCCGCCAATGGAAACACACCCAAATGAACTTTTAATTAGTATGACCAACAGCCTATATAGGTATAACGAGTCAACACAAAGCTTAACCCAAATATTTCAGTCATCAAAGAATAGAGACGACATCTATTACACTGTAGATAGTTATTACCTTGACTTAAAAAGAAATGTTTTATGGCTTGCAACTACTTATGAAGGCTTAATTGGCATAGACCCACAAAGCTATGAACGTAAACATTCTCTGGGGCTTAAAAGTTCTTTAAATTCAAATTCAATTTTGTCTTTAGTGCCTGAAGAAAACAAGTATCTTTGGGCAAGCTCTGAGAATGGGCTCTACAAGGTAGACCTCAACACACTTAATGTTACAAGTTTTTCTGTTAAAGATGGTTTAAGCACCAATAAATTTACAGACTACACGCAAAGAAAATTGAATAATGGGCAAATAATATTAGGTAGTAATGCAGGCGCGCTTCTTTTTAATCCTGCTGATTTCAATACAAAAGCAACAACTAAAAAAGATAAATTAGCAATTACAGATGTCAGTCTATTGACAAGAGAATTACCTTTTTCACCTCTTGCATACAGTAATCAACCACTCAAATTGAGTCATGATGATATGGGGTTAACGGTAAGCTTTTCCGACTTCTCTTATCCAGATACAAATAAAACGCTATATGATGTGGTTCTTGATGGCCCAACATCACTTACCTATAACAACTTAAAATCAAATCAGGTGTTTTTTACTAAACTTCAACCAGGAAGCTACACTCTCACCATAAACGCTCATTTTAAAGATGGTGTAATTAAAGCCCAACCAGTTAAGCTGAGCATGAATGTAGCCTATGCTCCTTGGAAGTCACCCTTTGCGATATTCACCTATATTATAGTTATGTTAAGCCTCTTCGCTTTATTTTTCTGGCAATACCGTAACCGCCAAAATGTTATTCAACAAGCGCATACAGACACTATAAATTCGAAAAAACAAACAGAGCTCGCTCTTAAAAATAATAAAAGTGGAATATGGGATTTTCGATTTAAAGATGGTTCTGTAAATACCTTACGCGGCATAGAACTGGGTTATGAGAACCTTGAAGAACGAGTATCGATAGAGCTGTTTTTTTCTATTATACACCCTGACGATAAGCGTCGATTTGAAACCAAATGGCAAAGCTTTATAAGCAAAAAAAGTAAAAATAAAAATTGGCAATCAACATATCGTCTCCGCCATAAAAATGGGCAGTGGTTGTGGTATCAAGACACTGGCCAAATAATTTTTGACACTCAAACAGGCAAACCTTTGTATGTGTCTGGTATTTATACCAATATTACAGAGCAGCGTGCCAATGAAGAACAAGCCAAAATACTAGGTGAAGCATTTAGCCAAATAAACGATTGGTTACTGATTTTAGACGATCATTTAATGCCATTTTCAGCAAATAATAGTTTTATAAGAACGTTCTCTGATTCAGAGGAATTTACAAATCTTAGCCCGAAACTATTTATAAAGTCTATTGGTAAAGAAAACTGTAAAAAGTTTGCAAAAATACTTAAAAAATTGCAACCAACTGAAAACTGGCATATTGATACGTTAATAAAAACAGCTAAAAGCAGTAAGCACCCAGTGCATATTAATGTGACTGCTGTAGCAAAAAGTACAACAGAAGTAAGCTACTATGTAATTGTTATTTCTGACCTAACAGAGCAAAAAAGAGCTGAAAATGAGCTGCGTTATTTAGCCAATTACGACGCACTAACAAAACTACCAAATCGTAGTTTAATGTATCAAGAAATTGAGGAAGCTATTAAACAAGCCGAAAGTTCAAATACACATTGCGCACTCTTATTTATAGATTTAGATAAGTTTAAGCCAGTAAATGACTCTTTTGGTCATGCTGTAGGTGACAAGCTTCTTTGTAATATTACTGAACGGGTAGGTAATATTCTTAACGAAAATGCACAGCTTGGCCGCCAAAGTGGAGATGAGTTTTTAGTTCTTATTAAAAATGTAGAATCTCAGGACTCATTAAAAGAAACAGTTATGCTAATTAGTAAAGAATTAGCAAATAAAGTGATGATTGAAGACTTTGCGATTAATATTTCTGCCAGTATAGGCGTTGCTTTGTACCCATTTGATGCAATAACAACCGACATTTTAATTCGTAACGCAGACGTCGCTATGATGCAAGCAAAGCAAAATGGCAGGAATGGTTTTAGCTTCTTTAGCGATGAAATGAACGAACAAATAAAACAAAAGCTAATGCTCGAAAATGATTTAAAAGATGCAGTAAAAGCCGACTTATTTTTTAATCATTATCAGCCAATTGTTGATATTGAAGCAAGAACAATAAATGGTGTAGAGCTACTAATGCGCTGGAAAAACAAAGAGCAATTTGTTTCACCCGCAGTGTTTATTCCAATTTCAGAAGAAACCGGTTTAATCGAGCGCTTAACTGAGTTAGCCCTTAAACGCGCACTTATTGAATTAGCGCCACTACTGAATGACAATCCATTATTTTATATTTCCTTAAACCTATCACCAAAACATATTTTAAAGGAGAACATAACCGAACGTTTACAATGCATACTAGCAGACGCGGGTATTCTGCCAAAGCAACTGAGGCTCGAAATTACAGAGACTATATTGCTTGAAGATAAACTGAAAGCTGCTAAGCAGTTACAAAAATTAAAAGCAGCAGGATTTAAATTATTGCTTGATGACTTTGGTACAGGCTATTCATCGCTGACTTACTTGAGCCAATTCCCAATTAACGTCATAAAGATAGATCAAAGTTTTGTAAATAGTATTGGTGAGGACAAAGGAGACGAGTCAATTATTAAAACTATTATTTCTTTAGCTGAAAATTTAAACTTATATTGTATTGCTGAAGGCGTTGAAAATCGTGACCAAATGGAGTTTTTAGTTAACGCTGGTTGCCATGTGCTTCAAGGATACTACCTTGCAAAACCAATGAGCGCTGAAGCACTTAATGAAAATAGTTGTTTTAGAAAAATTATTGAGCTTATTTGAAGCAACTAGCAAGGCATTAGAGCCCCCATCCACTAACACACAGTTCTAATGACCTTTGTGGGTTAGTGTTTGTTAAAACTTACAGCGGTTTAATCGCAGCACCAGGTTGGCTACTACTCCTGCACTACTCTTCGGCCTTTACACTCTGTAACAGTAAACCAAAGCCAAGCAACAAGAAGTAAACTGCCCCGGTAGCCCCCTTCGGGGCCGCGTCTGCTTGCATTAATTATGCGTTATCAACTATTTGTGAAGGTACACACCTTATGTGCACTGTCTTGCCTAAGCACCATGTAGACCGTTGGAATTTAACTTTGAAAGGTTAATAAACTCTAGTGAATATGATGGCATTCATGGCTTTCAATTTGCAGTACGCTACTCGTTACTCTAAACCTTTCAGCAAGCAGATTCTCTACCTTCAAGCGACATGCTTCGTCATGCTTTTCAATAGTACAGTGCTTTTTGAGTACCACATGAGCCCCCACCACTAGGCCATCGTAATTACGTGTTACAGTTACATTATGTACGTTATGTACGTGTTCTATGCTTGTGATTTCGCTTTCAATATCTGCTACCTTAGGAAGTTTTGCTTTATTTAAACGCAAACCTTTAATACAACTTATAATTACTTTAATGCCCGTAAACAATACAAACGACGCTATAAGCATACTCGATAAAATATCGATGACCGCAAGGCCTGTGAAATATATTAATACACCAGCAACAAAAGTGGACACAGTAGAAATCAAATCAAAAAACGAATGTAAGAACACGGCATAAACATTAATGCTTGCTTTTCGTCCCTTGTATAACACCCAAGCAGCGGCACCGTGGAACAAAAAGCCCAGCCCCGCAATTACCGACATTAAGTAACTATTTATCTCAAGTTCGTTACCTTCATGCTGATGAATAAATCGCTCCCCACCTTCATATAGAATCACCAAACTAATTGCGAGATATAAAATGCCATTAATAAGCCCACCCATTAACTCAGCCCGTTGATAGCCATCATTGAAAGTTTTAGCTAAGTGAATAGCAAAACTTGAAGCAATTAAGGCAATAAATAGCGAGCTATTATGCACAAACAAATGTCCTGCATCAGCTAATACAGCAAGCGAATTAGCATAATACGCGCCAATTACTTGTATGATCATAAATGAGCATGTTATTGCAAGCGCAATGAGTAAGCGCCTACGAGAAGCTTGGTGTGTTGTAATTTCGGTCATGAAATACTTGGGTTACCTATACTTAAAATGCAAGTAAGCCGCTAAAGGCTCACTGAAGAAAGGAGTAATGATATACAGTATCAATTATAATGCGTGACTCACATAAACGCACTAAAAAAGTTAGTAATATCAACAAAACTGTACTAAAACTATATTATAAGAATAAAAATCAATCGGATATGTCCTATCTTTTATAGAAAATGAGGTAACTTAAACGTTGAACTCGATTAAAGAGATCTGGAGTACATTAAAGTGTCTCCCTTTTGCTGTTTTGGTCCACGACTCAAAAACACGCAACTACAAAGCAAACGAATCCGCGTTAAACCTGTTTAATTTAAAGCAGCATTCTGACTTGAATGAAAATCACTTTAGTCACATAAAGCTAATAAGCCCTTTAAGTAAAAAAACTTTATTATTACAGAACCTTTTTGATGTTTATCTTATACCTAATGTTCAAAATAAAGTGGTGCTTGAAGTAGATCAAACAGCCTTCTTACTGAACATTAAATTTGCCAATATTACCGAGAGCGTTTCAATGATCACCTTTGAAATAGAAAAACAAACAATTGATGAACAATATAATTTTGATGTTGTTATATCGAATATATCAGCCGATCTCATTGATATTCAAAACGATGATGTAGATAAACATATTAATTATGCATTAAAAGCAATTGGCACTGTATGCCATGCAGATCGCAGCTATTTATTTAAATTTAACGACGAAAACACACAAATGAGTAATACACATGAATGGGTAAATAAAGGCATAATGCCTTTTAAGGATTCGTTGCAAAATGTACCTAAAAGTGAATTACCCTACTTTTTTAAATTAATGAACGACACTTACCTTTTTAAAGTAAATGATGTTGCGGATTTACCAGCCTCTGCAGGTGGTGAAAAAAAAGAATTTGAACTACAAAAAATCAAATCAGTAATGTGCATTGGCTTAAGCTACGAAAAAGAGCTTGTTGGTTTTATTGGTTGCGATTGTGTAGCAGTAAAACGTGAATGGACAAACCTTGATTTAATCCGAATAAAATTAGTGGGTGAAATACTAACCAACGCGTTCAAAAATATAAACTATAAACAAAAATTAGAACTTACTCAGCAGCAACTTATCACAGCAAATCAACAATTAAGTGAGCTGGTAAATACAGACGGCTTGACTAACATAGCTAATCGTCGATGCTTTGATCAAACTATAGATGACGAAATACAACGATGCGTTCGTTACCAACAACCCATTAGCTTACTTATTTGCGACATCGACTTTTTTAAAAAATACAACGATAGTTATGGTCATCAAAAAGGGGATGAGGCATTAAAACAAGTTGCTGAAACACTGCAAAATTTATGTAAGCGCCCCGGCGATCTAGCAGCTCGATATGGTGGTGAAGAATTTGCACTTATTTTACCCTGTACCAATACTGATAATGCATATTGCTTTTCCACTCTAATACAAAAAGAAATAGCCAAGTTGGGCATCGAGCATAAATATTCAGAAGTAAGTGATATGCTTACTTTAAGCATTGGTTTTTACAGCCTAATTCCTAACACAAAAACAATAGCAGAAGACATTATTGCAAAAGCAGACGCTGCTCTTTATAACGCTAAAGAAACTGGTCGAAATAAAATTTCCGAGAGCCCCCCTCGATAATATGTACTTCTTAAGTGCCCACTTTTTGTAGGTAATTACATTGAAAAGTGGTAGTCTTTATTAGTTTAAAATTAAAACAACACACTATTTTATGATTAATTATTATAAGGAATATTTAAATGGATCCAGTGTCACAAATCCTCGATGTCGTATTTACCGTTGAGGCATTTTTACTCATATTTGTTATTGTGCTTCTAAAAAGCAGTGTTAAATTTGTCCCTCAAAATAGAGCTTGGCTAATTGAACGTTTTGGTAAATACCAATCAACCAAAGAAGCCGGCCTTAATTTTATTATTCCGTTTATCGATAGAATATCTGCCGACCGCAGCTTAAAAGAACAGGCCCAAGATGTTCCATCTCAATCAGCTATAACAAAAGACAACATCTCGTTAATTGTAGATGGCGTATTATACTTTCGAGTATTAGACCCGTACAAAGCTACCTATGGTGTTGACGATTATACATTTGCGGTTGTTCAGCTTTCGCAAACAACAATGCGTTCAGAGCTTGGTAAAATGGAGCTAGATAAAACTTTTGAAGAGCGTGACCTACTAAACACAAATATCGTAGCTGCAATAAACCAGGCATCTGAGCCATGGGGTATTCAAGTACTGCGTTACGAAATTAAAGATATTGTGCCGCCAAATTCTATTATGGAAGCTATGGAAGCACAAATGAAGGCTGAGCGTGTAAAACGTGCTCAAATTTTAGAATCTGAAGGTGACCGTCAAGCAAATATAAATGTCGCTGAAGGTAAAAAGCAAGCACAAGTGCTTGCTGCAGAAGCAGATAAAGCTGAGCAAATTTTACGTGCAGAAGGTGAAGCTACCGCAATTACAACCGTCGCTGAAGCACAAGCCAATGCACTATTAAAAGTCGGTGAAGCCGCTGATACAGAGCAAGGGCAAAAAGCGATTCAACTTGATTTAGCAACTAAAGCCATTTCGGCTAAAGAAGCCATTGCACGTGAATCATCTGTTGTTCTACTCCCTGACAACGCAACAGATGCAAGCTCAATGGTTGCGCAAGGCATGGCAATCATTAATAGTTTAAACAAGCAAAATAAAGGTTAACACCTAAAGAGGTTTGTATGGATTTTATTATGCAAAATTTACCACAAGCACTTATGGTGCTTGGTATCATTGCCTTAATAATAGAAGTAGCCGTGCTGGGTCTCTCTACTATTATTCTATTATTTTTTGGCCTATCACTACTGATAACTGGTTTTTCAATGAGCATAGGAATATTGCCTGACTCATTAACAACTGCACTATGGAGTAACACAGTGGTAACGGCTATTTTAGCCATTGGCCTGTGGAAACCTCTCAAAAAAATGCAAAACCGTGTGGATACAAAGCCCGTAACAAACGATTTTGCAGAGCTTACTTTTACCCTAGATGACGACGTTACCGATCAAGGGTTAACTACGTATAATTATTCAGGTATTAGCTGGAAATTAAAAAGTGAGCAAACAATTACTGCAGGCACTCGCGTATACGTTATGAAAAAAGATGTTGGCGTTATGTGGGTCAAACCAGTCTCCCAGTAACCTGTAAACAAATTATAAAATAACGGGTGGCTCTAGTTGCCCGTTTTTTATCCCGCTAATTTGAATTGTCGTCCCTTGTATATTTTGTAAGTCCTTATTAGACTCGCACACTGCTGAAGTCACAAATAGCAGCTCACCTTGTTTGCCGCCAAATGCTGTACATGTAGGATTGAGGTTATTTACTTTTATTGTATGAATTACTTCTGCATCAGGCGATAAACACATAATACAGCCCATTCCCCATACCGCTAACCACAAGTTACCAATACTGTCGACTACGCAACCATCGGGATCTACATCGGTGTTATTAAATTGATAGAATACCTTCGCCGTGCCAGCAACTTCACCTGTATTAACATCAAGGTCAAGAACGTAAATACAGCTTGTAAAAGAGTCACAATAGTAACCACGAGAGCGAGCTTTATCAAAACACAAACCATTAGGAATGGTTAAATCAGTCACAATGCAATCTAGCTTTTTATTGTAATAGCGGTATATCTTGCCCTGCCCTTTTTCGGCAGTCATATCCATTGTACTTAACCAAAAACCACCCCAGGGATCGGCACGACCATCGTTTGAGCGCCTATTCGTGTCGCCACTTTCAAGTTCCGTAATTAACTGAGGTATTTTACGCTTTATATTGTAACGATAAATCCCAGATTCAGTTCCTAAAATTAAATGCTCTTTATCTTGCCAAGCTATAGCTGTCACTATAAAAGGCATTTCAACCGAGTAAGCATTTGCTGGTTTACCGAGTGAGCAACAAAATAACAGTTTTTTATTGATATCAACCCAGAAGAGTGTTTCCAACATTGGGTGCCATAGCGGACTTTCGCCAAGCTGATTTTGCGTATTATTAAATAAGGTGATTTTAAAATCGCTCATTATAGAGTTTATTTACCTTTTAGGAGCAAACTATGACCTTAGTACAATTAATCGCAGCACAAGGTTCTTAAATAACGGGCTCGAAAGCAACAACGGCTGAATTATACTGACTTACGTTCGCGATATAATAACTATAACAATGTCAATTTATGCAAAAACATTGACGCGTATTATCCATCTTAATGTTGCAGTATCAGTAACCCTTTTAAGGTTTATTATTAACATAAGCTTAAAGCCTAACATTAACAAAAAATATAACTCAGTGCGATGTAATTACAGCCATAAAATTACTAAAAATAGTATGCCGATTAATTAATATATTAACTACCAACATATTTATTAAATTAAATGTCTTATTTATTGCTTTTTTATTATTGAATTAACTTTTAATAGGAATGCAACTTATTGATAGTATGTGTTTTATAAGTCGCCCTCACTCGCCATAGTTGGTAACATAAAGTCAGATTAAAAGGAGTTACAATTATGGCTAAAAATATAAAACATGCACTTGTAGTAGAAGGTGGCGCAATGCGCGGTATATTTGCTGCAGGCGTCCTTGATGAATTTTTATCACAAAATCATCAGCCCTTTGATTGTTACTTTGGCGTTTCTGCAGGAGCAACAAATGTAGCTGCATTCTTATGTAAGCAACCCATGCGAAACTACAAAGTGATAACAGATTATTCATGTAGGCCGGAGTTTATTAATCTGGCTCGGTTTTTAAAAGGTGGTCACTTATTTGACCTTGATTGGTTATGGGAAGAAACTATTCGTGAAATTCGTCTACAAACCGAAATATTTGAGCAAAACCCACAACCGTTTTATATTGTTACTACCGCTATAGATTCAGGTAAAGCCTATTATTTAGAAGCAACAAACGACAATATGGTTGAGCAATTAAAAGCATCCTGCGCAATTCCTATTGCATATCGTGATTACCCGATTATAAATAACACACCTATGACGGATGGTGGAGTTGCAGACTCTATTCCTGTCATCAAGGCCTATGAAATGGGGGCGCGCGAAATAACGGTTATCTTGTCACGTTCACGAGGGTACAAAAAAAAAGCGACAAAAGCTCCTTGGCTCACTAAACAAATTTACAAGGGCTATCCTGCACTCATAAATGCAGCATTAAATAGAGCTGATGTTTATAATAAAAGTATCGATTTTATAGAAAACCCACCCAACGATTGTATAGTTAATATTATTGCACCACCAAAGCACTTTAAAGTGGGCAGAACCACCAAATCGTTTGATATTTTAAATAACGGATACCAAATGGGCATAGCTGAGGCACGTGCATACTTGCAAGCAGTCTAAAATAAACAATTAAAGAAAATACTTTAACCGCCGATATTAATTTAGTCAGGAGAAAAATATGAGTGAAAAAATAAATGACGATGCACTTCATGCTCTTAAAATAGCGTTTACATATATGCCAAAAGCTATTGAAGTGACTAAATATGAATATGGTGAGCGTTATCAAACGGTCCTTAATCATATAGAAGCCGTAAGAGAAACACTGCTGATAAACGATGTTGATCCAGAAGAAGTTGATGGAGATATCAACCCAGAGTACACACCTAACTCAACATACTAAATTAAAAATTAGATAACGTGCACCCAGATACGCTAAATCTATATTTTAATCAAATCGTTTTTTTTGTATTTAGTTGCCGAGATACTAATAGCTTTTTATCACTTTTTAACGTTATTCTAAGCTTGCTAAATAAAGTTTTAAAAAATTAATACCATAGGGTTTTTCTATTGAATTTTCTTAGGCAATTTCACGACATAGTCTCTGATCAAAGTTTATCATTTGACAACAAAACGCAAAAGCTATTAACGTTTGGGCTTAACGTTTTTAATCTTGATTTAGCTATCATCAGTAAAGTTGAAGACCAGTGTTACACTGTTTTATATGCGGTTACCCCCAACAATGATCTTGCTATAGGTACACAATTTGACCTACAAGGTACTTACTGCACACACACCCTCAAAGCAGGCTCAGCCCTCGCTTTTCACAATGTATCTCAGAGCGAAATTGCAGACCACCCTTGCTTTGCTAATTTCCAACTGGAATCCTACATTGGTGCTCCTATTAAAGTAGGTAATAAAGTGTTTGGAACCGTTAACTTTTCTTCTGCTGACTCATCGCCTGTTTTTACAGACCAAGCCTATGACTATATAGAATTATTTGCACAATGGTTAGGTGCGGAATTTGCCAGAAGCCAAACAAAAGATCGCCTAATAAAAAATAGTAATAGCCTTGTTAAGCTTGAAAGCGTTGCGAATATAGGAACTTGGGAAGTCGATATTGCTCATAATAAAATTTATTGGAGCAAGCAAACCAAACTAATTCACGAAGTTGATGAAAACTATCAACCTATGATGGAAACCGCAATTAACTTCTATAAAGAGGGATCAAGCCGAGAAAATATTACCAAAGCAGTAGAGTTAGCCGTTAGCAAAGGCGAAAAGTGGAATTTAGACCTTGAAATTGTTACTGCAAAAAATAACAACATTTGGGTATCGACCTTTGGAGAAGCTGAATTTGAAGGCGACACCTGCGTAAGGTTATTTGGCACGTTTCAAGATGTAACAGAGTCGATGACACTTCGTGAAGAACTTAAAAGCAAAAAAGCAGAGGCTGAACGCTTACTTTTTGATAGGAGCATGCTTTTTGCAAAAATTAGCCATGAACTTAGAACGCCACTCAATGGTATTACAGGCATGCTCACCACCTTGATAGATGAGCATGATGAACAAAAAAGAACAGAAAAAATTAAAGTTGCGCTACGCAGCTCAGACATATTATTGAATATTATTAATGAGGTTCTTGATTTCTCAAAAATTAATCATGGCGAGCTTAAGCTTGAACCAAACAATGTTTTATTAAAAACTGTTTTCACTGACCTTGTTTCACTTTATACCCCTTTATTTACTGAAAAGCGTGTCGCACTTGAAGTGAAAAATGAAATTAATGACGATTGCTGGGCCTTTTTCGACAACACACGCCTAAGCCAAATTACCTCCAATTTACTCAGTAATGCATTAAAGTTTACAGAAAAAGGTAGTGTAAAGCTGGACACGTTTTTAACCAATATTGACGACGCTTTGTCACTCACTATTACCGTGACTGACTCAGGCAGAGGGATGACTCCTGAATTTCTTAAATCGCTATTTTCTCCATTTACGCAAGAAGTCGATGCTAAAAATACAAAAGGCGGTACAGGTCTAGGCTTAGCAATTGTAAAAGAACTTGTTCAGTACATGGGCGGTAAAATTGAAGTCAGTAGCGAAATTAATAAAGGCTCTACATTTTCAGTTTATATCCCTATAACCCGAGGTGAAGAGCAAGCACTTGAAAATAAACCGCTCGCTAACATTGATATAAACACAAGCGAGTTATCTGTGCTTGTTGTTGATGACAACGACATCAATAGATTAGTGCTTAACGCATCCCTAAATAAGCTTAATATACACCCCGACTTTGCGGTTGATGGTCAAGACGCTGTTTTAAAATGTAAGCAAAAGCCGTATGACCTTATTTTTATGGACTGTATTATGCCTATTTTGGACGGTTTTGAAGCAACTAAGCAGTTAAGAGAGCAAAAAATTTGCCCCGCAGATAAAACGTATATTGTTGCGTTAACGGCTAATACGTCGTCGCAAGATAAACTTGCCTGTAAACAAGCTGGCATGGATATGTTTATATCAAAACCTTTTAAAATGTACTCACTTGAGCTCGCTATCGCATCAGCAATAAAAACCGTTAAGCCAAAATTACATTAAATGTACCTGACAGTAAGTAAAAGGAAATAACAATGAAATTAATAGCTCGGACCATTTTGATTACTATTTTAGCTTTGTCACTTTATGTCGGTTATTCGTCACAGGATTGGCAGTCAATCATGGTAATTTTAATTGTAAGTGGCTTTTTGCTACTACTTACCTTTGCCACTACAAACTCAAAACAAGGTGCAACCACATACAATACTGGCACAAGTTACTCTGATAATAATTGCAGCGGTTCAGATTCTGCCTGTGGTGGCGGTGGCGGTGGCGGTGGCGATTAACCTATTTATATATGATTAATTACGCCATAAAAAAGCCGCCTTTGGAGAGGGCGGCTTGGGTTAACAAACAGCGATGGGTGTACCTTGCTGTTATATCAAGAGAAGTTTTGCACGTTAAGCAGCTGTTTTGTCTTGCTCGCTTTCTTCGCTGTTGCGAATTAAGTAATCAAAAGCACCTAAACTTGCTGTTGCACCGCTGCCCATGGCAATAATAATTTGCTTAAATGGGGTATTTGTTGCATCACCTGCGCCATAAACCCCCGGTAATGACGTAGCACCTTTTGCATCAATTAATATTTCACCAAATTTACTTAGCGCTAAGTCACTAATTTTTAACCACTCAGTGTTAGGAATTAAGCCTATTTGTACAAAAATACCCGCTAGAGTAAGTGCCTTGCTATCACCTGATACTCGGTCTGTGTACGTGAGTCCTGTTACCTTTTTACCATCGCCAAGTACTTCTGTAGTTTGGGCGTTTTTAATAATAGTAATATTATTTAAGCTTTTCGCTTTGCGAATAAGTACTTCATCGGCGCGAAGTGTATCTGCAAATTCAAGCACTGTTACGTGCTCAACAATGTTTGCTAAATCGATTGCCGCTTCAATACCTGAGTTACCACCACCAATTACTGCTACAGGCTTACCTTTAAACAAAGGGCCATCACAATGCGGACAGTATGCTACACCATGTCCGCGGTACTCTTGCTCACCGGGTACGTTCATTTCACGCCAGCGTGCACCGGTTGCTAAAACAAGTGATTTAGCTTTTAAAGTAGCCCCGTTCTCAAGCGTAATTTCGTATTTGTTATTAACGCGTTCAAGTCCTGCAGCACGTTGGTTATGCATTACATCAACATCGTACTCTTTAACATGCTCTTCAAGCTGTGCAACAAGTTTTGGCCCTTCAGTGGCTTTAACAGATATAAAGTTTTCAATAGCTAATGTGTCAGCAACTTGCCCACCAAAACGTTCAGCTACAACACCTGTATTTAAGCCTTTACGTGCAGAGTAAATAGCAGCTGAGGCACCCGCAGGCCCACCACCAACTACTAGTACGTCAAATTCATCTTTTTCACTCAGTGCCGCTGCTTGGCGTGCTGCACCTTTACTATCTACCTTGTTTAAAATGTCAGTTAGGCTTAATGCACCTTGGCTAAATGGTTCGCCATTTAAATAAACAGCCGGTACGGCTAAAATGTTGCGCTCTTCTACTTCCTCTTGAAATAGTGCGCCATCAATCATTGTTGCTTTAATTTTGCTATTAGTCGCGGCCATTGTATTTAGCGCCTGTACTACTTGAGGGCACGTTTGGCAGCTCAAGCTAATGTAAATTTCAAAATTAAGTTCTTGATCAAGTGATTGTATCTGTTCAATGTCTTCGCTTTTTGCTTTACTTGCATGCCCGCCAGTATGTAAAAGCGCCAACACTAAACTTGTAAATTCGTGTCCCATCGGTACGCCTGCAAACGTAATATGGGTATTTTTAACTGGTGAATGTACAACCATAGACGGGCGGCGTGCGCTGGTATCTGGGTTGTTAACTACCGTAAACTTATCGCTTAATGATGCTAAATCATTTGCTAAGCTTTTTACTTCTGTTGATTTTTTGCTGTCATCCAAGGCAATAAGCAGCTCAACAGGTTGAGTAAGCGATTCGAAATGGCTTTTTAATTGATTTTTAATGTTGTTATCTAACATGGCTTAACCCTTTTTAGGAAAATTTAAACAGCAAGCCTCCCATGCCAATAAATGCATGTGCTTAATTACCATATTGAGATAGGAGGCACCAATAAACGAATATTTATTGGTTTAAGGGCAGTTACCTGCCCTTATAGTTGAGGTAATCTATACTTAGATTTTACCAACTAGGTCTAGTGAAGGAGCAAGTGTATCTTCACCTGGCTGCCACGATGCTGGACAAACTTCACCGTCGTGAGTTTCAATGTATTGTGCAGCTTGTACTTTACGCACTAGCTCTTTAGCGCTACGGCCAATACCTAAATCGTGAGTTTCAATTACTTTAATTTCACCTTCAGGGTTCATTACAAACGTACCACGAAGTGCTAGGCCATCATCTTCAATCATAACGCCAAAGCTGCGAGTAATACGGCCTGTTGGGTCGCCAATCATCGGGAATTTAATTTTACCGATTGTGTCTGACGTATCGTGCCATGCTTTATGAGTAAAATGAGTATCAGTTGATACTGAGTAAACTTCTACGCCCATTTCTTGTAGTTGCTCGTAGTAATCAGCAACATCGCCAAGTTCAGTAGGACATACAAATGTGAAATCTGCAGGGTAAAAGAAGAAGATTGACCACTTACCAAGTACATCTTTTTCAGATACTTCTACAAAATCACCATTGTGGTATGCAGTTGCGTTGAAAGGTTGAATTTTTGTGTTGATTAATGAAGTGCTCATAGTATTCCTCATTTATATTTAATGTTTTAATTTAAGTTACCAAGCAAAGCGAGATTTGTTGGCTAACCTTGCTGGCTTGATTAATACAATAAGCCCATCGATAAATTAAATAAAATTGATTGTTTAGATTAAAACAATCGATTTTTAGGATGAAACTAAATAATAACTAGATTCGTACTTAATTTATTGCAACATATCGGTTTGCACGCGTAAGGCTGATACAATTGCCTCGCTTACTATTAAAAATACTCAGGGCACACTGTTATGAACAAGTTTATCAATCACATCCAATTAGGCTATCTTGGCCTAATACCATTTCTAGCCTGTTTAGCGTGGCCGCTGATGCTCGGTAGTAACAGTGTTAACTTAGAGTTTTTTGCGTTTTATAGCATTGCTATTCTTGCTTTTATGGCAGGTAATCTTTGGCATGCCGGCCAGCAAAGCTATGCTGATGCAATAAAAGCGGTACTACCTGTTATTCCGGTACCATTTTTAGCATTTTTACCTGTTGAATGGGTTTTAGGGTGGTTATCGCTGAGTTTTTGGCTTGTTCTACTTTTTGAAAAATCAACACCACAGTGGCAAACCTACGACAAAGACTATCAAAAAATGCGCTTTGTGCTGACGTCGGTCGTGTTTGTATGCCACATATTTATTATTGGTATGAGTATTTACCCAAAATAGTAGCTATTACCTTAAATATTGCGCGGTAATAATGTACCATCCGCGCACAGCTATTTGAGGACTCACCATGATTGACCAATTACGCCAGCAGCTTGACGAGCTTGGCGAAAACTATGTAGAAAAAAACGCCGCTTTCAAAATCAAGGTCATTCCATTTTTTTGCGCTATTAGCATTAAAAAAGATCACAAAAATGAAAACCGCCTCAACTTTTATTCAAATCAACTTATTGAGATATTTTTAGTTGTTTTGCTCATATTATTTGGCGTAACGTTATATAAAGCGGACGGTGGGTTTACAGATGGCCCACTGCATTTTGCATTTGCAATTGTAATCACTTTTAACTTAATTATTAAGCAAATAGCCATCGAAGGCCTAAAAACAAGGCTTGCTTTTGAGCGTTTAAATACGGCGAATAAGCAACTTCAAAACGTTAATAAGCAAAACACATAGCAAAGTATGTACTTAAATCCAAATTGGCGAATACTTACTGTTGGCGATGGCGATCTATCGTTTTCTCATGCGATTTTTGAGCACGTAAAACCAAATAAGTTAGTCGCCTCAACTTACGATAGCGCACAAACCATAGAACAAAAATACCCTGATAACGCTTTAGAAAAATTGCGTGAATGCAGTGTTGACGTTCTTAATAATTTTGATGTGACGAGCAAAGCGTGTTGGCAAACATTAAAAAGTAACAACCAATACTTTGATGTAGTCATTTTTCAGTTCCCACTTATTCCTGCATTTGTAGGTAAAGAGGCGTTTGAAGCTAGCACTCGTCAATCAAGTATGAACGTTTTAAACAGAGCCCTATTACATCAATTTATTAAATATGCCACTGAGTTTGCGTTAAACCCAAATGGCCCAATGCTTTGCTTTATAACCTCTAAAGATGTAAAACCTTATCGTGAATGGAACATAGAAGGCAGTTTAAACGAACGCTTAAGCAGCAAATATTGTGGCCAAATGCCATTTGATATAACACGTTTTTCGGGATATAAAATTCGTAATGTTGACCGTGACAAACACGTCAAAGACACCAGCGGGATCACGTATGTATTTAGCCCAAAAAGTAGCACCTTAGAACCCCAACTAGCCAAACAATTAACTAAACCCAGCTACTTAACATCAAACCATTGCGCGCTTTGCCGAGTTGGACCGTTCATCGCAGAAGAAGACCAAGCAAAACATCTTAAAGCTAAAAAGCACTTGCAAATGTTACGCCTAGAATCTGATTGGCAACACTGGTTAAACACCTTTTACAGCTAACTATTGGCTGCCTTAATTAAGTCAGCCGCTTTTTCTGCAATCGCTATAACAGGGGCATTAGTGTTACCTGTGACAATTGTGGGCATTATCGACGCGTCAACAACACGTAAATTATTAACGCCATGCACTTTTAACTTGCTGTCAACAACCGACATCTCGTCCTTACCCATTTTACATGTCCCAACGGGATGATATTCAGTGTCAGCTGTTTCACGAATAAACTCTATTAACTGCTGATCATTATTTATATCGAGTGGATAAACCATATCTGCACGTATTTCATCAAAGGCTGGGCTATTCATTATTGCGAGTGTTTTTTTCAAACCCAACAACATTATGTTTAAGTCATCTTGATGGCTTAAATAATTAGGATCAATCAGCGGTGCTGCATAGGGGTCATTGTTTGCAAGCTTGATAGTCCCTCTACTTTTAGGTCGCATAATACTGCTATGAATACTGTACCCATGCCCATAATGCAACTTGCGACTATGATCGTCTACTAGCCCAATTACAAATTCGAGTTGAACATCAGGTGCCGGCGAATCTTTAAATAATTTAATAAACGCATGAGACTCCGCAAAGTTACTTGTTAAACATCCGTTTCGTTTACTAAACCAATCTGCAACCCCTTTGGTAACTTGAAGCGCACCTTTTGGGCTTATACCAAACGTACCGGCACTATTATTGGCTTTAAAAAGTGGAACCACTGTAAGGTGGTCTTGTAAATTTTCACCAACGCCTTCTAACACAACCTTCACATCAATATTATGTAATTTTAATTGCTCTTTTGGTCCAATCCCCGACAACATTAAAATTTGCGGCGAATTAATAGCCCCCGCACTCAAAATCACCTCTTTATTAGCCGTTAACTCTATTTGCTGTTTGTTACGTGTTATTTGCACTCCTAGCGCAGTTTTATTTTTTATATTTATTTTTTTAACGTGGCAATGTGTGAATACGGTTAGGTTATCCCTATTTAAATTAGGTGTTAAATACGCTTTCGCTGCACTACAACGTTCTCCTTTATGCTGTGTAACCTGCGACAAACGTGCACCACTTTGTTCTTTACCGTTAATATCATCATTTAGCGGTACCCCTTGTTCAGCGCAAGCATTTAAAAAATACTGATTAACAGAACTTGGCGTATTTAGCTCTTGTACATAAAGCGGTCCACCAACTCCATGCAATGGGTTATTTATAAATTCACTGTTGTTTTCAGCTTTTATAAAATAGGGCAACATGCTTTTATAATCCCAGCCAATGTTCCCCTGCTTTTCCCACTCATCATAATCGTGTTTATTACCTCGAATATAAACCATTGCATTGATTGAGCTTGAACCACCCAGCACTTTACCCCTTGGCATAAAACCGCACCGATTGTTAAGTGCTTTTTGGGGTACTGTATTATAGTGCCAACTGTTAATACCATAAGGCACGCTGGCAGCAACTGCAGCTGGCATTTGAACAAGAGCGCTTTTATCTCCCCCGCCGGCTTCAATTAAACATACACTCACATTTTTATCTTCAGATAAACGCGAAGCAATAACACACCCAGCACTACCTGCCCCTATAACAATGTAATCAAATGTTGTGCTCTGCATGTGAGCCCTTATGAAAAATTAATACCTTATTAATACTGCATAGAAAAACACATCAAAACTTGATATTTTTAGACACCAAGTTGCTGGAGTAATGCATGAAAAATTTTATTAAGGCCACATCACTACAGGGGATAGACTCGCTTGTTAAGAGCTTAGGCGCTGACATATCACAAATAATGACACAGCTTGGCCTTAACATTTGCTTTAATAACTTAGAGCAACAATACTTGCCCTATAGTACTTACGCCGAACTCCTTGAGCATTGTGCACACACGCTCAACTGCCCAAGCTTTGGGCTGCAACTAGCCAATAAGCAGAGCTTTGATATACTTGGCCCTATTGCTATAGCAGCAAAAAGTAGCACTAATTTAGGTGACGCCCTCAACTGGGTTATTAAATATTTGCACCTACACACTCCCGCTTTAAGTTTAACTATTCATCCGTTAGAGGCTGATAAAACACTCTTTTTATCATTTCAAATAAACTTAAACCCATTACCTAAAACAACCCAGGTTTTAGAACTAACTATCGGCCTCGCCATGGGAGTAATAAAAAAAATAAGTAATAACACCTGTAAACCACAAGCGGTATTTTTACCTCAAAAGCAACTTACTAATACCCGCGCATACAACACTTACTTTGGCTGCAAAGTCACGCACAATAGAAATAGTGCCGGTATTGTTATTTTAAAAACAGATTTAGCATTATCAATTGCACAACCCCAGTACGATAAAGTACCTGCCGCGCTGCAGTTTTTAGCTCAAAGCGAACAGCAAAATCAATCCCTGCCAACTCAAGTAAGCGCGTTAATTAGGCCCATGTTGCCAATATATCAATGCACAAACGAAACCATAGCAGCAGCGCTGGGTATGCACCCAAGAACATTGCACAGAGAGTTAAATAAACACAACACAAGCTTTGTAAAACTAAAAGACTCAACCCGGCGCTCATTAGCTGCGCACTATTTGGCGCAAAACCATTACAGTATTTCAACCATCTCAGAGCTATTAGGTTATCAAGAACAAGCAACACTTAGCGCCAGTGTAAAACGTTGGTTTGGTTATTCTCCGCGAGCATACAGAGCTAAAAAAATGATAAACTTAAATAAACATAATTCTAAGGAATGAGTATGAACTTTGTAATTGTAGGTACTAATTTTATCAGCGACACATTACTTGACGCTGCTAATACTCTCGCTGATTTTAATTTATACGGGGTTTGCTCTCGCGCGCTTTCAAGCGGCGAAGCATTTTTAGCAAAGCACCCGCAAAATACACATGCAAAAACGTTTACCAGTATTGAACAAGTTTGCCAAGACGAATGCGTTGACGCAGTTTATATAGCCGCGCCCAACAGCTTGCACAAACAGTATGCGGTTAGGTGTTTAAACGCAGGTAAACATGTACTCGGTGAAAAGCCGTCCGCAGCCAATAGCCAAGAACTAGAAGAAATCATAGCCACCGCCAAGCAAAACCAGTGCTTATACATGGAAGCAATGATGACCACCCATTTACCTAACTTCACATTGTTAAAGCAAGCACTTAGCAGAATAGGCACTCCTCGAAAGTACATTGGTCAATACAGTCAATATTCATCTCGTTACGATAAGTACAAAAATGGGGAGCGCCCTAACACCTTTTTACCTGAATTTGCCAACGGTGCTTTGGTCGATTTAGGTATATACCCTCTTTACTTGTTAATTGCACTTTGGGGCGCGCCGCATAGTGTAAATGCAAGTGGCGTATTACTAGATACCGGTGTTGATGGCGCAGGCGATGTACTGCTTAATTATTCAAATAAGCAAGCTGTGATTAGCTACTCAAAAATATCGCAAGGTGACAACATAACAGAAATACAAGGTGAACTTGGCAGAATGCGTATTGAAGCCGTATCGCAACTCAAAAAAGTAGAGTTTATTGCTAACAATGGCGAATCAGAAATTATATCTGAACAATTTGATAAGCATTTTATGAAGTTTGAAGTTGCTCACTTTATGCAACTCATAGAAAAAAAACAGTGGGAATCTGATGTAAACACCTTCGCGTTGTCATTAGATGTTATGAATGTACTTGACGAAGCTCGTAAACAATTAGGTGTGATTTATCCAAACGATAAAACACATTAATTTAGCCCTTGACTGAGGTAAGTTGTATATGGGCGTTAACCAACGACAGTTAACGCCCATGGGGAAATGCAAATCACTATACTAACTACACAATTTTACTTACGCACATTACAACAACGATCCCCATCCGTGGGCAATCAATTTGATATAATGACCTAAAGTATTTACCAATTACTGACTGACAATAGAGCTATTAATCAATCTTCATCAGAAAACAGCCATTACTTATTTTAACGGCGTAAATCAAAACTAACACACAAAAACATAACCAATCAAGCTGGCCAATTTTTTTAATTTTAAACTAAATTGGTATTACACGAATTAAACCAACAAACAATATTGTTTTATAACCAAATCATAGCGCTAGAATTTTGACATATTAGTGAGGTTTGGGGTAACCTTGTCGGTTAATAAATGATATAAATTTTTAGACCTAAATGGTCAATATTCCTTAGGGTATGAAGGTACAATATGGGTAATCGTCGCTTATTTTGGCGCATTGTTGATAAAATAGAGTCTTTAATAAATCAAGGTGAGTTTACTGCTGGGAGTCGTTTACCTCCTGAGCGTGAACTTGCAGAAATGTTTGACGTAAGTCGCCCAACAATTCGAGAAGCAATTATTGCATTAGAAGTACGTGGACGGGTTGAAGTTAAAACCGGTTCGGGTGTTTATGTTGTTGAACAAAAAAATGCCTCTATAAAATCAAAAGAGATCAGCGCATTTGAATTAACTCAGGCCCGCGCACTCATCGAAGGCGAAATTGCAGCACTTGCCGCTCAAAGTATTACAGAAGAAGAACTTGAGCAGCTAAATCAAACGCTAATAGTAATGGAAAAAGGGCTTTATGTAGAGCAAGCAGACCGAGAATTCCATGAAATAATTGCCAGAGCAACACGCAATAAAGCGCTTGAATTTGCTGTTTCTAATTTGTGGGATTTACGATTAAAAAACCCACAAATTGTCGCTGATTACAGTAGTGTTTGTACTAATAACAACGAATGTGTGATGGATGAGCACACCGCTATTTACACGGCACTTAAAGCACATGACGCAAGTACAGCCCGTGCGGCCATGCATAAACACTTCAACCGATTAATTAATGCATTGTTTGACGCTGTAGAAGCGCGTGCTCTAGAAGAAATAAAACGTAAAAATGACGAAAAACGCGGTCTTTACTCTTTGGACGGTCTCGTTAATAAAAGCGCTCACTAAGTTTAAACATACTAGCAAACACCTGTTTGCTAGTATGTTGCCCTTCATTAGGTCTTACTCTAAACAGCCACACCTATTTTTTAATCGCAAACACTTACCAATCGCACTAAAAGCAGATATTATCCCGCCACAAAATATAGCCATTGCATCTTAAATAGTGGAAATTTATTAACCCCTATTAACAGTGCTTTAAATTAGGGACAACAATGCAATCAAGTACCAAAGACTTCATATTAGCAACTGTTTGCTTATTAATTGCCATGATGACCATTCAATCGGGTGCGTCGTTTGCAAAGCAACTATTCCCAATTGTTGGCCCCGAAGGGACGACCGCGCTTAGGCTTGGTTTTTCTGCACTTATATTATGTTTAGTATTTAAACCATGGAAACATATACCTGCCAGAGGAAACCGCTTAGCTATTGTGGTTTATGGTTTAAGCTTAGGTGGAATGAACATTCTGTTTTACTACGCTATTGAGCGCATACCCTTGGGTATTGGTGTCGCACTGGAGTTTACTGGCCCCCTTGCCGTTGCTTTATTTAGCTCTCGCCGTA
The DNA here is from genome assembly GCF_005930865.1 of Pseudoalteromonas sp. S554. Lineage (NCBI taxonomy): Bacteria > Pseudomonadati > Pseudomonadota > Gammaproteobacteria > Alteromonadales > Pseudoalteromonadaceae > Pseudoalteromonas > Pseudoalteromonas sp. S554. The sequence continues at coordinate 131,545 of NZ_PNDV01000001.1, read as the reverse complement.
AACGCGATTTATTTTGGGTTGCCTGCGCCATTGCCGGTATATTACTTTTATTGCCCGATATGAGCGGTGAAGAGAGCTTAGATCCTGTTGGTGTTATTTTAGCTTTAGCAGCAGGTGCATGTTGGGCTGGCTATATATTGTTTGGTAAAAAAACCGGAATGCAAAGCTCAGGTGGTGCAACGGTTGCCCTAGGTATGACCGTTGCGGCCATTGTGCTTGTGCCCTACGGAGGCATTATGCAAGCGAGCGCATTCACATGGGAAGTTATTCCTCTGGGGATTGGTATTGCAGTTTTATCAAGTGCGTTACCCTACACGTTAGAGATGGTGGCACTGCGTAATATGCCTTCTCAAGGCTTTAGCATAATGATGAGCCTTGAACCTGCCATTGCATCACTTGCTGCCTTTGTTATTTTAGGCGAGCTACTCACACTCTGGCAGTGGTTAGCCATTTTATTAGTAATAATAGCCTCGGCAGGAAGCTCTTTTTCTGGTGAATCAAAAAAGTAGCCTAAACCAAAAGCCATCAACCACGATGGCTTTTTTGTTAAGCTGTATGTGCTTTTTGTTTTTCTTTTTTAGAAGAATAAAAAAATCCTATTAACGCAATAAGCGGCATTGCAGCCGCAACTAAAGCTATACTTTCCCACCCGCCAAACTCATATAATGAGCTAGCAATTAATGACCCAACAGCACCGCCCAAAAATATACTGGTCATGTAAATGGCGTTAAGCCGAGCACGACTTTGTGGCTCTAGCGAATAGATTACCCGTTGGCCAAGTACCATATTGGCTTGCACTGCAAAATCAATTAAAACACCGGTTAGCGCCAATATGATAATGCCGTTTGGTAAATCAAATAAGCTGGGCAAAAAACACGCTAATGCAATCACTTTGGCTAATAACGACATTTCGTAGGTATAGCCTTTGTCAGCTAAACGCCCAACAATAGGCGCTGCAACAGCACCGGCTGCGCCTACTAAAGCAAACAATGCTATTTGAGTTTGCGAAAAACCATATTCTCTGGCAAGCACAACAGGCACTGCCGTCCAAAACAAGCTAAACGACGCAAACATTAGCCCTTGATAAAAAGCACGTTGACGAAGCACAGGTTGACTTATTACCAGCGACTTTAACGATCGTAATAAAGCAAAGTAACGTGTGTTATGCGTTGGCAACCTTGTGGGTATAGCAAAGTGAATAACTAAAGCAATAAATACCATGCATCCCGCGGCAAAAAAGAACACGGCACGCCAGCCAAAATGATCAGCAATTATGCTGGCTACAGGTCTTGCTAACAAAATACCCAACAACAGCCCCGCCATAATATTACCTAAAACTTGCCCCCGCTTTTCGTCTGACGATAAATGCGCCGCCAACGGAATAAGTACCTGCACCGATACCGAGCTTGCCCCCACTAGCAAACACAAAAACAGCATTGTATTTGGTGTTTGAACAACCCCCAGTCCAATTAAGCTAAAAAATGTAATACACAGAGTAATTAACATTAACCGTTTATTTTCAACTAAGTCGGCTAACGGCACTAAAAAAAATAAACCAATGGCATAGCCAATTTGAGTTAAAGACACAATAAAGCTGGCACTGTGTGCACTTAAGCCCACATCTGGGGCTAACAATTCTATAATAGGTTGCGCATAGTAAATGTTGGCAACAATTAAGCCGCAACATAGTGCAATAACGCTTACAAGAGTACGGCTGATCTGCACAGGGTCTGCGCTTAAATTAGACATGGCATTCTCAAAATTAATTAAATAAAACCTCAAGAGACTGAGGTTTTTTATTAGGTCACTTTATGGGCGAAGGCTTTCCATGGGGGCTTGAACGTAAATATTGCTTAGGTGCGTTAACTGTTGCACCCAATTCAGCTGCTGCATGCCATGGCCAATGTGGGTTATATAAAATACCTCTAGCTAAAGCCACTGCATCCGCTTTGTGCTCGCTTAAAATATTTTCTGCTTGTTGCGCTTCGGTAATTAAACCCACCGCAATAACCGGCATATTAACGGCCTGTTTTATTGCAGTAGCAAAAGGCACTTGAAAGCAAGGCTCAACAGGTATTTGCTGTAAAGGGCTTAAACCCGCTGTACTTACATGAATAAAATCACAACCAAGCTCATCAAGCGCTTTAGCAAGCGCTATTGATTGCTCTAAATCCCAACCACCCTCAACCCAGTCAGTCGCTGAGATTCGAATACCCACGGGTTTATTAACATTAAACTCAGCGCGCACCGCTTTAAAAACCTCCATTACAATGCGCATACGGTTTTGTAAACTGCCTCCATATTCATCGTCACGCTTATTACTCAAAGGTGATAAAAACTGATGCAACAAATACCCATGAGCACCATGTAATTCGATCAGATCAAGGCCTAGCTCGTCGGCGCGTTTAGCAGCGCTTGCAAAGTCCGCAATTAATTGCGCTATATCTGCTTTACTCATTGCAACAGGTTCAAACGAATGCTCATCATAAGCCTGTGCTGATGGCGCAATAGTCTGCCAACCATTTTTATCGCTAGGTGAAATAGCACCTACGTCGTCCCAAGGTTTACCGGTTGACGCTTTACGCCCTGCATGCGCAAGCTGAATACCTATAGGCATGTCACTATATTGCCTAACCGTGTTTAAAGTTTTACCTAATGCTTGTTGGGTTTCATTATTCCACAGACCTAAATCACCATAGCTTATTCGCCCCTCAGGGCTTACAGCCGTCGCTTCCATAATAAGTAAACCGGCTCCACTTAAACTCAGTTGACCTAAATGAATAGTATGCCAATCAGTTGCCTCACCATTAATAGCTGAATATTGGCACATAGGTGCAATAATAATGCGGTTAGGTAAACTGAGCTTACCCAAAGATAACGGCGAAAAAAGCTGGCTCATAACAGATCCTTGATGCATACGAATTAAAAATTAAATTGAGTGTACGAACTAATAAACACATTCGCCCATTTAGTCATATAAAAACCTTTATTTAAAAGTAGGTTATGGGGAGGTAAAACTTTTTTTAAACCGCTACAACTTACTAAAAAATAAATGGCTCCTGCCCAACCAAATAAACTTACAAAAAATTAACACCACCAAAATCCAAGCATACAAAAAAGGATGAATAGTCATTCAAATATTCACAAAAATTAAAACCGTACATTAATTGTACCTTGCACGGGTAAAGCTAATAATAAATGGGTGATAAATTTAACAAACCCAACAAACCACACTCACCCAACCCTTTTTTATTCTAAAAAAGTGAATTTTAATTCAATTTATACATTCCCTGATTCGATTGTGACTGATATCATATTCACTGTACTTTACTTATGTTAAATCTTTGAACTAGGGATCATTTTTATGTTTAAACCAAGCTTGTTAACCTTGGCTATGTCGGGCGCCCTATCTAGCGCTTTTTTACTTCCAAATACTGCGTTTGCCCAAGAGCAAGAAGCCGCAAAAGACAAATCACTTGAAGTTATTGAAGTAACAGCAACACGACGTAGCGGCTCAGTGCAAAACGCACCGCTTAACATTACAGCGCTTGATGCCGACATAATGAAAGACCAAAACATCAGCGAGCTCGCCGATGTAGCACGTTGGGTACCTGGTTTAACAATTACCGATCAAGGTGGTCGTTCTGGTTCACCTATTATTGTACGTGGTTTAAACACAAACTCTTCAGGTCCATCATCAGACGGTGGCACCGTTGCAACTTACATTAACGAGATCCCAGTCGCCATTGATATGCGCCTAGTCGACGTAGAGCGCGTAGAAGTTCTTATTGGGCCACAAGGTACGCTGTACGGTGCAGGTACATTAGGTGGTGCTATTCGTTACATGCTTAAAGAGCCTGAGCTTGATTTCACATCACTTGAAGTATTCGGCAATTTATCGCAAACACAAGAAAGCGACTCTATTGGCGGTGAAGGTGGATTCATATTTAACTTACCATTAATTGAAGACACACTTGCCGTTCGTGCTAGCTTAAACATTTACGAAGACCCAGGTTTTATTGACTATGGTTACGTAGTGCGTGAGCCGGGCGTATCGTTACCTGACCCAGATTGGACCGACAGCGCAGCAGTTAACAACAACCTTAAAAATGTAGAAGACGCCAACGGTGAATCAACCACTACAGGGCGTATTTCTGTTCGCTTTAAACCAAGCGAAACATTTGAAGGTACACTTAACTACTTTTACCAAAATCAAGACAGCGAAGGTCGTTCAATTGTTCATTACAATACATTAAGTGCCGATAACGGTCTTAGTGATTTAATTGGTGAATACGAGTCAGGTTACCGCTACGAAGAGCCACGTGAAAAAGAAAACCAACTACTAAGCTTAGAGTTAAAAGCAGACCTAGGTTTTGCTGAATTAGTATCGGCAACAGGTATTTCGAATTTTGATGCAGACGGCCAACGTGACCAAACCGATTTACTTATTCGCCTTGATTACGGCTACGAAGAATTTCCTGCGTTTTCATCGTTCACACGTGAAATTGAAGAGCAAGATACGTTCACACAAGAAATTCGTTTAGTATCACAAAACGACAGTGACATTAACTGGATTGTAGGTGGCTTTTACAACAAAATTGAAAGCGATGCGTCTAGCCAAGAATACACGCCAGGCTTTGGCGACTTTGCAGTAGAAAATTTTGGCGCAGATCAATCTCGTCCAGATCAACTTGAGTACTACTCAATTGACCGCGTTGAAATAACAGAATCGGCTTTATTTGGTGAAATTGGCTACCAAGTTACCGACAAACTCGATATTACTGTAGGCGCTCGTTTTTACAAGTACGATGTTGAGTCTGAGTCAGCGGTCGATTTTCCATTATTTAATACCTTATTCGGCGGCGCAGGCCCAGACGAAGTAACACTTAACTTTGAACAAAATGAAGCAAGCGACAACGGCAGCCTATTTAAATTTAACGCCAAGTATCAATTTACTAATTCAGTAATGGGTTACGCAACAATAAGTGAAGGCTTCAGAATTGGTGGTTCAAATGGTTTAGCACCTTGTCCTGATCCATTACCAGCTAACCAAGCGGGTTGTGGTAACCCAAGTGAAATGCTTTACGATGCAGATACAACAACTAACTACGAGCTTGGTTTTAAAAGCACATGGTTAAGAAGCCGTTTACACTTTAACGCTGCATTATTTAATATAGATTGGGACGACGCACAAGTTGCCGGTGCAACTGAGGTAGGCCAACTACCGTACTTGTCTAATGCCGGTTCAGCCAATGCGAAAGGTATTGAAATATCGTCGCGTGCAATTTTATCTGACTCATTCTCTGTGTATTCTACATATGCATACACAAAAGCAGAGTTAACATCAGACGCACCATTCTTATTTAATTCAGACGGAACAGATGGTGCAGAAGATGGCGACCGTTTACCAGGCTCGTCTGAGCACCAGTTTTCAATGGGTGTAAACTATCAGACCGATGTGTTTAACGACAAAACGCTTGATATTAACTACGGTATTACCGCACAAAGCGATGTAATTTCTCGTGTTGGTTTACGCGATAACGGTGAAACATTACCAGGTTATAGCTTAAGCAATATTTCAGCTAAACTAACCGCCGATGAGTGGTCAGCGACCGTTTACGTAGACAACGTATTTAATAAATACGCCGTTACGTCTGTTCGCCGTTCAGATGCCGATATTACCTCAGCAAATAGAACTGATATACAACGTAACTATGGTTACTTTATCAACCGTCCATTAACGGTAGGCATTAAATTTAATTATAAGTTTGAAATATAATTAACCGTTAAGTTTAAGTACAATCAAAAGGCTCAAATTTATTTGGGCCTTTTTTCTTTATTAACGCGTAACTAAACAATACAAATAAAAAATGCAGCCAAATTTAAAACAACTCCATCAAAGCGCTATTAAATATTTAAACGAAGGCAAAGTACAACTTGCCCACAAAAGCTTAGTTGAACTGGTTTCGCATAAACCTGACTTTGCCGACGGCTATTTTTTACTGGCAATGGTTAACTTGCAAGTAGGGCAAATTTATAAAGCCATCAAGCTAATCGAAAAAGCCTTAACACTTGGCTCTAGCATTGAATATACTGCTCAACTGGCAAAATGTTATGCGCTTACCGGTGACTTAAAAAAAGCAAAGAATGTAGCGCTGTCGGTGCCTATTACACAAATAAAAAAAGCACTCGACGCCGATACTCTAGGCGTTGCACTTACGCAAGCAGGCCTACACGAACACGCTTTACATTATTTTGAATGTGCACTCACATTAGCCAATGCCAAACAACAACCTCAACCCCAGTTTTATTACAACTTTGCAGTAAGCGCCAAGTTTTTGGGCCTATTTGACAAAGCACACACCGCGTTTGGACATGCCATTGCACTTAACCCGCTTCATCATCAAAGCCACTTTGCACTCAGTGATTTAACTAAAGTAACAAAGCAAAAAAATAATATTACACGGTTAAAGCAAGTGTTTGAGCAGGTTTCACACCCTGATGCTAAATTACACATAGGCCATGCACTGGCAAAAGAATACCAAGATATTGGCGCATTTTCTGACGCCTTTACCGCGTTACAACAAGGTAAAGCAGCAAAGCATGCACTTACCCCGTTTGATAACGCATCGTCAAATGCGTTGTTTGAACATATAAAACAACTCAGTGCTAAACACAAAAACCAACAAGTAAACGGCAATCCCACCGCTGAGCCTATTTTTGTATTAGGTATGCCCCGCTCTGGTACCACATTAGTTGAGAGAATATTATCGAGCCACAGTGACGTGCAGTCAGCCGGTGAATTACAAGACTTCGGCCTAAGCGTAAAAAGATTAAGCAACACACCCACACCTAACGTGCTCGACATGCAAACACTCACTAAAGCGTATGAACTTGATTTTAATCAGCTTGGCTCAACATATTTAAACGCCACCCGCGTTACTACCGGTAGCCATAAACATTTTATAGATAAACTCCCGTTTAACTTTTTTTATATCGACTTAATCACTAAAGCACTGCCAAACGCTAAAATTATTTGCATGCTGCGCGACCCAATGGACACCTGTATTGGTAACTACCGCCAACTATTTACTATTAACAACCCTTACTACGCGTATTCGCTAGACCTACTCGACACTGCTAAATTTTATAGCCGTTTTTATAAACTCATACAGCACTTCAGCACCCTGCACAGCAATATAAAAATTGTGAAATACGAAGAATTAGTCGCACAGCCCGAGCAGCAAATAAAAGAGTTAGTCAGCTTTTGTGATTTAGAGTGGCAAGAACAGTGTATAGACTTTCACTTAAACACCGCACCGGTATCTACTGCCAGTAAAGTGCAAGTACGCCAACCGCTAAACAACAAAGCCATTGGGCGTTGGAAGGCATTTAAACCCCATACTGACGAGGCTCAAAATTACCTGTTAGAGCAAGGAATTACGTTGCAATAGCCATTAATTATGCATTGCTTTAGTAAAAGTGAATTTATAAGCCAAAGTTAAAGCTTAGGTTTATAAATTCATAACACAATAAACTTCCCAGCTTTAACTAGAGAGTTTTTATATATTGCAATAGAGAGCATTTAACTTGGCTTTTTAGATTGAACTTTTCTTATTTGAGAAATAGCTTCCATTAAAAAAGCCGTATTAAGCCCTACAATTATTAACCCATTTACAGCCGTTAAACTGCCAAGCAGCCGCCATTGAGTGCCCAACACAACATCGCCATAACCAAGTGTTGTAAAGGTAACAACCGAAAAGTAAAGTGCGGACTCTAATTCGCTAAAAACATCAAAAATTAAAAATATAGCAGCCCATAACCACGCACTCGCCGTTAAGCCTCCTACCAACCAAATTACCATTGCCGTGACGACTAAAATCATCTTTAGAGTTTTTGAGCCATTTAGTAACCAATTGTTAATATTAGCCAGCACTTTAGACAAAACACCAATAAACATTGCTTGTATTAGCACCGTGCCACAAATAACAAATGTTCCAATAATAAGCTGTATTAGCATTTTGATCCCACTGCTTAAATCCTTATATTTTAAGTAACATTATACATAAAATTCACAACAGGGTAGGAACCTACATTCACTATAATAAAGTATTTTTCCTACCGTTATTTAACAGTTTATTACTGCTATTACTACCGTGCTAAAACTCAGCCAAAACCTAAGTAAGACAATATTTAGGTAAATAAAAACAGAAATAAACACTTAAAACCAAAAGGAAATGCAGTAACCGTAAACATCACTGTACCACTACACACTTAACCGCTAAGTAATCACCGGGAAAGCAATAACAAAAATGTTTGGCGTAAATCATCAATTTAATAAAACTACAGATAGTTATGCCTGTACTTGCTTTAACTCACCTGACTCATATTTCGTTAAATTTTCATTTAACTCGATAGATTAGGTTTAATCTGCAAAGTGCCATGAGCAGACATCGAAGGCTTTAATGTCTGAAGTCAAAATTTGACCCCGCTTGCTTCCTTATATTTTATTATCCCGCTATTAGGTTTCTAAATATACCGCATAAAAACCTTTAGAACATCCAACTTCCGTTATAATCTCAAAGCTATCGATATCAATGTAATGATCTTTTTCACTAACAAGTCTTTGAGGATGTATCTCTGAGTAACTTATTGTACAAACCCCCTCATCAACTAATCTGAGCCTTACCTTGTTGAGCTTGGGTGCCATCAATTTAACCATAAAGCCAGCTTCTGATATCGCTTGATTATACTGAGCAATAGCATCAGTAACTTCCTTGCTACGCAGTAAACTTGATTTATCATTTTTGATCAATATATCCAAACCAATATGTACTCTACCTTTACCTGTTTTATTTAAATATGCTTTCGGGTTTTGAACATAAAGCTTTTTTGAAATTTCCATTCCGATATTGCCGTTATGATCAGCTAGAAATGTCTGTTCCCAGCCAGCTCCTTTTAAAGTAAGCTGTAATTCATTTTTTTTTAGAGAGGTGTCTTCTGGGGTTAATCTTATTTTGAAAGCAAGCTTATTAAACTGGCTTAAGTCTTGCTCCAAGAATAAATCCATTGAAGTTGCTTCGATGATATTTTTATATTCAATATAGCCCTCACTAGCTCTCAATAAAAATACAGAAAATAATGTAACAAATAAAATTATAAATTTAGTCACTTATAACACCACTCAAAAGTCTTTTAAATATATTTATGCTGTTAGTTTGAGATAATGAAGTATCCAAGGAAATTATTTGTAATGAATCTTCTTTTACTAGTTCACACAAAAGTTCAATTGCAGAAAACAAGCCCCCTAAATGGTCTATGTACCCTAAATCAAAGCCTTGCTTTGCGTTTATAACTTCTCCATTTTCTAAACATTTTAACCTGTGGTCATCAAGAGACCTAAACCGTTTTATATTATCTAGAAAGTTATCATGGTTACTTTTAATAACATCTGCGATAGAACTATCTGCACCTTTATTAATAGAAAAGTAATTTAAAGAGTCTTTTTCGTTTCCGCTACTTACTACTTCATATTCAACCCCAAGTTGCTCTAGGAGAGAAGATATATTAAATTTCCTATAAATAGCACCAACATTTCCAATAAGAGATGAAGGTGAGGCTACTACCTTGTCACATGACATTGCGACATAAAAAGCGGACGACAATGCACTATCCGTTACAAGTCCAATAACTGGAATATGCAATTCTTGCTTAACAAACCGCAAACCCTCAACTAAACTTTCTGCTGCACCTAAACTCCCTCCAGAGCTCGAAATACGTAAAATAATACCTTTAATTTCGTGGTTATTTGAAGGCAATGCTCTGATCTTAAAAAGCATATTCAAAACATCCTTTTCAGATATATTATTCACTAATGATATCATCGCTATTGCCTTATTTTTTTCGGGTTTTTTTTTAAACATCTTAACTATTCACTATAAGATAAAATACAGCAATATCTGTAAATATATGGGCTAAAATAGGTACTAAAAGTGAGCCGGTTTTTCGTACAAGAAAAGTCAAAGCACAAGCGTATACAAAGGTCATGGCAAAACCAATACTTCCACTAGGAACTCCAAGCTTATAGTGGGCAATTGCAAAAAGCGTAGCTTGAATGAAAGTTGCCAAGCTAAAATTTAAATTTAACTTCAGTAAAGTTTCTTGAAAAACACCTCTAAACAGCCACTCTTCGAGAAAAGCATTTATAAGTGCAAAGCCCAAAGCAACAAATACTAGCTGTATAGCTGATGAGTCAGGAATCATCCTCCGTAAGGGTTCAAGCTCAGAGGATGAGGTATTAGCCCATATGAACAATGCCGAAACAGATATGATTAAAACAATTCCTCCTTCTAGCACCCCTTTGTTGAGTTTGAGGGCGGTGAGATTCAAATAATACTCTTTTTCATCGCTAAAATAAGATATTGCTACAAACGCTATAAGTGGAAAAATTAAATGGATTGGCCACACAAAAAAGTGTGGTACAAATATAATCATTATATATTTGACGAATAATATAACAGATATACTTTTTAGAAAGCTCTTCAAAGCAAATGTCAATACCGTAGAAGAAAACAGAATAACAGAGAGAAGAATGTAATTGTTAGTTGAAAGATATACCGTACCAATAAAGTCAGTAAAAAAAAGAATAGCGATTAACGAAAATTCTACCCAACGTTTAAGCTTCAATTGCATCATCCATCTGCTCTTCAAAAATTTTATAGTAGTTTCTCTCCCTTTTTACCAACAGTTCATGGTCGCCAGATTCTATAACCTCTCCCCCATCCATAACCATAATTTTGTCAGCGTGCCTAACTGAAGATAACCTATGTGAAACGATAATGACTAATTTAATAAACTGATTATCTTTAATTAATTTATATAGCTCATGCTCTGACTTAGAGTCTAAAACAGCAGTAGCTTCATCTAAAATTAAAATTGGCTTCTTTGACAAAATAGCTCTAACAAATGCAACTTTCTGTTTCTGCCCCGTAGAAAGCGTATTAGTCAACTCTTCGTCGTAGATATCAATGCTACTCAATCCCAATTTACTCAAAGTAAGCTTAATCGAGCTTTCATCACTGTTACCTGAAAGTGAAATATTGCGCTCTATACTGCGATTTAATAAATTTGCTTCTGATCCCAAATAATTAATAAAAGAAGATAATTCAAAATACCCAGAACAAGAACCATTAAAATCTATACTACCCTCGTTTGGTGTATACCATCCTCTTATTAGATTCAATAAAGAACTTTTCCCAGAGCCACTTTGCCCAACAATGGAGTATATTTTACCTTTATTAAACTCAACTGATAGACCTTTAATACGAAAATCAGAGTTAGGGTATAGAAAGCTTACATTATTGAGTTTTATATTCGGTTCTAACTTATTTTCGCGGGGGGGGGTGACTTTTAAAGTTAGAGAAATAAATTGATTAATCTTGTCAAAAGAACATTTTGCTCTCCTAATTGAGGAGTAATTAGCCGACACTTGGTTAAAAGCTCTTCCAGCTAATAAAATATAACTAACAAATCCTACAAGCGATCCTGTTGATATATGCCCAATTGTGACTAAATAAGAAGATAAACTTATAAGTAATACTAATAGGAGCAGAGAGGCTACTAATAACGCCCCTCCAAACACAGACTGAAATCGATTTTTCTTGTAAAGAGCATCAAGCGCACCCTTTTGCCAATCAGTCATGTTGCGAATTTCACTTCCCATTACATTAAATGACTGAATTAATTCAACTTTATTTAACAGCTCTAAAGTTTTTTCTGTAGCCTGATTTGTTTTTTCCTGAACAATTCTTGTAAGAACTTCAATTTTTTTCTCGAGTAAGAAATTTAAATAAGCTAATCCACATATTGCAATTATAATTACAACTGTCAGTAAAATAGATATAAAAGAAAGGAATAGCAATGAAAATAGTAACAATGCTAGATTAAATATAATCGGAATTATTGAATTTCCAATTGCAACAGACAATATTGCAAGTCGAGGGTCAAATCTTGACTTCAGACATTAAGATTTTTGACTAACTATTTCTCGCTCATCACTGCCCTTAATAACCATTCAAACATGATCAAAGTTTAAAGCTTTGCTTTAAACTAGGCACGTAACCTATCGCTCATTCAAAGCACTTAATTTAGTGAACCTGAACCGCCCTACCACAACGCTTATTTACTTTTGTGTCGGTTCAACTGCCAATAATGTCGATTCAGATAAACATTAATGAAGCAGGTTATAAAAGTCGCTAACTTTCTTATCAACAAAACGCCAAATACCTAATTTTTGATAAGGAATACAGTCATGAACATTATTACAAAAACAGTTATAGCACTGAGTTTAGCAAGCCACTTTAGTGCTCACGCCATTGACCTGCGAGTCGATAACATTCGTTTATACCAAAGTAGTTCGCAAAGCTTTTCTGCACCAAGTTCGCTATATATTGATGAGGGTAAAATTGTAAGCATTACTAAAACGACTGACCCACTACAAAACGCAGATAAAACAATTAACGCCAACAACCAGTATGCAATACCTGGTTTAATTGATTTACATGTACATTTGGGTTCATCGGGTAGTAACTTTACTGAGTTTCAGTATTTGCCGGTTAAATCGCACTTTAATTCTAATTTGTATTTAGGCGTAACTAATATTGTTGATTTGTTTTCGTTTGAGCAAACCCTAAACGAAGCTGCGCAATTAAAAGCAGCCCAACTAACCCCTAACCTTTTTTATGCGGGTACTTTGTTTACCAACCCTGGCGGGCATGGCACGCAGTTTGGTGGCCAAGCATACGAAATTGCAAAAGATGAAGACATAGCAGCGCTGTGGCAAAAACATATAAGCACTAATCCACATGTAACTAAAGCGGTTATTGAAACCTTTGGCGGTGTAGGTAAATCGTTAACTGATAGCCAACTGGCTGAGCTAGGTAAGCGCTCTAAAGCCGCTAATTTACCGTATTTTGTGCATGTTTCTACACTAAATGATGGTAAACGTGCTATCAAAGCCGGTGCAACGGCTTTAGCGCACGGTATTAATAGCGAAGCGATTGACGATGAATTTATTACGCTAATGAAAGATCATAACGTAACTTACATTCCTACCCTCGCGGTGTACCACAATCATAGCGATGAAAAGCATAACCATACTATTAGCTCACAAACCGAGTTACTAAAAACCATTCCTGAAAAGCTTCAAGGGTGTTTGTTTGAAAAGGTGCCTGCACCTTCAAAATGGAAAGAGCACGCGTGGGATGAGCGTAAAACCACTTATGCAAATATTCGAAAGCTACATAAAGCTAATATTGCTATTGGCACAGGCTCTGATGCCGGAAACCCATACACGCTGCACGGTACAGGGTTACACAACGAGTTAGATGCGCTTAAAAAAGCAGGCCTAACTAATGGTGAAATAATTAACGCAGCCACAGTTAATGGCGCAAAAGCGATTAATAAAGCCGGGAGCATTGGCAAACTTACTAAAGGTTTTGAGGCAAGTTTTGTACTGCTTAAACAAAACCCACTTAATGATATAAACCATATTCACACTATCTCACAGGTGTATAAAACGGGTTTAAAAGTAGACCGCCCAGCGCTTATTGCACAAAACAAGGCTATTACACCACAAGGCCCTACCTGCAATGAAGAAGTTAAAAGCAGCCAAGCACAGCATAGTATTGATGATTTTACCGGTGATACACCATGGCAAGCTATGAGCGATTCGGTAATGGGTGGGCAGTCTGTTTCAACGCTTACCACGCATAAAAATAGCTTAACTATTGATACAACCATTACAAAGCCTACCAGCTTTGGTGCATGGGCGGGCGCTGAAATTAAGTTTTCGTCACCGGCTGATGCCTCAACATTTAAAGGTATTCGCTTAACCTATAAAGGCTCAACTACACCTTTTGCTATGTCTGTTTATCATAGTGATGTAAAAGATTGGGATCACTTTAGTGTACTTTTAAAACCCCGCGATGAGTGGACCACGCTTGATATACCTTTCACTACATTTAAACAGTTTGGGTTTGGTAGCCCCGTTACGTGGTCGGCAACAGAATTAACAGGGGTTAACTTAATGTGGCGTAAAATGCCAGGCGCAAGCAACGAGCCGTTAAAAAACACACTACAAATCAAAGAGCTAACTTACTTTTAAATAAGTAACAGTCAAAACACAAACTCTTTGGGTTTTGACTGTTTTTTGTTATGGTTTAATCACTTACAAAAAGAAGCACCTATTATGCTCAAACATCCTTTTTACAAATACAGCTTTTTTATTCTACTTATTGTTGATATTGCTTACGCCCTTGGGCTGATAATTGCTAACTCTGCGCCCTTAACAGGCGGCAGTGCACTCGCCGCAACCGTGTGGTTTATTACTTTTTATTGGGTTCCGGTATGGAGTGCGGCAGCGGTTATTTTTTATCTGCGCAATAAGCATATTAATAAAACAGCACTTGAATGGTTAATTGCCGTTGTATTTATGGCCCTCGGTAATGTGCTTACCGATGTATTGCTGACACTGCTTTTTGATGGGCATAAATCAATGGGGATATTTGTTGTATTTAACGGCTTACTTTGGGGCTCGTGTATTTACCTTACCAGTATTTTTATTGAAAGCAAAAAACGCGTAGCAGCCGAAAAACATGCGCTTAAACAAGCCCAACTTGCTACATTGCGATACCAGCTAAACCCTCATTTTATGTTTTATAGCTTAAATACAATTTCCGCTTACATACACACAAAACCCGATTTAGCCGATGAAATACTGCATGAACTGGCTGATATTTTAAGATACTCGCTTGATACCGCAGAGCAACAGCAAATACCTTTACAGCAAGAGCTTACCATAATAGAAAAGTACCTAAATATTGAAAAAGCACGCTTTGGCGATAAGCTTAAGGTTAATTACCACATTCCTAATACCCTTAAAAACAAAACGCTACCACCTCTACTTATTCAACCTATTATTGAAAATGCAATTAAGCACAATGCTAAACAAACCTCACTTACACTTAATATTACCCTGAGTGAAATATCTAACGGGGTAAAAATTGTGATAAGCGACAACGGAAAAGGCTTTACTGACGATGTATTAAAATGTGGCTACGGAAAAGGTATAGGGATGAAAAACATTATGCTACGCGTTAATCAACTTGGACAAAGTAAAGTATTGCTAAGTAATGATAATGGTGCTGTTGTTACGCTGGAACTAGCGTTATGAACAATATAAACCTGCCAAATAAAACGACTAAAATGCGTATACTGTTTGCCGATGACGAGCTTCCTGCTCGCGAAAAATTAAACCATCAATTAAGCTTAATGGAGCATGTTGACGTCGTAGGTATAGCCACAAATGGCAAAGAGGCCATTGCATTAATTAATGAGCTGACTCCTGATGTGGTATTGCTTGATATTCAAATGCCTGAAATTAATGGCCTTGAACTTATTGATTTACTTAACTACCAACCCATTATTATTTACACAACCGCGTATGACCAATTTGCGATTGAAGCATTTGAGCACGCCTCAACTGACTATTTACTCAAACCTTTTCCAATTGCACGATTAAAAAAAGCGTTAGCCAAAGCGCAGCAGCAATTAGAGCAACAACGAGCGCACACTCATGTAACTAGCTGCGCAGGTGAACCCGCTTTTACACTTACAGAAAGTTCATTAAACAAACTGGTTAGTAAAAGTGGCGAGCGCATATTTTTACTTTCCCCAAGCGATATTAAATTTATTAAATCAGAGCAAGGAAATAGCCTAGCGTGGAATGGAGAAACGTTTAATCACTTGAGCGACACGCTCGATCAGCTTGAACACGCCCTAGCCATGCACAATTTTGTGCGTATTCATCGCAGTTATTTGGTTAATATTGACCATATAAAAGAAATACAGCGCTGGTTTAACGGCAAATTGATGGTGATTGTAAACGACGATGTAAAATCGGAGCTTAGCACCAGCAGAGCCGGTGCCGATAAGCTAAAACAATTACTGCATATTTAGGCTTATTTTAAAGTTAGCTACTGATCATTACTTGAGTAAACACTTAAAATAGGAAATTTATATTCAGCAAACGAGACAGTTACCGACTGCGTTTCGTTACCCTTAAAACTTAATTTAAAAGGTTGAGGAGGTAGTCGTGTTCCATCAGCGAACAAAGCCATTAAGTGGTCTTCGTTAAGCTCACGATTGCCCGTCGATAAATTAGTGAGTGTTATTACTGCCCAGCGTTCCCCCTCGTTATTACTCATTAATATGTAATTTAAAACATTGAAGTCGCCTTTTTTAGGCGTAATGTTAGCATCGTTTGGAAATGCTAAATGCAAGCTATTAGGTATGGCTCTGTCTACGTTTATTACGTTCTCAGTATTTGCCAATACCGAAGACGACAGTAAAATCAACATTAAAATCCATGCTTTAACCATATTAATAACCCCCTTCGAGCGTTTATTGACGTTTGTATAGTCTACATAGTTAAGCATACTCTCAGCATTTACCTATTATGTAAACATACACAACAAATACAGTAATGCTCACTAAGCGCTCATTCAGCGTTGCTTGTGTAATCTTAGCTTTAATTTCACCTAATAAACATGGCGATTAAACGGAGAAAATTACATGGCAACCACATTTAACAGTTCAGGCGCGATTGAACATTCGCAATTGGCTTTATTAAACACTGAGCACAGCATTCAAGTAAGAGGCGCACGTGTTCATAACTTAAAAAATGTGGATGTAAACCTGCCCCGTAATTCGCTTGTGGTGTTTACTGGTATATCGGGCTCGGGTAAATCATCGCTCGCCTTTGGAACATTATTTGCTGAATCGCAGCATCGTTACCTTGATTCGGTGTCGCCTTATGCACGTAGGTTAATCGATCAGGTTGGCGAACCCGATGTAGATTCAATTGAAGGGCTGCCACCAGCAGTAGCAATGCAGCAACAGCGCGGTGCGCCTTCTGTTCGTTCATCGGTTGGCAGCGTAACTACTATTTCTAAAGCGCTGCGAATGCTTTACTCACGCGCTGGCGAATACCCTAAAGGGCAGAGCATTTTGTATGCCGATGCGTTTTCTCCAAATACCCCCGAAGGTGCATGCCCACAGTGTTCGGGCATTGGCCGCACTTTTGAGGTAACCGAACAACTACTTGTGCCCGACAATACAAAAACGATACGCGAAGGCGCAATAGAAGCTTGGCCACCAGCATGGCAAGGTAAAAACTTAAGTCGCATACTGGTATCACTTGGTTACGACATCGACATACCATGGTATGAGTTACCGCAAAAAGCACGCGATTGGATTTTATTTTCAGACGATACCCCCACTGTGCCTGTTTACCCAGACTACACTATTTTAGAAGTTAAAAACGCCATTAAAAATGGCGAAAAACCTCGGTATAAAGGTACTTTTACCAGTGCTAAGCGCTTTGTTCTTAAATCTTTTGCTACAACACAAAGTCCTCGTATAAAAAAACGAGTGTCGCAGTTTATGCAAATATCCCCATGCCCAAGCTGTAAAGGTAAAAAGCTTAAAAAAGAGTCGTTATCGGTTAAAGTCGCAGGCCTTGATATAGGCGAAATTTCGCAGTTAACATTGAACGAACTTGCAGATAAATTAAGATTTGCCGCTAATCCACCTTCTAAAAGTAACGCTACAAACCCAGAAAAAGCCATCGTCACTAAGCGTATTACAAGCGATATTATTAAACGTATAGAATCACTGACTAAACTTGGCCTAGGGTATTTATCGCTTGAGCGCACCACCCCATCGTTATCACCAGGGGAGTTACAACGTTTGCGGCTAGCAACGCAACTTCGCTCAAAATTATTTGGTGTTGTGTATGTATTAGATGAACCTTCTGCTGGTTTACACCCTGCCGATACACAAGCACTTTTAAGCGCATTAGATGAACTAATAGCTGCTGGTAACTCTGTATTTGTGGTTGAGCACGACGTAAGTGTTATTCGACATGCCGACTGGGTAGTCGATGTTGGGCCAAATGCGGGCTCCCATGGCGGTAACATACTTTATAGCGGCCCCGTTGAAGGCCTAAAGCAAATTAGTAGCTCACACACTAGCCAGTATTTATTTAAAAATAACCAAACCCAGCAGGCTCACATACAAAACAAGCAACGCCAACCTAAAGCGTGGCTAGCGCTTAAAAATGTTGAACGTAATAACTTACAAAAGCTTAATGTAGAATTTCCGCTTGGGGTTATTACAAGTGTTACAGGGGTATCTGGCTCAGGTAAATCAAGCTTAGTTAGCCAAGCGCTTGTTGACCTGGTTTATGATGCACTGGGGCAAAAATCGCAGCCACAAATACCTACCGACGAAGCAGAGTTACTCGAGCAAGAGCTCAACGTAGCAACCGACGGGAAAATAACTCAGGGCATTGAACACATAAAGCGCCTAATAACGGTTGATCAAAAAGCCATTGGCCGTACACCTCGCTCAAACCTTGCCACTTACACGGGCTTATTCGATCAAGTACGTAAGCTATTTGCCAATACCAAAGAGGCAAAAGAGCGAAAATACGATGCCGGTCGCTTTTCGTTTAATGTTAAAAAAGGCCGCTGCGAAAACTGTGAAGGCGTAGGCTTTGTAAGCGTAGAGCTGTTATTTTTACCCAGCGTGTATTCACCTTGCCCTGTGTGTAATGGTAAGCGCTATAACCAAAAAACACTCGACATTACCTATAAAGAGAAAACCATTGCCGATGTGCTTAATTTAACCGTTGAGTCAGCGCATACATTTTTTACCGATGAACCCGCTGTTTTGCGCGCGCTCAATGCGCTTTTACAAGTGGGCCTTGGCTATTTACGTTTAGGGCAACCTGCTACTGAACTTTCGGGCGGTGAAGCCCAGCGTATTAAACTTGCCACTGAACTACAACGAACACAGCGAGGCGATACGCTTTATATTTTAGATGAACCAACCACAGGCCTACACCCAAAAGATGTAGCCATGCTAATGGCGCAGTTAAATGGCTTAGTTGATGCTGGCAACACCGTCATTATGGTTGAGCACGATATGCAAGTAGCCAGTAACAGTGATTGGGTTATTGATATTGGCCCAGGAGCTGGCGACGAAGGCGGGGTAATAGTTGCACAAGGAAAACCTGAAAGGGTCGCTGAATCACAAAAAAGTAAAACGGCACCATTTTTAAAAGCGCAGTTAAATCACGCAGGTTCTAATTAAAAATTAATAGTCGTTATGCGCAAAATAATAAAGAGCCACGGGCTCTTTATTATTAATCTAAGGCTAACCAAACACCTACAAGCATCATTAAACTACCTGCAATTCGGTTCATCCATTTAATATTATCGCCTCGGGCTAAAAACAAGCGCAGGCTTTTACCACCTGTTGCATACGCTAACATACTTACAAATTCGGTTATCATAATTACGCTAAGTAAAATAAATAACTGTGGCGCAACAGCCTGGTCAACATTAATAAACGGCGGCAATAGTGAGATCATAAACGCCCACCCTTTTGGGTTAGCAACAGCGGTAATAAACCCTTGCGTAAAAAGCGACTGCCTACTTACATCACTTGGGCTATGTGTATTAACCGACATTTTACCTTTGGCGCGCCACATATTTATACCTATATAAATTAAGTAGGCACCACCGACCCATTTTAAAATAGCGAACGCATCAGGATAATTTAGCATGACACTTGCAACCCCAAGTACCGCCGCAATAGCTACACTTGCAACCCCTAACAGCTCACCTATCATCATCCACAGGGTGCGGCGCACACCGATGCTCATACCTAATGTCATGGCAAGCGTCATACACATACCCGGTGTGATAGATACAAAAAAGAACGTAGGAATAAAAACTGCCAGTGCTGCTACATCAATCATTAATTTACTCTCGTATTCATAACAAAAACGCGGCTATAAGTAGCCGCGCTGTTGCTTACCTATGTGTATTGTTATTGCTGGGTATTAACAGCAGGCTCGCTAACGACCTCTACTGGCTGTGGTGTATCATTTAACAAATACTTATCTAGCCACTGCTCTTGCTCCCACAATACATGTAATAAGCTTTTACGTGCGCGGTAGCCATGAGCTTCGTAAGGCAGCATAACTAAACGGGCATCTTTTCCTAAGCCTTTAAGCGCGGCATACATGCGCTCACTTTGCATTGGAAAAGTGCCTGAATTAGGATCCTCTTTACCGTGTATCATGAGCATTGGCTCATCGATTTTTTCGGCGTGAAAAAACGGCGACATATTAGCGTATACACTTTGCGCCTGCCAAAAATCACGTTCTTCCCCCTGAAAACCAAATGGTGTTAACGTACGGTTATACGCACCACTTCGAGCAATACCTGTTTTAAATAAATCACTATGCGCCAATAAGTTAGCAACCATAAATGCACCGTATGAATGCCCTGCTATGGCTATTTTGTCTTTATCAGCAATCCCTTTATTAACTAACACATCTACTGCTGCTTTGGCGCTAGAAACCAGCTGTTTTCTGAAGTGATCATTTGGCTCGCTGCCATCAATACCAACAATGGGCATTTTAGGATCGTCAAATACGGCAATACCTTTGGCAAGGTACGGCATTGGGCCCCAGTAACCAATATACGTAAACTCGTAAGGCGACTCGCGAACTTGCGACGCTACTGCTTTGTCTTTGTATTCAAGCGGGTAAGCCCACATAAGCACAGGCAAAGTGCCTTGTGTTTTGTCGTACCCTGGTGGTAAATATAACGTGCCAGAAAGCTCAACACCGTCGTCGCGCGTGTAACGCACTTGTTCTTTTGTTACCCCTTTAAAAGCAGGGTATGGGTGTTCAAATTGCGTTAGTTGGGTTAACGAATCGTCATCTAAATCACGAATGAAAAAGTTAGGCTGCTCAGTTTTAGACTCACGAACAGTAATAAAGCGTTCGCCTTCGTCATCAAGCAGCGCCCTTACACGCTCGTAATAAGGCGCTTTAGATTGCCATAAACGCTTGCTGCTATTTGTTTTTACATCGTACCTGTCTAAAAACGGGATGTTACCTTGTTCTGACGCACCATTGCCACGCAGGTAAATATAACGCCCACCAACCACTTTAATTACATTAGCGCCTAAATCGTTACGCTCGTAAATAGCATTACCGGGATCTTTATAAGCATCGTTATAACTGCGCTCTGAAAACAGCACACGGTTACTATCGGCATTACGTGGCTGAATAACATACGTACGCAATTGACGGTCGCTAAAGCGCCAATCGCTCAGCATAGCAATGTCGTTATTAGCCCACTCCATACCCGCATAACGACGTTCTACTTTTGCAAATAACTTTGGCGCGCGTTTAAACGGTGCACGTAGGCTATAAATGTAGTCATGGTGCGGTACGTCAGTTTTCATGTCGCCGCCATCTTGCGCTTCTGCCCAAATAACTTCAGCACCCTGGTCTGCTCGCCATTCAAAATTACGTCTTCCTGTACGTACACTGTCGTAACCTTGTGGAATATTATCGGCCAAAGGTTGCTTAGCAAGCTCGGCTAATGCAAAACCACGCATACCCCATATTTGCCACGTTGTCGCAAAGCGGCTGTAAGGCACTTGATACGAAAACGGCTCGTTAATTCCCGCCACCAAAATATTAGTCGAGTCGGGCGACACCGAAAACGATTTAAAAAGTGCAGGACTGCCAATAGCTTGGGCTTTTCCATCAAGGGTAATGTAAGCCAACTGGCCTTGGCCAAAAAACTTAAATTGAGCTTCATCAAATGGGCTCGTTAATAAATTTTGATACGTGCGTGCGGGGGCTTTTTCACCAGTACTTTGCTGAATAACTGGCACAACATTTTGGCTGTTGTTTTCTAGTCGTGGTTTACCCACATTTACAGCTAGGTTTGCAATAATGGCTGTGCTGTCTGGTAACCATTGGTATGGCGATGCCGTTAAAACTGAATTTAACGCAGCACTTGAAAGCATTTTTGCTTGTTTACTTTCAACACTATAAAGCCATAAATTTGCTTCGTTTGTTTGTTCAACAATAAACGCCAAGTATTTGCTATTTGAAGACCACTTAGGCGAGCGAATAATACCATTTGGTAAGTTATTAATATTAATAACAGTGCCACTTTGCACATGTTTAAGTTCTACAGCACTAAAATTTGCGCGCACCCGTGTGCGTGAAAAATTAGCCGGGTTTAGTTTAATCCCCGCAAGCTTTAACTCTTCAATTGCAAGCTCATCAAGCGATACAACACGCCTGCGTTCAAATAGCGCAAGCCACTGACCATCACTTGATAAGTAACTTGTGGGCGCCAATTTAGCATCTACCACTGCCGCTAAATCAGGCGAAGGAGTTTGGTAGCCCTGCTCTGCATGACTAAATGGTAGTAATACAACACAACAAATAAAGGCAACTAACAGCCTAAAAGCGTTCATGTTTTTATCCTTTTGTTATTTTTTACACAATTAAGTGTATATAAACACGTTTTGCTTTGTTCATAAAGCATTAAGGTGGCTCAACACATGGCAAAAGATGACTTAACAGCCCAGTTTAAGCTACACTAATGCGTTTTTAATTTATCACTGCGACAAACACTACTATGCATAACAAAGCTAAATCTGTCACAATTTTTGATGTTGCCGACCTTGCAGGTGTGTCTAAGTCAACGGTGTCTTTGGTGCTGACTCAAAGTAAAAAAGTCAGCGATAAAAGCAAACAAAAAGTATTAAAAGCAATTGATGAATTAGGCTACGTTTATAACCGCGATGCCGCAGCTATGCGTTCAAAGCGCTCTAATTTAATCGCTGTGGTTATAAATGATTTAACTGACCCTGTTATGGCACAGTTGGCCAACGAGCTTGAGCTAACATTAAACAATGAAGGTTTTCAGGCCGTTATTGTTAGCAGTAACAATAACGTTGAGCAGCAAACACAGGCAATTAATAAACTAAAAGAATACAACGCCGCAGGATTTATAATTTGCCCTGTGACTAATACATGCACCCAATGGTTAGACACATTAAGTTCTCAGCATAGCGTTGTTACCTTAATGCAAGAGCTTGCATTTAGTAATGCACCTTGTGTGTTACCCGACTACAAAAAAGCTAGCCATATAGTTAGCATGCATTTACTTTCTCAAGGGGTTACAAACATTGCGTTTATAGGCAGCAATTTACAATTAAGCAGCTGCTTAACACTTCAACACGGCTTTAATACCGCATGTGCACAACACAGTATATCGCCACTAAACGCAATCGAATGTGGTGAAAATTCCGCTCTTAGTGCCAAAAATGCTTTTGCACAGGCTTATAAAAGCACCCCTGCTATTAACGCCATTGTGTGTGCGAATGACATTATCGCCCACGGCGTGCTAGCAAGCATTAACACATTAAACTTAGCAGCTAATCAACGCATTAAAGTAGTAAGCTGTCAGCAAGTTAAAAATAGCGCCTTACTTGACGACACATTAACGAGTGTTGCAATCAGCACGCATGAAATCGCGAAACGTTGCCTTTTAGTACTACAAGAACTATTACAAAATACAGCCCCACCGGTTAAAACACTGGTAAATGTTAACTTACAAATTAAAGAGTCTAGCCAATGAAAAAAGTGCTGGTAATTGGCTACGTATGGCCAGAGCCCAACTCATCCGCTGCGGGTACGCACATGATGTCATTATTGAACGCATTTACAGCACAAAACTGGCAAGTGGAGTTTGCTACTCCCGCTCAACGCACAGAGCACATGGTAAACCTTGACGACTTTGGTATAACAAGCCAAAGCATTGCCCTTAATTGCGAAAGCTTTGACGAATACGTTAAAGCCTATAACCCAGATATTGTAATGTTTGACCGGTTTATGATGGAAGAACAATTTGGTTGGCGCGTTGATAAGCATTGCCCCAATGCCATTAAGATTCTCGATACCGAAGATTTACAGTGCCTGCGAAACGCACGCCATGAAGCGCACAAAGGCGAGCGTGAATTTACAACCAGCGATTTACATTCAGACATAGCTAAACGCGAAATAGCGGCTATTTTGCGTTGCGACCTAAGCCTAATTATTTCAAGCTACGAAATGGAATTACTCAATAGCGTATTTAAGGTCGAACCAAGCTTATTACACCATTTACCGTTTATGGTCGATTTAACCTCGTTGCCCGAAACCACAAAAAGCTTTGATGAACGTCAGCACTTTATGACGATAGGTAATTTTAGGCATGCGCCAAACTGGGATGCAGTACTTTACTTACAAAAAATATGGCCGCTTATTCGCAAGCAATTACCAAAAGCAGAACTACATATTTATGGCTCTTACCCGCCACCTAAAGCCACAGCACTTAATAACCCTAAAACGGGTTTTTTAATAAAAGGCTGGGCCGATAACGCCTATGATGTAATGCAAAGTGCGCGCGTATGTTTAGCCCCTCTTAGGTTTGGCGCAGGGATTAAAGGTAAATTACTTGAAGCCATGATAATGCAAACACCCAGCGTTACCACCAGTATTGGTGTAGAGGGCATGCACAACGATTTACCTTGGTCTGGTAAAGTGGCTAATAATACCGAAGACTTTGCAAATGCAGCTGTTGAGCTTTATACCAATGAAACCGATTTTAATCATGCCCAGCAAGCTGGCAATACGCTACTTAACACCGTATTCGACAAAGTAAAATTAAGCGCGGCGCTCATTAATAAAATAGATGCAATAAGCAGCGATTTAAGCACGCATCGTGAAAAAAACTTTACCGGACAAATGCTCAAACATCACACAATGCGAAGCACACAATACATGGCGCAATGGATAGCGGAGAAAAATAAAAAATTAGATTAAAAATGACTAGACACGCACCAATTAGTCTTTAAAATCGCGCCCATTACATATGGGCGTTTTAGCCTATACTTTTAGCTAATTTATTTACACACTGGCCTAAATAAGATTTGAAAACTGCAACCTTTACAGAAAAACGCAAATTTATCGTTAAGTTGGGTAAAATGCTTCATAAATACGGTACGCCTGCCTACCGCCTAGAAGCACACTTAATGGAAGTCGCCACATACTTAGGCCTCAAATCGTCGTTTGTTATGTCGCCCACCTCGGTCACCTTTGTTATTTGGACCGACGGCCATGAAGATGAGTATACGCATGTGGCACGAGTTGACCCAGGCGATCATGATTTAGGATCACTTGCCGATGCCGACGACCTTGTAAATAAAATGCTTAATGAAGAATTGTCTCTTCAAGAAGTAGACCAACAGCTAGATATAATTTTTGATGCCCCTAACCCTTACAATAAATTAACGACAGGTATTGCATTTGCAACCTCGGGCGGCGCATTTGCAATGCTTATGGGCACCAGTTGGACCGATGTAATTTGGTCTGCGTTACTCACCCTTGTGGTGTATATGTTTGTATTGTGGTCTATGCGCTCTAAACGTGTAGCGCATATGCTTGAACCACTTGTTGCTATTGTTTCAGCAATTATGGCCTGTGCTGTAAGCGTTTATATAACACCCGAAGTAAACATACGCTTAGTGGTGCTTTCTGCCATTATTGTATTTATACCGGGCCTTGCGCTTGCACTTGGATTGGCAGAGCTTGCAGCTCGCCACTTGGTCTCGGGTACAGCAAGAGTAATGGACTCATTTATGTTGCTGTTTAAACTCTATTTTGGTGGCTTTATAGGTATAGGCATTGGCTTTGCACTTTTTGGCCAAGCAGACTTTGTTCAACCGGAGCCTTTACCCAGCTGGACACCTTGGCTCGCTATATTTTTACTGTGTAGCAGCCTAATAGTTATATTTAGAACCAAACTAAAACATGCGGGTTGGTCTATTGCATCAGGCTTTATAGCCTATGGCACAAGTATTGGGTCAGCAATGTATTTAGATTACACATTGGGTACATTTGTTGGCGCGTTATCGGTGGGTATTTTTAGTAATTTATTTAACCGTGTTGCTAATGCGCCGGCTTCAATTGTGGCAATGCAGGGCTTGATTGTATTAGTCCCAGGTAGCAAAACCTACATTGGCTTAAATTCACTTATTGAAGGCCAAGACTTCATATATGCAGAGCATATAGGCCAGCAAACATTTTTAATATTTATGTCGCTTGTAGCCGGGCTTATATTTGCAAACGTTGCCTTACCGCCTAAAAAAAGTTTATAAAAAGCAGCGCGGTACATTCCGCGCTATTCATTATTTATTTTATCACCTTCATTTAACGCCCTCTTTTGAGCATTAATCGCATTTTTTAGTTTATTAACCTTAGCTTGTTATACTAATCTGGATTTTAAAAATAAAGGATATAACAATGCTTAAGACAAGCTTAGCGCTAGCAATCGGGCTTTCAAGCAGCCTTGCATTTGCGCAATCAGCAATCACAGTTGAAGACATTCCAAAAGTAAAATCGGTAATACAAACAAGTATTAGCCCAGATGGTGAAAGCGTTGCATTTACACGCTCGTTACCACGCAAACTTTACGTTGACGAAAATGGCAGCAATTACAGCGAACTTTACGTTGTAGACGATGAAGGTGTTGAACGCCCATTTATTACCGGCTCGGTTAATATTAAAAGCCTACAATGGTCAAACGACAGCAAAACAATTTACTTTTTAGCAAAGCTTAAAGACGATAAATTTACTTCGCTTTACCAAATTCCTGTTGATGGCGGACAAGCACAAGCAGTTATGTCGTTAAAAGGGACTTCTATTTCAAGTTATCAACTAAGCCCAGACAATAAACAGCTTGCGTTATTAGCGATGCCCGCTGCCGACAAATCAGATAAAGAATTAAAAAAACTTGGTTTTAAAGCAGAAGTATACGAACTAGGTTTAAAAAACAAACAACTCTTTGTTGTTGATTTGGCCAAAGAAGATAAACCATTATCGCCAACAGCCATAAACATTGATAGCTATGTAAGCGATGTTAACTGGTCAGCCGACAGTGACAAGCTACTCGTTAAAACTCAACCTACAGCACTTATTGACGATCGCTATACTAAATCAATGTGGCACCTTTACGATATTGCTAACGAAAAAGTAACCTTATCGTTTAAAACACAGGGTAAATTGGGCGATGCAGAGCTGTCGCATGATGGTAAATACGTCGCTATTTTAGGCGCAGAAGATCAGCACGACCCAGCAACTGGCCGCTTATTTATTGCTGACACTGAAACCGCAAAAATCACTGAGTGGCTACCTAACTTTATGGGCCACGTCGTTGATTTTGAATGGTCGCATAAGCGTAACACGCTTAACTTTATTGCCAATGTAGGTACGCAAAGCTTTGTTGCCAGTATCAAAGCAGGCTCTAACAAATACAAAAAGCTAGTTGATGAAGGCCAATTTATTGCAACGCAGTTAAGTGTTTCTGACTCAGATAAAACATTGGCACTTCGTGGTAACAGTGCTAAGCATCCTAACGAAGTGTTTATTGTGCGTAGTAAAAAAGCAAAGCGTTTAACAGACTCAAACAGCTGGCTGAACGATAAACGTTTTGCTAAACAAGAAACGATTAAACTTAAAGCGCGTGATGGCGTTGAACTAGACGGCGTACTTGTATACCCGCTCGATTACAAAAAAGGCACACGCTACCCACTTATAATGTCAGTACATGGCGGCCCAGAAAGTCACGACAAAGATGGGTGGATCACCAATTACTCTCGCCCTGGCCAAATGGGTGCTGCACGTGGGTACGCGGTATTTTATCCAAACTATCGTGGTTCTACAGGTAAAGGCGTTGATTATTCAAAGCTAGGGCAAAACGATTACGCTGGTAAAGAGTTTGACGACCTAGTGGACTTTAAAAACCATTTAGTCGACATGGGTCTAGTTGACAGCAAACGTGTTGGTATCACAGGTGGTTCTTACGGCGGTTACGCCTCTGCTTGGGGTGCAACAAAACTAACTGAACATTTTGCAGCAAGTGTTATGTTTGTGGGTGTCACTAACCAACTTTCTAAGTTTGGTACCACTGATATTTCAAACGAAATGCACTTAGTGCATGCCCGTTCATACCCGTGGGATAAATGGCAATGGTATTTAGAGCGCAGCCCAATTTACTGGGCTGGTCAGTCAGAAACACCGTTGCTTATTATGCACGGTAAAGACGATCCACGCGTGCACCCTGCACAGTCAATGGAGCTTTACCGCTACATGAAAGTACAAGGTAAAGATGTACGCCTTGTTTATTACCCGGGTGAAGGCCACGGCAACCGTAAAGTGGCAGCACAATACGACTACAGCTTACGTTTAATGCGTTGGATGGATAACTATTTAATAGAGGGTAAAAAAGACATGCCTGATTACGAAATAGACCACGCAGCAAAACTTAAAGCAGTAAAAGATGCCAATAAATAATTTGTGGTAAGTTAAAATATCAAGGCCGGCATTGTTGCTGGCCTTTTTTTATTATTTGTAGAACCAATATCCCCTAGCAAGCTCATGCTGTGATAAAATCTAAATTAATTCTTCGCCTCAATTTCATGATTCGACCGCTATGTCTAACAGCCCTTGTTTTACCCCATATGCTCAACCTGTTTCCACTATTCCTTTACCGGAACAGTTTACTTACCCCTTTTTTTACGAGCCACACCCGTTAACTATTGCAGCAAGCGAACAATTGCAACAGCAGCTCGAAACACTGCCACATTTAAAAGCTGAAAACGCGGGTAAAATGTTTGGCGTGTTAGTGGTTAAAAATGAGCAAAACGAACTGGGCTTTTTAGCAGCCTACTCAGGGCAAGTTGACGCAAACAAGGAAAATATTAACTTTGTGCCCCCTATTTCAAGTATGCAATTAAACGATGAAAATTACTTAGCTAAAAGCAAAATAATAAATGACATAAACGCGCAAATAAACGAACTTGAAAACAGTGAGCAGCTAAAGAGCATTAGCCAATTATTAGCTACCGCCAACGAAGGATTTGAAAAAGAGCTGCAAGCGCAGCATGCTTTAATGCAAAAAAGCAGAAAAAAGCGTAAAAAACAACGCAGCGACGCTGAAAAAAAATCGAGTAAAACCAAAATTCAACAACTCAAAAAAAAGCTAGCAACACAAAGCATTGAAGAAAAAAAGCAGCTTCAGGCATTAAAGCAAAAATGGCAAACACAGCTAGTCACACTTGAACAAGCGCATAGCAAAATAAACGATGAACTTGAACATTTAAAAAAACGCCGTAAAACGCTCTCCAAAAGCTTACAAAAAATACTATTTGCTCAATATCAATTTCTTAATATTGATGGCGAAATAGAAGACCTCAATGCTATTTTTGCCAAATTACCTGAGCATACGCCGGCATCGGGGGCAGGTGACTGTGCAGCCCCTAAATTACTTCAATATGCGTTTAAACATAACTTAACACCTATAGCCATGGGTGAATTTTGGTGGGGAGCCCCGCCTAAATCTGCGGTTAGGCAGCATAAAAACTACTACCCATCTTGCTTTAGTAAGTGTCAGCCTATTTTAGGCCACATGCTAAAAGGCTTAAATGTAGAACCTAGCCCACTGTTGAATAACCCTGCACAAGGTAAAGAGCTTACTGTTGTTTACCAAGATGACGATTTGGTCATAGTGAATAAACCGGCAGAGTTTTTATCGGTCCCGGGCATTACCATAGACGACTCTGTATTCTTGCGTATGAAAACACAATTTCCAGAAGCTACAGGCCCACTTATTGTGCACCGATTGGATATGTCAACCTCAGGACTATTAATTATTGCCCTAAATAAACGGGCACATAAAGCCATTCAAAAACAATTTATTGAGCGCACAATAGAAAAGCGCTACGTTGCTTTAGTTGACGGGAATATAGAACAAGAAAGCGGTACTATAGAGTTACCACTAACACCAGATTTTGATGATAAGCCGCGTCAAAAAGTGTGTTACCAAAAAGGAAAGCCTGCACTTACAACATGGCAAGTACTTGAGCGAAAAAACAACACAACTCGCTTGCAGCTCTACCCTAAAACAGGGCGCACACATCAACTGCGTGTGCACTGCGCACATGTATTAGGTTTAAACACCCCTATTATTGGTGATACACATTATGGTAAAAAAGCAGACCGGTTACACCTGCATGCTGAGTATCTAGCATTCACGCACCCGATTAATCACGAGCGCTTAGAGTTTAAAATTGATGCTGATTTTTAAAAGATAAATACTAAAACCACCATAAATAAGGCTGCTATCACGCTTATACTAGGATTATAGGCGTAGATATTTTTATAAAATAACTTTTATGGTAATGTAATTGGATAATTAATGGTTAACCAATACTTAATATAGATTGAAAATGCTAGATATAAACGTCTCTCAAGGCTACAACCTGCTTAAGTTTTTGATTACTAAAAGTATATGGTTAAGGTATAGCCAAAATTTAACTAACCCTACGTTTTTCAAAAAAGCTACACGTATCAAGTTAGTAAGGGCTTAATATGACTAATAACATGCAATTTAAAGCAAGTTACCTATCGGTGTTGGTTAAACAGCTTGTTGTTGTGTTTTTTTTACTCGCCGCCTTTCAAAGTATTGCTTATTCAAACAATTCCACTACCCCTGAGCTCAGTCAGCAAGACGTTCGGGCGCTAATTAAAAGTGTAAGAACAGATAAACTTGATTACCTGCAAAACAAAAAACAAATCACTCAAGCTTACGAGCAAAGTAAATTAAAACAGAATGACGCTTTGCATTTAGAAGCTGCAGCCATTTATGCCGAACTGCTTTTTAGGGAAGAAAAGTACGAAAAATTAGATAAACACCTCACTGTTTACTTATCAAATCAGCAATTATCTAAACAACCTGACGTATTACTGCTATTTTTGGAGTCACAATTAAAACTGCTTAGCCTACAAAAAGAACTCCAAAAGGCAAACGATGTTGTTAATCAACTAAAAACGCGATTTTCTCAATCTACACCGGCTGAAAAAATCATTATTTTAAGAGCCTTTGCATACTTTTATACCGAAACAGATGAACTGAAAAAAACCTTGAGCGTGGCACTCGACGGATTAGAACTGGCGATGCAAAACAACGATATTGCATCGCAAGGCTATTTTTACAGGAAGATAGCCGATGCGTATAATTATTTAGAAAACAAAGAAAAAGCAATAACATACGCTAAAAAAGCGCTGATCGCATATCAGCAAACTCAAGATGGCTTATATACAGCTAAAGCTTACTGGAGCTTGGGCAATGTATTACTTGAAATAAATAAACCAAACGAATCCCTCATTTATCTAGACAAAGCACTCTCTTACTTTGAATCTGTTAACATGCAAAAAGGACTGTCTTTTGCTCAGTATTCAATTGCTAATATTTTATACAAACAAGAAAACTACGAAGATGCGCTAGCCTTAGCCACAAAAAATATTGAGGTTGCCCACCTAGCCGGAATAGGTGATATGAAACTCGCATCGATGATATTGATGCTAGATATTTATAAAAAACAAGGTTTACTTGAAAAAGCCGATAAAATGAACGATGAAGTATTTTCGATGATCGATGATTTTAGCCGCAGCATTTATAAAGCCGATTACCTTCAAAAGCGATACCAGTTAAAACGAAGCCTCAACAAAACAGACGATGCATTTGACGCAATGGAGCAAATGCTTACATTTATGAAAAAGCATTACGAAGCCACCAGCGAAACAAACATTAAAACACTGCAAATAAAATTTGAAGTAAAAGAAAAAGAAGAAAAAATACTCCAACTAGAATACGACAAAAACATTAACGAATTACTCGCCAAAGAAGAGTATCAACAAAAAATAATTTGGCGGTTAAGCGCAACAATTGCGTTTATTTTAGTTATTATGTCGTTATTACTTATTTATAAACAAGTACTACAACGTAAAAAATATTATAACATTGCGCTGACTGACTACTTAACTAGCAGTTTAAATCGACGCGGTATTATGCAAAAAGCGGCTCAAAAACTTAAGCAAAGCAATGCTACAATTGCCATTGTCGATCTAGATTTGTTTAAGCACATTAACGACACTTACGGCCACGATGTGGGTGACTCCGTTCTTAAAGCTTTTGCCCGTGCAGCACAAAATACACTTGCTGATGACGACCAATTTGGTCGCTATGGTGGTGAGGAATGGTTATTTGTTTTAAACACAGTAGATAAAAAAAGTGTTGAAGCAACATTCGATTCTATTGCTAATGCGCTAATTAATTATTGTAGTGAAATACAAGGCTTAAAAAACGTAGAAACGATTACGTTTAGCGCAGGTGCAGCAATTAGCTCCTCCTCTAACCGCTCACTTGAAAAACTGATCATACATGCTGATGAGCTTCTTTATAAAGCCAAACAAAGTGGCCGCAATCAGGTTAATGTTGAGCAGCCCTAGGCGTATTAAAGCTTAACAAACACATACCCCCAAATATGTTTTTAACAAGCTAATTGTAAATAGCTGCACGTGAAGTATTAGCTCGTATTAAAAGTAAGAAATTATTTCACCCTCTCGTCTGTAAAAAATACACAAACAATCCAAAAATATAGCCTAAAACCTATAAAATCATTAATTTCAACAACTTAAAATCTGGCACTGCGTTTGCTTATTAGTTATTAAGCAACGTAATTGATTAGGATGATTTATGAATATTTTTGAAGCACTACGTAATGACCATGACAAACAACGCAAACTAGTTGACGCGCTTATTCAAACCAAGGGCGACACAAAAAAACGTCATAGCTTAATGGATGAGCTAAAAACAGAGCTAGAAGAACATGCAAAATTTGAAGAGCGCTACTTTTATAATCCATTAATTTGTGAAGATCTAACGCAAGAAAAAGCACGCCACAGTGTTGCAGAGCATCATGAAATTGATGAACTAATTGAACAACTTGAAGACACCGAAATGAGCTCATCAGCATGGTTAGTAGAAGCTAAAAAACTACACCATTTAGTGCATCATCACTTAGATGAAGAAGAACATGAAGTATTTCAACTAGCAGGTAAAGCGCTGTCTGAAGGGCAAAAAGAGCGCTTAGGCGACAAATACAACGACGCAATGCATTAATCGTAAAAGTGAGAATTCATACACCTCCCTGTGTACTTTTGGTTATAAGCTAATTGGCTTATAACCATTTTTTTGTTTGGCTGTTTTATTTAATAGTATATTTTACGTCTTGATCCCGTAATAAATAAAGCGCAAAACACGCTGCCCACATTGGCCACGCAGTAAAAAATAATAAGTTATTAAAGCCATCAATGTACTGATTGTAAGATGACAGCGTTGATAGTCCGTGCATTATGAAAATAATACCGTAAGTAATACGTTTTTTAATACCTGCTAAAAACGCTAAAACAAGAACTAGCTGCACCGCACCAATAATGTAAGCCACCATATCTGTAGAGCCACTAATCCCATAAAAATGCTCAAAAATACGTGCGCTATGTGCAGGGTTAACAAACTTATCGAACGTCCACATAACCATTACAATAAACACACCTACACGCAAAGATAAAAGTGACCACTGCAAACGATTTTGAACATCACTACTTAAAGAACCCGTCATAACATTTCCTTTAAAAATATATAAATAAACCAAGAACTGAACAAGACCGTATAAGGTATGATTAATTTCAAACTATTTAGATTTAATCCAAGTAGGTATTCAACAACACTTAAAACTTAAGACTAAAATAAGAATAATTTGCATGCATCCATTCTAAAAATTAAAAAGTTATACTTTAATTGAAAGATATTTTTATTCCTTTCGGTCTTTATCGCCAATAACTAATTACACTAGAGAGACACCACTTGAAACACGCATACTTAGCACTATCGTTAGCCACCATATTAAACACTCCCCTTGTTGCTTTTGCAGCTGAAAAAACGCAAGCAAAAGATTCGATTGAACACATAGAAGTGGCTGGTCAAGTTATAAAGTCTCAAGGACTTTCTGTTAAAAATGAAACAATTGACGGTCCTTTTGGTGATAACTTAGCACTTCAAGACATAGCACGCTCAGTTACGCCTATTTCAAGCGAACTTATAGAACAGCTTAACATTACTACTTTACAAGATGTATTAGCACTAAGCCCAAACACATACTCTGCAAGTGGCTTTGGCGCGCCAAGTTTACCTACTATTCGCGGTCAATTGGGTGAACTTTTTCAAGATGGTACACGTCGTCAAGCAGGTAACAATGGGTTTGGCGTGCCGTTATCGTTCAATTCTGTCGAACAAATAGATGTAGTAAAAGGCGCACCGCCGGTTTTGTTTGGTTCAAGCCAACGCAACGGTGGATTTGTTAACTTACAGTCAAAAGTAGCATCAACGGACGAAAGTAAAGGCAAAGCGAGTTTATCGGCCGGTCGTTGGGACCAATACAGTGCGCAAATAGATTACACTGCGCCAATTATTAAAGACAAAGTTGGGTTTAGAGTAAGCTATGAACATCTTGACCATGGCAGCTACTACGATTATTCAGGTACTAAAAGCGACAGTTTATTTGCAGCACTACGCATTTTGCCAGACGATAAAAGCACTTGGGATATTAACTTTGAGCTATACCAAGTCGAATTTACCGACAACGCCGGTATTAACCGCCCTACCCAAGCTTTAATTGATGATGGCCTTTATATTACTGGCCAAGGCGTGCAAGCAAATGGCAGTACAGTACCGGCGGCGGGTTCGATTGTGTCGCCTACTGGGCAAGTAAACATTGATCGCAGCACTGTACTTACTGACCCTGATAACCAAAACGAAGCTACAACCTATTTAATTCACAGTATTTATAAACGTGAGCTAAGTGCAAATGCCTCACTTAAAAACATCACCTACTTTCAACATTTACAGCGTGAAGAGATTGCCCAAAATAGCTTTGTTGAAATTATTGACGGCGCCGACACGGCGCAAAATCGAACAGAACTAACGTATAGTTGGAACGACGAACAACAAACTATTTTTGCTTTTGACGTACGATATAACAAAGTGCTTGGCTACAGCCAGTTCACCACAGAGGCCGACTTACCTATTGATTTAACTGGCCCATTATCAAATCGCCGCATTCCTTTAACAGACGCACAAAAGGCACGTTTGGTTGAGCTTCGCCCGGGTGTGTTCGTATCACCTGGTGCACAGTACGATATAGATAACGACGGTAGCGGCGACTTTAACCTATCAGACACCACTGACTCTCGTTCATGGCAAACAGGTTTTGCTATTCAGCAAGACTCGGATTGGACAGATAAACTTCATACAAGCGTAGGTTACCGGGTAGATTATTATGATGTAGAAGCACGTGATCCTATTGCACCACAAGGCCAAACTGCAGCAAGTGATAGCATTAACGACACACTTCAGTCAGGTCAGGTAAGCTTTAATTACAAACTAAACGCTGATTTCACAGGCTACGGTGCTGCAAGTTATAACGAGGCCACATCAAACAGTATGGCTGGCGGTAATGTGCTGGGTGGCGGCAACGTGATTAGTGCACAAAACTTTGCAACAGAAAACACACTCGTAGAATTTGGTTTAAAATACGCCCCAACCAACAGCGACTGGTACGCTGATGGCGCGGTATTTAGCCAGCGCCGTAGTTTACGTAATCGCGATGGCAGCAATACGGGTATTCGTACCACGGGCTTTGAAAGCCAAGTATTTTACGATGCTTACCCTTATTGGCTAAGTGCGGGCTACAGCTACATAGATGCCCGCTACGATAACTCTGCAAGCAGCCAAGATTCCGCTCAAGTCGCTGATGCGTTTGATAACTCACGCCCAGACATTATTGCTGGTACGGGCGTTGGCGCGCCAAGCTTTACACCATTTGCACCGTCAAACAGTCAAGTACAAGGTATTCCAGAGCAATCGTTTAGTTTTAATGGTAATTATTCAATTACCTCGAAATGGCAAACTGGTTTTTCAGGTCTATATACAAAGAGTTACCCATTAGACTTTTTACAAACAGTTAAAATTCGTGATCAGTACACGCTAAACGTAAATACTAGCTATGCATTTACGCCTAGTACTAAGTTACGTTTAGATGTAAATAACATCACAAACCAAAAAAATTGGCGTCCTGTTTTTGAAGGCGGCTACTTTGGCGCAACCTTAGCATTCCCTGAATTGCCAATAAATGCCAAGCTGACTCTGACCCATAAGTTTTAAAATTTATGAATATTTAGCTTTAAAGGTTAAATGTACATAAATTTGCTTCTTATAAAACGAGGTAAAGCCTATGTGGTGTGGTCATCCCTCATAGGCGTTTTAAAGTAAAATTACTGCTAAGCAGGCGCAGCCCAAAGGATTTACCTAGTGCAATCCAAAAAGGTTAATAGGCCCTAATTAAGAGAGAGAACATGATAAAAAAATTATTATTAATAGTGATTGCCGCCGCTGCTATTGGCGCGTTCTTTCATTTTAATTTACACCAGTTACTAACACTTGATGGCTTAAAAGGGTCAATGGATCAATTTGATCAGTACAAAGCACAGTCGCCGTTGCTTGTTATTGGCGGCTTCTTTTTGCTTTATGTGGTAGTAACGGCTCTCTCTTTACCGGGTGCGGCTATATTAACACTGGCCGCAGGTGCATTATTTGGCTTAGTTGAAGGCTTATTGGTTGCCTCGTTTGCCTCTACGGTAGGTGCTACGCTTGCCTTTTTAGTATCGCGTTATTTACTGCGCGATACAATTAAACAACGTTTTCCTGAGCGCTTAGACGCTATTGACGCAGGCGTTGAAAAAGAAGGTGGGTTTTACTTATTTACCCTTCGTTTAGTACCCGTATTCCCGTTCTTTTTAATTAACTTACTAATGGGTGTTACTGCAATTAAATCGTGGACCTTCTACTGGGTAAGTCAGGTAGGTATGCTCGCAGGTACTTTTGTATTTGTAAACGCGGGTACGCAACTTGCGCAAATTGAAAGCTTATCAGGCATTTTATCGCTCGATCTTATTTTATCGTTCGCTTTATTGGGTGTGTTCCCATTCATTGCTAAAGGAATCCTAAACGTGTTTAAAAAACGTCGCGTATACAAAAATTACACCAAGCCTAAAAAGTTCGACCGTAACATGATTGTTATTGGCGCAGGTGCTGGCGGCTTAGTGACAAGCTATATTGCAGCAGCGGTTAAAGCCAAAGTAACCCTAATTGAAGCCGGCGAAATGGGCGGCGACTGTTTAAACTACGGGTGTGTGCCAAGTAAAGCCGTTATTAAAAGCGCTAAAATTGCTGAGCAAATTCGCCACGGTGAACACTACGGCTTAGAAAACGCCACACCGCAGTTTTCGTTTAAAAAAGTAATGGCACGTGTACATAAAGTAATTGCCGACGTAGCACCACACGACAGCGTTGAGCGCTACACAAACCTAGGCGTAGATGTTGTAAAAGGCTACGGTAAATTATTAGACCCGTGGACTGTAGAAATTAAACTTAACGATGGCGGCACACAAACATTAACCGCCCGTACTATTGTTATTGCCACTGGCGCACGCCCATTTGTACCGCCATTACCTGGTATTGAAGAAACTGGCTATGTAACAAGCGATACGTTATGGACTAAATTTGCAGAGCTTGAAGAAGCCCCTAAAAAGCTTGTTGTACTTGGCGGCGGCCCAATTGGGTGCGAACTTGCACAAAGTTTTGCACGCTTAGGATCAAGCGTTACGCAAATTGAGATGAGCGAACGCATCATGATCAAAGAAGACCTAGAAGTGTCTACCTTTGCTCACGAAGCGCTAACAGAAAGCGGCGTAAACATTTTAACCTCGCATCAAGCACTACGCTGTGAAGAGCGCGATGGCAAAAAGTTCATTATGGTAAAACATAACGATACCGAAATCGATATTGAATACGATGAGCTACTATGTGCTGTGGGCCGAAGCGCTCGTCTTAAAGGTTACGGCCTTGAAGAACTTGGCATAGAAACCAACCGTACTGTAGTCACTAACGAATACCTTGAAACGCTTTACCCTAACATTTTTGCCGCTGGCGATATTGTAGGTCCGTATCAGTTTACGCACGTAGCCGCTCATCAGGGTTGGTACGCAGCTGTAAATGGCTTATTTGGTAATCTTAAAAAGTTTAAAGTCGATTACCGTGTTATTCCGTGGACTACGTTTATTGACCCAGAAGTAGCACGTGTTGGCTTAAACGAGCAAGACGCTATTGATAAAGGCATTGACTATGAAATCACTCGCTTTGAATTTGAAGAGCTAGACCGCGCCATTACCGACAGCGCCACCAAAGGCTTCATTAAAGTAATTACACCAAAAGGCAAAGACAAAATACTCGGTGTTACAGTGGTATCTGAGCACGCTGGCGATTTAATTGCTGAGTTTGTACTAGCAATGAAACACGGTTTAGGCCTTAACAAAATACTAGGCACTATTCACAGCTACCCTACTTGGGCTGAAGGTAACAAGTACGCAGCAGGCGAGTGGAAACGCGCTCACGCACCTGAAAAAGTACTTAACATGCTTGAAAAATACCACACATGGCGCAGAGGCTAATATGTTTAAAACACCTTTAAAAGCGCTATTGTTAGGGTCTGCTTTGCTTGCAACATCGTTTGCAACGTCATTTTCGGCCCAAGCTCAAAATATGCACGACAGCTGGAATACATTATTAAACAACCATGTTGTAGCTATTAATCATGGCCACAGCACAGAGGT
The DNA here is from genome assembly GCF_005930865.1 of Pseudoalteromonas sp. S554. NCBI lineage: Bacteria > Pseudomonadati > Pseudomonadota > Gammaproteobacteria > Alteromonadales > Pseudoalteromonadaceae > Pseudoalteromonas > Pseudoalteromonas sp. S554. Next base: position 92,928 of record NZ_PNDV01000001.1, on the reverse strand, counting down.
TGATTATTCAGCAATAAAAGCTAAGCACAGCGAGCTTAAAACCTATTTAGATTCGCTATCGGCTGTTACGCAAAATGAGTTTGATACATGGGAAAAACCTAAGCAGCTGGCGTTTTTAATTAACGCATATAACGCCTTTACTGTTGAGCTTATATTAACAAAATACCCAGATCTTAAGTCAATTAAAGATTTAGGCAGCTTTTTTAGCTCACCATGGAGCAAAGAGTTTGTGCCATTACTTGGTAAAACTCGCAGCCTTGATGATATAGAACATGGTTTAATACGTGGCAGTGGTAAATACAACGACCCACGTATTCACTTTGCTGTAAATTGCGCAAGTATTGGCTGCCCAGCACTACGTGAAGAAGCCTACACAGCCACTGATTTAGAAAGACAATTGCAAGCGCAAACGGTACGTTTTTTATCAGACATGACCCGCAATATAGCGCAAGATAACACGCTAAGTGTGTCTTCAATATTTAAGTGGTACGGCGATGATTTTGAACAAGGCTTTAAAGGTGCGTATACGCTGCAACAGTTTTTTATGCAATACCCTAAAGCACTAAAACTGATACCCGATCAGCAAAAAGGGCTTAAAAATAACGACATGAAAGTTAAATTCTTAGACTACAACTGGGATTTAAATGCTCGCCAATAAATTTTGGCAAACATTATCGCGATACAGCTTTTGCTGTGTCGCGTTTTGCATTTGCCTTGTTATTAGCTTTAAAAGCCTAGCAAGTACACAATTACAAAGCCGTTGGCAGCAAGTTGAAAGCTTAGGCAAAGGCCAAAGCGTATATTTTTATGCGTGGGGCGGCGATGCGCAAATAAATGCGTATATTCAATGGGCTGCGCAGCAAGTAAAAGCCAAATACAACATAAACTTAGTACATGTAAAGCTAAGCGATACCAGTGAAGCAGTAAGCCGCGTACTTGCCGAAAAAGCAGCAAACAATAACGATAAAGGCAGCGTAGATTTAATTTGGATAAACGGTGCTAACTTTGCCACCATGAGCGAGCACTCATTATTACTTAAACAATGGGCTAATAAGCTGCCTAATTTTAGCTACACCGACCCTAGCAATAACCCCGCTGTTAATTTTGATTTTGGAATACCCACCAACGGGATGGAAGCTCCTTGGGGCCAAGCTTCACTCACCTTTTACTACGACAGTTTAGTAATTGACGGCACTGCAAATAACACACTACCAACAACCCTAAACCAATTACTTAACTGGAGCGCACAAAATCCAGGGCGCTTTAGCTACCCAAAGCCGCCTGACTTTTTAGGCATGAGCTTTTTAAAATACGCGCTTGTTATGCTACATCAACAAAGTGATGACACACTTAAAGCACAGTTAAATCAGCCTGCTACTGCACAAAATACAGCCCAAGTATTAAACCCATTATGGGACTTTTTAAATAAACTGCACCCAACACTTTGGCGCGATGGCAGCCATTTTATGCAAAGTGGTGCACAAATGCGCCGCTTAGTAAGCGACACAGAGCTAAGCATAGCGTTTACGTTTTCAGCGCCCGAAGTCCCCGCCGCTGTTAAACGTTATGATTTACCTAAAAGTATTCGCAGTTATGCAATGCAAGATGGCAGTTTAAGTAACACCCACTTTGTAGCCATACCTTATAATGCAAGCCACCAGCAAAGTGCGCAGTTAGTGGCTAATTTTTTATTAAGTCCAGAGGCGCAAGCTCAAAAACAAAAAGCGCCTATATGGGGCGATAAAAGTGTACTTATTCAGTCAACGCTAACACCACAGCAGCAAGCCTTATTTAACACAACGCAACCACATCCAAGCGCGCTGCCTTTGAATAGTATTAAACGCACGCTAAGTGAGCCTCACCCAAGCTGGGTAAACGCTATTATGGAAGGTTGGCAAACACGTTTTGGAGTAAGCCAATGAGTGTTGTTTCAAATAAGTTAGCAGCAAGCCCAACGCATAAACCACATAAAAGCGCCGATATGTTTAGTAAATTAGTTACATTAAGCCCACGCTTTTTACTGGCATTACTAATTTTGCCGGTAATAGGCGGCCTAATTAGCGTGCTACTGCCCGCTTTTGGCTATGCGCCAGTACTTGAGCAAACAACACTTGGCCTACATGGCTTTACTATGCTTATGCAAACACCCGGCCTAACACACATGGTTATGCTAAGTGTTGGCAGCGGATTAATAAGTACCTTACTTGCCTTTATCATTACGTTAATGATTTTAGCGGCATTTTTTAATAGCCCGTGGCTTAACCGTATTCAGCGTTTACTGAGCCCAATACTCGTAATACCCCACGCAGCAGCTGCTATTGCGGTTGGTTTTTTAATTGCTCCTTCGGGCATGATCTCGCGTTTAGTATCGCCTTGGTTTAGTGGGTGGGAACTTGCGCCTAACGGCATGTTTCCGCATGACGCGTTTGGTATTAGTATAATTTTAGGTTTAACCCTTAAAGAGCTGCCTTTTTTACTGTTAATGGCGCTAGGTGTGCTTGCCCAACCTGAGCTTGGCAAAAAACTGCGCCAACAACATAAAGTAGCGCTTAATTTAGGCTACTGCCCTATGACTGCTTTTTTTAAAGTGGTACTACCAAGCCTTTACCCATTATTGCGCCTCCCCATTTTAGCCGTATTGGCTTATGCCAGTGCAAGTGTAGAAATGCCACTTATTTTGGGTCCAAATACACCACCCACATTGGCTGTAGCTATTATGCACTGGTTTAACGATGTAGATTTAAACCTGCGTATTAAAGCCTCTGCGGGGGCGTTATTGCAGCTTGTACTTACTGGCGGTTTGCTAGCACTTTGGCTTGGCGGCGAAAAAGCGATAAAAGCATTATTTAGTGATTTACTCACCAATGGCGAGCGAGAATATGGCGGCGTATATTGGCAAAAAATAACAACCGTATTAACAGTATTTGTAATTGGCTTTATTTTGCTCTCGTTAATTGGCTTAATTATGTGGTCGGTTGCCGGATTTTGGCGTTTTCCGGCGGCACTGCCCGATCAGCTCACGCTACTTCACTTTAAAAGTGCGCTAATGCAAATGCAAAGCCCGCTTTATAATACCCTTGCTATAGGGCTAGTTACTACGTTATTTGCCATTATTATTACTCTTTTGTGCTTAGAGTCAGAGCAGTTAAGTGCAAAACCCATGTCGCGCTTTACCAGCTTAATTATTTATTTACCGTTGCTTGTACCAAGTATTGCGTTTTTATTTGGCCTAGTGTGGCTGCAACAACTAGTAAATAACCAGGCCGCGTTTTTTAATGTGGTATTTACCCATTTATTGTTTGTACTGCCGTATGTGTTTTTATCGCTTGCGAGCAGTTATAGGCGATTAGACCCTCGCTTTGCTCATGTAGCAGCAAGCCTTGGCGCAACGCCCTGCAAAGTGTTTTTACAAGTAAAATTACCCCAGTTATTTGCTCCTATTTTAATTGCGGCGGCACTTGGTTTAGCCATTAGCTTTGGCCAATACCTCCCCACGCTTTTAGCCGGTGGCGGGCGCATAGCAACCATAACAACCGAAGCGGTTACCCTTGCTAATGGCGCAAGTAGGCGCACCAGTGCGGTGTATGCCATTATGCAAATGGCATTGCCACTCATTGGCTTTATACTGGCGTGGGTGTTACCTAAGTACTTTTTTAAAAGCGCACATCGCTAACCCATAAATTAAAAGGTTTTTAATGCAGTCATCTTTAGAGATTAAAAATTGTGAGCTTTATCGTCAACACGAGCAATTACTGAGCTTAAACGAGCAAGTAAAAGGCGGCGAAATACTTACTATTATGGGGCCATCAGGCAGTGGTAAATCAAGTTTATTAAACTGGCTTACCGGCACATTACCCAACGGCTTTAGCGCAAATGGCGAAGTGTGGCTTAACGGCGAAAATATTAATAACTTACCCGCACATTTACGCCACATAGGCGTGCTTTATCAAGATGCGTTATTATTTTCGCATTTGTCGGTAAGCGGTAACATTGCCTTTGCTATGCCTAAAGGCAATAAAAAACAGCGCCTTGAAAAAATAGAGCACGCCCTTGAACAAGTTGGATTAAAAGGTATGGCTAATCGCCACCCCGACAACCTCTCTGGTGGGCAACAAGCCCGTGTTGCTTTATTACGTATGCTATTAAGCGAGCCAAAAGCGATTTTGCTTGATGAACCCTTTAGCAAGCTCGATACCCAATTAAGAGTAGATACGCGCCAGCTGGTTTTTAGCCAAATACGCGAGCATAAATTGCCCGCTATTATGGTCACCCACGATCATAGCGATGCAGAGGCCGCAAACGGCAAACTGATCACCTTAAATTTAGCCAAGTAAACGTACAAAAAGCACAAGGCACCCAGCATGTTAGACAAATACATCACCCCAGTAATAAAGCCACTGTTAACCCCTGTTGTGGCGTTAATGCACAAGCGTGGTATAACGCCCGACCAACTTACTGTGGCAGGCTTTTTAATAGGCCTATTAGCTGTGCCATTAATTACGTTTGAAATGTGGTACGCAGCGTTAACAGCTATTGCTTTAAATCGTATTTTAGATGGGCTAGATGGCGCGTTGGCACGCCATGCAAATTTAAGTTCAAGCGCTGGCGGTTTTTTAGATATTACCCTCGATTTTTTATTTTATGCGGCAATTCCGCTAGGTTTTATTTTGGCAAACCCCGAGCAAAACGCCATTGCTGGTAGCATATTACTCGCCACTTTTATAGGCACAGGCTCAAGCTTTTTAGCCTTTGCCATAGCCGCCGAAAAATTTAAGCTCGAAAAACCCCAGTTTAAATACAAAAGCTTTTACTATTTAAATGGTTTAACCGAAGGCACAGAAACCATCGCGCTGTTTATTGCCTTTTGTATTTGGCCGCAGCACTTTGCCCTAATGGCGAGTATTTTTGCCACTGCGTGCGCTATTACTATTTTTACACGTATACATGGTGGTTATAACACGCTTAAACGCCAAGAAGCTGATGAGGTTACACAAGCCAATGAGTAATGAAATTTGGTGGCGATTAGGGTTCTTTTTTAGCATTTTGATTATTATGATGCTGCTAGAATGGCGTATGCCTGCCCGCAAATCGCCGATAAAAAGCAGCACCCGGTGGTTGGCCAATTTTGGACTGGTGTTTGCTTCATCATTAATTGCGCGCTTAAGTGTGCCAATAGGTTTAACTGCCGTAGCGCTTTATAATCAAGAGCACGGTATCGGTTTATTTAATCAAATAGCCACACCAAGTAGTGTTGCTATTATTTTAAGCATGCTACTGCTTGATATACTTATTTACTGGCAGCATCGGCTTTTTCATCAGGTGCCTATTTTGTGGCGTTTGCACCGCGTACACCACGCTGATGCACATATTGATACCAGTACCGGCTTGCGTTTTCACCCTATCGAAATTGTACTTAGCATACTTATAAAATTGATTGCCGTTACTGCTTTAGGGGTACCCGCTATTGCAGTATTAATATTTGAAATAGCACTTAATGGATTAGCGCTGTTTAACCATGCGAATATTCGCTTGCCAAATGCAATAGAAAAGCCCCTTCGGTTAATATTAATGACCCAAATACTACATCGTATTCATCATAGCCAACGCGTGAACGAAACCAATTCAAACTATGGATTTAGCGTTATTTGGTGGGATAAACTGTTTGGTAGTTACAAAAATGAAGCGCAAAAAACCGATAACGACATAGATGTAGGCCTAAAAGAATACCCAAGCGAAAAGCAAAACGCCTCTCTTTGGGCTTTGTTAACCATGCCATTTCAAAAAAGTAACAACTATCCTCTTAAAAAATAAAATCATTAAACAAAATTATGCAGTTTAATGATTTTAGAACTACTATTTATTCGTTAAACAGTAAATTAATTGTAAATAATTTAGACAAATATGTTGACCAAATCACAACTGCACAATACTATTTGTAAGCGCTTACAATTGCACACACAAATGTAAGCGCTTACAGAAAGTATAAAAGCTATAAAATCAACTAAACTTAAACACATATTCTGACAATTATCAGTTGAACGGGGTTCAGTTATGAACATTGAAACAACACGCATTACACGCCTTTTGGCAGCTATTTCATTAGCGTCTTTGGCCGGCTGTGGTGGTGACGCTGCAACAACAAACACGAATACAGAAGTCGTTAATTCTTCAGAGCCAGTCTCAGATTGGCGCATGGTATGGAATGACGAATTTGACGGCACTAGCATTGATACAAACAAATGGAACTTTGAATTAAACTGTGCTGGTGGTGGTAACAACGAAAAGCAATGTTATACCGATAACGAAGAAAATGCCTTTATCAAAGACGGCATGCTGAACATCGTCGCACTCCCTGCAGAAGAAGGCGCAGCTAAACCTTACACATCAGCCCGCTTAAATACCCGTTACAACGCAGACTTTACATACGGCCGCTTTGAAATGCGCGCAAAATTACCGTCTGGTCAGGGTAGCTGGCCTGCATTTTGGATGATGCCAACTGATGAAGAGTATGGCACTTGGCCACGTTCTGGTGAAATTGATATTTTAGAAGCTGTAAATCTAAAAGTAGCCGCTGAAGATGGCACTATTGAATCTTACGTGCACGGTACTCTTCATTACGGTCGTGAGTGGCCAAATAACTCTAGCTCAGGTAAAGCTTATTTGTTACCTGAAGATATGAACCCAGCTGATGATTTTCATACTTACGCTATTGAGTGGCAAGAAGGTGAAATCCGCTGGTATGTAGATGATTACCTTTACGCTACACAACGTCGTTCTGAAGTTCGTTACAATTCAAAAGACGAAGCTGTTGGCCTTAAGCACAAAGGCTGGTTTGCGGAATACTTTGAACAAGGAAGCGGCGAACTTACAACACATTGGGATAACGCCCCTTTCGATAAAGATTTCTACCTTATATTAAACCATGCAGTGGGTGGAGATTGGCCTGAAAACGTTAACAACCTAGGTATTGATGCAGACGCATTTGCACAAGGACAAAGCTTTGAAATTGATTACGTTCGAGTATACGAATGTGCATCAGACCCAAGCACAGGCAAAGGCTGTGAAACAGTTCGCCCAGGTTACGACAGCCTAGACGACGCACTTGTAGAAGGTGCAGCACCTGTACCTACCCCACCTAGCGACGGCGTAGCCCGAAACCTTGATGTATTTAACGGTAGCCTAGACGCTAACTGGATTGCATGGGATTGTTGTGGCGGCACTGTACCAGAGGTTATTACTGATGCAGACAAAGGTGACGCAGTTAAATTTAATATAAACGATAACAACGGAACTGTGCTTGGCTTCTCTACTCGCGGCGGTCACTTTCCAGACGACTTTACAGGAACATCGTCTCCATTTGATGCATCTCCATTACTTGAAGTAAACGGCCGTTTAACGTTTGACATGAAAGTGGTAACGCCTCCAACGTCGGATACTACATGGATACTTAAAGCAGAAGCAGGTGACGGTGGCCCAAATACAGGCGACGTACCATTAAGTGAAAGCAATGAAGGTGTAACACCTGTAACTGGTCAATGGCAAACATATACCTTTCCATTATCACTACTTCAAGAAAAAGGCCTAGATTTAAGCGCAATTGATGTGCTTATGGTATTCCCGGCATGGCAAACAGGTGAAGGTGCTGAGTACCTTATTACTAATGTAGCAATTGAAGGTGACTTGGGTGCTTCTCCTGAGGTTGTTTTATTCGACAACGGACAAAGTTTAGATTGGCCTATGTGGGATTGCTGTGGTGGTTCAACACCAGTTGAAGCATTAGACGACGAAGAACACGGTTTAACTGCAGAGTTTAGCATTGGTGAAGCACCTACAGTAATGGGCTTTAACACACGCACTTCTGCAGGCGGAAGCGGCACACCATTCGATGCGACTAGTATTTTAGAAAATGGCGTTCTGCAGTTTGAACTAAAAGTAATGTCAAACCCTAATAACCCTGAGTCAACTTGGTTAATGAAAATTGAATCTAATGAGGGTGACTCAGCGGTAGAGCTTCCGTTAACAGACGCAGGTGACGCGCCAGTTGCAGGTGAATGGAAAACTTACACTTACACCTTAGCCGACCTAGCAGGTGCAGGTTTAGATGTTAGCGCGATAGATGTTGTTATGATTTTCCCAGCATGGGGAACGGGTGAAGGCGCAGTTTACCGTGTAGATAACGCTAAAATTTATGACCCAAGTGCAGCATCTACTGCAGGAAGTGAAATTACAATATTCCAAGATACTGCTGCAGAGCAATGGAGCATATGGGATTGTTGTGGTGGTTCAACACCTACTGAGGAAACAGACGATAGCGATCACGGTACCGTTGCTGAATTTGTAATTGGTTCAGCGCCAACTGTTATGGGCTTTTTAGCCGATGAAGGTGTTTCTTTTGATGCCTCGACTATCCTTGCAAATGGGGTTGTACAATTTGAAATGAAAATGGTGACTCCACCTAACGCAACAGACGCTCAATGGTTATTTAAAATTGAATCAACTGGCGCTGCGTCTGCAGTGGAGCTTCCTCTTGCAGAAAGTGTTGAAGGTCAAGTACCGATTATTGGTCAATGGCAAACGTACACATTTACATTGCAATCACTTTTTGACGCCGGTTTAGACATCAGTGATATCAACGTGTTAATGGTTTTCCCAGCATGGGGTACGGGTGAAGGCGCGGTTTATCGTATCGATAACGTAATTATCGCAAACCCGTAGAACAACCATTGAATGGTAGGTGCCTTTAAATAGGCACCCACTAACTGTAATAAATTTAGAAAAGCAGAGCAATTATGAACACATTCACTTTTAAAAAGAGCCAGTTAGCAGCTTCTGTGTCACTTATCATCGCTGCAAGTACATTTAATTTAGCCTATGCAGCAGAAGAAAATACTGCTGAACCTGAACTAGAAATCATTGAAGTAAAAGGTATTCGCGGATCATTAATCCGTTCAATGGATGTAAAACGAGATGCTTCTGGTGTAGTTGACGCCATCTCAGCTGAAGAAATGGGTAAGTTCCCAGATACAAACTTAGCAGAATCATTACAACGAATTACTGGCGTATCTGTCAGCCGATCAAACGGTGAAGGTAGCCAAATTACTGTTCGTGGTTTTGGTCCATCGTTTAACTTGGTAACACTTAATGGTCGCCAAATGGCGGGAACAGGTTTTACACGTTCATTTAACTTTGAAAACTTATCATCAGAAGGTGTAAGTTCACTTGAAGTAATGAAAACTGCACGCGCTGATTCACCAACCGGTGGATTGGGTGCAACTGTCAATATTGTTACCGCTAAACCATTACAAAAGCCTGGTGAGCGCTTTTCTTTTATGGCTAAAGGTATTCACGATACATCTGTAGAAGAAGGCGATAAAGTAACACCTGAAATTGCAGGTATCTACAGTAATACCTTTGATGACGAGCGTTTTGGTGTGTCGGCTAACTTTTCATATCATCGTCGTGATTTTCAACGACAAGCAGCAAATGTTCGCTCTTGGTTAGTTAATCCAAATCTCTCGGTTGATGCAGCTAATATTGTTGATAACCGCCCAATGGATGCTGAAGGTAACCCGGCTAAACAATTCTTTGACCCAAACGCTGGGGAAAATGGTGAATTTGTTTCAGCCGCTTTCTTTCCGCAAGAAATTAGTTTTGCAAAAGATGACATTCAGCGCGAGCGCTTAAATGCGCAAGCAACATTTCAGTTTGCGCCAACAGATAACCTAACCTTTACGCTTGATCATACGATTTCACAAGCAACAACCGGTAATAACTCATTGTCTTGGGGTATTTGGAACGGATCGTTTGGTGGTAATGCCAATGCTTATGAACTTGATGAAAATGGCACAGCTGTTTATTACAACTCTGCAGGTGACGATGCATCATTTACTGCATTTCGTGAAACATCAGAAGTAGATTCAAAAGCAACAGGTATTAACGTTGAGTGGTTAGCAACCGAAAACCTGAGCTTTAACTTTGATGCTCACACATCTAAAACAACGACCGATAATGGTAAAGATCCTGGCTTAGGCGCTAACGCACGAATCATTTTAGGCTCGGCAGACATTTCAACTAAAGAGTACTCTTTCCGTGAAGGTGACGTACCTGGTTTTAATGTAAATTGGAATAACGGCACGCAAGAAGTTGACCCAAACCAAATTGGCTCTAACTTTAGTATATTTACAAGAACACCCGGTGAATCAGAAGTATCTCAAGTACAACTAGACGGTAAACTATTTACTTACACTGACATTGGTTTAGAAACAGTAAAATTTGGTGCTGCATACACTAAGCAAACACTTAGTGGCTGGGGTGGCTCTAATAATGCCAATGCACCAGGCTTTAATAACGGTACATTTGCTGAGATATTCCCAGATAGTATGTTCGAGCGAGTTGATTTAAGTGGCTTTCTTGACGAGTTTTCATTTGGTCCTAACGGTGTAGCGCCAGGCTATGCTTACACTTATGATCTTGATGAAGCATTTGCTCGCCAAAGCGCTTTTTTAACTGAAGACGTAATAGGCAGTGATGTTTACCAAATAGGTACTTTTGATGGCTTCCCAACTAACAAAGTAGAAGAAGAAACAATCAGTGTTTACCTGTCTACAAATTGGGTATTTAACGTTAGCGACTACGACGTTTTTGTAAATTTAGGTCTTCGCTACGAAGAAACTGATATTGTAAGCCCAGCTAAAAGCCGTGTTGCTCAGCAAGTATATTGGGCAGGTGGTTCTGAATGGCTAACTGAATTTGCCAGTGGCGGCGAATTAGTTGAGGTTGATTACCAAGGTAATTACGATCTTCTTCTACCTATGATAGATGTAAAAGTCGACCTTTCTGATAACTTAGTGTCACGTGTATCTTGGGGCCAAACAATCACACGCCCTACCCTTGGCGATATGCTTGGTAACTTAAGCCTAACACCATCACCTAAGTTAAATTCAAGAAGCGGTAGCCGTGGTAACCCAAATTTACAACCGTTTAAATCAACAAACTTCGATCTTAGCCTTGAATATTACTACAGTGAAGGTAGCTACGCTGCAGTGGGTATGTTCTGGAAAGATGTAGATAATTGGATTGATAACACGCAAGTAACGACCACGTTTGAAGGCCTGCATGATGTTTATTTAGGTCAACGCTGGAACAATGCAGTAACCGCAATTGAAGGACGTGGCGAGCAGGCAACTGACTCTGCTATCTATAATGAGATTGTGGCAAATGGCGTAGGAATTGGCGAAAACAACCGTGTACTTCCTGACTCAGCAACTGATCCATTAATAGAGTGGACAATCAACTCACCAGAAAACGTAGGTTCTCGTAAAGTAAATGGTGTTGAGTTTGCGATACAGCACTTATTCGGCGAGTCAGGTTTTGGCGCTGGTTTTAATGCCACTATTGTTGACGGTGATGTAGAGTACGACAACTATTACCTTGCATCTCAAGCTGTATTAGCTGGTCTGAGTGATTCTGCCAATCTACAAGGTTTTTACGAAAAAGATGGCTTATCAGTTAAAATTACTGGTGCATGGCGTGATGAATACCTAATTGCGCAAGGCCTACCGGATTCGGGTGCTACGGCTCCTCCACAATATGCTGAAGAATATTTACAGTGGGACATTAGCGTTAACTACGAAGTGAATGAAAGCACTACCGTATTCTTTGAAGGCGTTAATTTAACAAACGAGACAGAGCGTTCGTTCAGTCGTTTTGAAAGCCAGTTCTTAAGCGCTGCACAATACGGACCGCGTTATGCATTTGGTTTTAGATACTCAATGGGTAACTAAACTTAAATAAATACCAAATAAAAACCGCTCTAAAGTGGAGTGACCCCCAATAGTTGGACAATCCAATGCCTGGGGGTCTTTTTATTTTTGAGCTATGGGATGCGCTTAATCTGCTCTAATAGTATATTCGTTGTCCAATCAACGCCGTTATACGCAATATCTGGCTTGTAAAAATCACCTGCCCCTCGCGCTCTATTTACATATACTTTATTTGGCACTACAACTTTACCTAAGCCTGAAGGTAAATCGGCTAAACGTACCTCCATATACATCGAGTCAGCGCTACTGGGTGCACCAAACAACGTGGTATTTTCAAAAAGCTTAAACTTATCAAGCGCATCTAAACAAGCACTAGCGCATTGCGGCGGCACTATAACAAACACCTTGGTTTTAAAGTCACTCACTAACGGCTCTTCTGGTAGGATATTTAGCGTAGTAGACTCTCGTTCTACATAAAATGGATCACCACTTTTAAGCGATAAAGCCATGCCCGCAGCTACAGTTTTAACAATTTTTAGCAGTTCAGGCTGATCTTTTACAACGTCTAATAAAGACTCTACATAGTCAGTATTATCCTTTGAAGCTCTCCACCACACTTGCTCGTTTTGAGTAGTACCAGCTGTTTTTTGTTCTACTACTTTTTTACCCCATAATTCTTTGGCTATTTGTGAGCTCCAATAAGATGAGCCACCTTGGTTATGACGCAAATCTAACACCACGGCTTTTGCAGCAAGTAGCTTGCTCCGTTGCTGTTGTATTTTATCGAACACTTTTTTGTAGTCAGCTGCTTGTTTATCATTTACTGAAAAGCTGGGCATAGCAATCCACGCAATGTTTTTTTCAGGCCAGATTAAATCAATGGGAAGTTCATCACCATTGTAGGCATTTTCTAAATGCTTACTGACTGATTTAGGCCTTACAAACCAATTTAAAACCTGTTTATAGGTATTGCCATTGGGTTTAACAAACTCGCATTCTTTTAGGGGGACTAAAAATGGATTCCCTACATCCGTTAGTAAACGCCAACCTTGCTGCCACCAATGCCCCGGTTGAGCAACTTGCCCATGAAATTTAAACACTCTTTTGCGCATCAAAGCTTCAGTACTTTGCCCATCACATTGGCTTACAATATCCCCTTTTTTAATAGTGCTAATTTCACTGTAATACACTTTTAGGGCATCACCTCGCCATAAAGCACTAAAACCGGGCCAGCGTCGCGCAGGCCTGTCGATGCTTGAAAACGCACCAGCATGACCATCTTGTAACACCGTGCTAAAACGTGCAATTGCCGCTGCATGCGCTTGCGGCCCACTCATTTGCTTAGACAGAGCAAGCGCCTCTGCTTTTGCTTGTTTTAATAAATCAGGAAACGAAATGTTATTAACATCAAACATACCGGGGTGATTTTTTGCGGTAATGCTATAAGCAGCGCGAATATCGTTTTCTGTCACTGTTTGCCATTGCTTATCCGTTTTCGGTGATACTGCGCTATTTGCAAAGCCCATAAAGGATATAATTAAGCAGCTAGTAGAAAGTTTTAGCATAGATATTTTAACCATCATTCAAATCCTTTTGTTGTTTTTTAATAATTAAAGCAGGAAACTATTGATGCTATTTAACTTAACACACACTTAAAATAATTATGCCTAAATACCAGCTTTACTGATTAATTAATGCTTGAGTAAATGAATCCATTCATCAGGGTTTGCTATAATAAAATCATAAGTATCTTCATTTTCTAATGTGATTGTTATTGCATCACTTGTTAGTGGTAAAATGCCAGCTCCTGTACCTACCGATTTTTCAATTTTTACGATTGCGCTGCGTGTTAAAGTATAAGGCCCTAAACCGGCACGTTCATTGTATGGCTCAAAACGTACCTCATCTTGCGTTACATAAAATTTGCCATCGGCTTTTACCACACCGCTTTGGTACGTAGCAGTAGATGATTTGAGTATTTTATTGTTCATTCGGCTTTCCTGCTGATTGATAAATTTACTTTTATAGGATGTATGCACCTTAATAAGTTATATAGTTTTATGTTTTAAGGCAATTAATTTGTACCTAAAAAGTAAAATTCAATTAGTACTGCGAATCTCTAGCAAAGTATTAATTAATCTTGGTACAAACCTTGATACCTAATTAATAACAAAACGACTTACAGGTACGGGTTATGGCGAAATTTTTTGGAATTTATTGTGCATCTGGGCTAACTCAACATCATGATTTTATTATTAATAAATTTAAAGCTGAAGATGCTAAAGTAAACAGTGGCACAATAAACGAAGTACATGAACAGGCTCTTTACTTGGCTAGTTTAGATTATGAAACCTTTGGCCCACATACTTTTTTGCAAACAGATTCGCATATTGCAACACTGGTTGGTCACCCACTTTTAAGCGCGAACCGAAATAATGATTTAAACACCCTAAACTCACATTATACCAATGCAATGCTTACAGAATGTGAAGGTGTTTTTTGTATGGCACGGTATAACAAGGTTACGAATGTATTAAACTTAGTTACCGATTCCCTTGGGGTTCGCCCTTTTTACTATATGTATTATGAAGGTGCTTTTATTTTTAGTACCCAATATAGCTTACTCAAAAACTTAGGCTTACCACTTACCTGTAATCACGAAGGAATGATGGAATATGCAACACTTGGCTATTACCTATTTGAGCATACCCATTACAACGAAATTTCGTGCATTCGCCCAGGAACTCGCCTAGAAGCATCATCTAACGGGGTTACTAAAACACAGTATTTTGACTGGAGCAGCCTTACTAAAAATAATGATAATTACGAAAAAACACTGCATAGCTTAAAGCAAGACCTATCTAACAATGTGAACAAATATATTGATAACGATAATCACGTGCTTACTACGCTATCGGGTGGATTAGACTCAAGGTTGATTGCGTGCTTACTTAAAAGGCAAAATGTAAACATCACCGCGCTTAATTTTTCACAGCATCAAACACAAGACTTATACTGCGCAACGGCGTTCGCAAAAAGCCAAAAAATTGAGCTTGATGTTATTCGTGTTAACGATACGCAGGCAAAAACAATTGAAGACAGACTAGGCGAGCATTGGTTAAACGGCAAACATCCAGACCACCCTAAAGTAACACGTCCTCGTTTAGCATGGTCTGGCAATGGAGGCAGTGTTGGGCTGGGTGTTATTTACTACTCAGATGAAGTTTACGAAGCGGCATTAACACAAGAACCTGAGCGCCTTGCTGACGCTTATTTATCGCAACAATTTGCTTATATCCCCAAATCAATAATCCATAACGCTGATAAAATGCAAGCCAGACTAAAAGCTAATATCGTAACGTCATTAAAAGAGTTTGGGGATATTCCTCTTGAAAAAGCTTACTACCTGTTTTTATTACTTAACGATCAGCATCACCATTTAGCCATTCCATTCGATAAAGTGGACGAGTATCAAATGGATTTTTGCCTGCCCTTTTATTCCTGGAAAGTACTTCGACATGTTTTGTCGCAGCCAACGTCACAAGTAAGAAAGCATCGCTTTTATCATGATTTTTTACGCTATGCATTCCCCGAAGCCCTAGATTCGCCTTGGCAAGCATACCCTGGCCATGTTCCATGTTTATTACCAAAAGAAGGTATTGATCAGTGGCAAATTAAACGCCCCAAGCAGTTTAAACCCACTAAGGTGTACCATATTTTCACTCAGTTAATGACAAGCCAACATAAGCAGTTAGTTAACCTAGCCTCGTTTAGTGCGGTTGCCTTACTGCATGCTTGTGGCATTAGAAGCTATAACGATAAGCTAAAGGTTATTGAAAATATGCTTAAGTGGTAACATTAAAACACCTTGCTGTAGGCCTCTACTCAAGGTGTTTTAAGCAAGCTGTTGTTATTTAGTTGGTGGGAACCATACGCTAACAATTTTGCCATTACGCACTTCATACACCGCAACGGTAAACATATCATCTCGACCCCCACCAAGCCCAGTTAACCGCTCATAATCAACAACCACAGGCCCATTCACAATTCGATTTTCAAGAATCACTTTAAATGATTTTGGCGCTGTTTTTAAAAACTGATACGCTTTGCTTAAGCTTTCTTGCCCAATAATGTCAGGAGCGCCTTCTTGGCTATTTTTAATTTTTATATCTGCCGAGTGACAGCTTGCAAATAGCGCTATATTTCGTGCGTTATAAGCCTCTAGTTGCGCTTGCACTACTTGTTCAGGATCGGTACTTGCCGAGCACGCTGACGCATCACTCGCATAAAAGAGGCTAAATAACATTAGCATTGAGGCAGCTTTCATAACAATAAACATCCTTGAAAATGACTACGAAAACTTAAAAAATACAATACTAGCAAGCAAAACAAACACAACATAAAATATAAACAGCTTACCAGCTTGGCGATGCTTAATAGCAAGCCTACACACTCTTTTATCGGTCGCACCTTTTAAGTGATTTAAACCATCCCCTGAGACGAACATTATGGGAATCATTAAAAATTTTGGCTGCCCAAGCGCTTGCCATATTTCAGGCTCAAACATTTTAACTGCTTGATAATATTTATATTCAGCAATTACTGCGCGAGCCATAAATAATGCCCATAGCAAAATAACAATTTTTATAATCATTTGCTTAGCTCCTCAATACTCTAAAAGTAAGTATTCAATCAAGCCTAAATTAAAAACACGAACTTTAATTAATAATTTTTGTGTAAAACACGTCCAAACATAATAACGCAACCTCCTTATTAACCAAATCAATACATATATTAACGATAAAACCCAAATTTTTTATTATGTTAAACAGCTCAATATGTTAATTTGTGTAGTGTAGTTTTACGGCAAAGAGTAGTTAATGAGTAAACAAATTCGATGGACCCTAAAAAGTATTGCTAAAGAGTTAGGTGTGTCTAATGCAACGGTATCTAATGCATTTAATCGACCAGATCAGCTCTCTGAAAAACGCCGAGAAGCGATACTCAAAGCCTGTAAAGAACTTGGTTACTTTGGCCCAAATAAAGCAGCGCAATCATTAAGAAGCGGTACATTTAACATTGTCGCTTTGGTGCTACCCGACAGCGTTGAATACATGGTATCAGACCCAGTTGCCAGCAGCTTTATGCGAGGCGTGACTTCTGTACTCGAAAAAAACAATATTAACGTTTTATTGCTCTCTGGTAGTAACAATAACCTCAATAGTGTTGTTGATTTTGTAGATGGTTTTATTTGCTACGGTCGCCCTCGTAACCACGCATTAGTAGAACAACTTAAAACTACGCCAAAACACGTCGTCACAGTCGATTTTGACATTAACCGCAATGCGTCGGTTAATATTAATAACGAACAAGCTAGCTACGAAATTGCCAAGCATGTTTTGCACAATATAAACGATAAAGTCGCCATTCTAGGGCTAAGACTTCTCGATGAAAACGTATTATGCCGCGTTTATGAACATCACGAGTTTCAAACCGGAGAGTCAATATCTCATCAGCGTTTACGTGGCTATCAACGTGCATTAGTTGAGGCAAATATCAGTGTTGCTGACGACCGCATTTGGAACATACCTGAAAGCAGTGAGCGCTTTGCTAATATAGCTGCAAAAGAAGTATTATCAGCTTCACCTCGCCCTAACGTTATTATCTGTATGAGTGATTTAATTGCACTCGCCACAATGCGAGAGGCAATCAAGCAAGGTATAAAAATTGGAAAAGACCTACGTATTGTTGGATTTGATGGGATTGATGAAGCAGCACGGTTCGTGCCTAGGTTAAGTACTATTCATCAAAACAGTGAAGAAAAAGGCGTAATTGCTGCAAACTTATTTATTTCTAAAGAAAACAAAATACAAGAAGTCAGCTACGAACTCGACATTGGTGCCAGCAGTTAATAAAAAAGCCAAGCTAACTAGCTTGGCTTTTTGTTAAGCAAAACTCTATTCGTTACAATAAAGAATCTAAACTTATCGATGTTTCTTCATCACCATTTACTTGCGTTATAAGGGCGGTTCTTGCTTCAAAATCTACACTTAATGAAATAGATTGCTCACCAAGTTGCCACGTTAAACAACACATACCGCCTTCACCTTGCGCTGAAAACTCACCAGAGAACGCAGGGTGTTCGTTACGAATTTTAATCAGTTCAATTAAGCCTTTTACAACGGGCTTATCAAGTGATTCGCTTATTTTATCTGCATTTAAATATGGGCGGTTAATATCACGGCCAACATTTGTTTTGGCTAAAAGCTCCATGTCGTTTTCGCATGCAAATAAACCGCCGTAGTAAACTTGTGGGACACCTGGTGCAAAAAACTGAATGGCGCGAGACAATAAATAATCAAAATCTTTTGCCCCCAATGCGTTGTAATAAGTACAGTTAACTTGGTACAAATCAACATTACTGGCTGCAGCCCCAGTTGCTTGTCGGCTTTCGTTATTACTGTTTGCATGCATGGTTTCTACAAGGTTATCAATTTGCTCAGCGTTTAATAAACCTGGTTTGTCGCCCATTGGCCCAGCGTCAATAATGCCTATGCCGTCATGTGTATCGAGTACAGTTAAACAGTTACGTGGTGATATTTTTAGCCACTTCAAAAGTGCATCAACATCGTTATTAAACAAGCTATGTAAAATAAGCGGCGGCAGTGCAAAGTCATAAACCATGTTTACGCGTTTAGCCACTTCAACCTGAGTTTGATAATGGCTGTGTATTTCAGCAATTGTTTCCATACCTAATTCATTTGCTTGCTTAGATAAGTTATCTAAGTAACCAAACGTTTCATCTAGCATAAAACAGTTAGTACCCGCTTGCTTAATAGCGTAACCCGCTGCATCTAAGCGAATAATATTTACATTATTAGCAGAGAACTTGGTGAGTACATTATTTAAATACGCAACGCCAGCCTCTACCTTTACATTAATGTCAATTTGATTATCGGTAAACGTAGTCCAAAAATCGTACGTTTCGCCATCACCACATTTCATTGGTGTAAAACAACTACCAGGGCGAGGACGATAAATTGCTTTTTGCTCTGCGTCGCTCATACCATTTGGAAATACGTCTTCTTTGGTTAAAAACAAATCCCAAAATTTAGAGGCTTTACCTTTAGCAAGCACATCCTGAAACTGAAAAGATTGCGCCGAAACATGGTTAACAATTAAGTCGGCCATTAAATCATGGTTGTTACCAAGCGCTTTAATGTCTTCCCAAGAACCTATTCTTGAATCTACTTCACTATGGTCTATTGGGTCAAAGCCAGCATCACTGCCGTCAATTGGGTTATAAAATGGCAACAAATGCACACCGCCAAATACGCCTTTTAAAGATCCATTTAAAAGTGTAGTGAGTGCATTAATGTCTTGGCCAGTGATTCGATCAGCATATGTGATCAATTGAACTTTGTTTTGCATCATTGTGTGATTACCATGTTGAATCTTAATCGATTAAGATATATCTTTAACTAGAGAGTGAAAATTTACAAGTAATTTTTAAAAATTTTACATACAAATATCGTTGCATGAATAATACTTCACTAAGTAACTAACTGACTTAGCGCGTATTAGTCTGCATTTAACGAGGATTAAATAAAATGACAAAACCACACACACAAGTAAGCAGCGATCCGTTGCGACAAATACGCTGGCTCACATACATGATGTTTTTTATGTTTGCCATGACCTCTGATGCGGTCGGCATGATCATCCCTGAGCTTATAAAAGACTTTGGCTTAAGTATGACCCAAGCCAGTGCCTTTCATTATGCGCCAATGGCTTTAATTGCTTTTAGTGGACTATTTTTAGGCTTTTTAGCCGACAGCCTTGGACGAAAGCAAACCATTATGCTGGGGTTACTCATTTTTTCTGCGAGTTGTTTTTTATTTGCAGTAAGTTCTAGTTTTAATTTTTTCTTGGTACTTCTTTGCTGTATTGGTTTGGCAATCGGTTTATTTAAAACAGGTGCATTAGCTTTATTGGGTGATATTTCACACAGTAACGAAGAACACACCAAAACAATGAACAAGGTAGAAGGCTTTTTTGGAATAGGTGCTATTGTTGGTCCTGCACTGGTAGGTGTTTTACTCGTTCAAAATGTTAGCTGGACATACCTTTACATTATTGCTGGTGTTATGTGTTTGATCCTTGCGCTTCTGGCGTGGCGCGCAGATTATCCGCCAGTTGTAAAAACAACCGAAAAACCCGCTTCACTTGCCACCACCATGAAAATGATTAAAAACCCTTATGCACTGGGCTTTTCAATGGCTATCGCACTATACGTTGCAACCGAAGTGGCTATTTATGTATGGATGCCAACACTATTACAAGATTACACTGGTTCATGGCCATTACTTGCAACCTACGCATTAACCATATTCTTTATACTTCGCGCGGCGGGTCGTTTTATAGCGGTATGGTTACTAAATCGCTTTAGCTGGCAAGGCGTAATGACCTACCTAAGCCTTGGCATAGCACTATGTTATGTAGGCACATTAATTGGCGGTGTAGATTGGGCCGTTGGATTGCTTCCGCTTTCAGGTTTATTTATGTCAATGGTTTACCCTACTTTAAACTCTAAGGGCATTTCCTGTTTCCCTGTTCAACAACATGGTGCTGTAGCCGGCGTTATATTATTTTTTACCGCATTGTCAGCAGCATTAGCCCCGCTTTTGATGGGCATGATCAGTGATTACTTTGGTCATGTGCGTTACGGTTTTTACTTAGCAACTGGTTTTGCAGTTATTTTATTTTTGGCTATGCTATTTAATTATTTTCGTGACCCATCAGCATCAGCTTTAGAGCAAAATAACGTAGTTACTAATTAATTTGATAATTATTTAACAAAAAAATTACCCTAAAAATCAATGGGTGAGTAAAAAAAGAGCAAATTAATAATAAAATAATTTGCATCTTGTAAAAATTTTGTTATTTTTACTTAATCGATTAAGTAAAAATAAATAACCATTTAGGTTCAACATAACGAGGCGTTCACATGACAACACACAACACTCCTTTATATTTAATCAGTGCATTAGCACTTGCAGTAAGCCAAGGCATTAATGCTCAAGAAGCAGAAACTACACAGCCAGAAGCATCACAAAACAAAGGACTTGAAACAATCGTTGTAACCGGTGTTCCACGCCGTACAACAATTATGGCTTCAAGCGTATCTGTAAGCAGTGTTTCGCTTGAACAAGTTCAAGTTTCAACACCTCGCTCTACCGCTGAGGCATTTAGAATCATTCCGGGTATCCGTTCAGAATCTACTGGCGGTGAAGGTAATGCAAACATTGCAGTTCGTGGTCTACCTGTTGCATCAGGTGGCGCTAAATTTTTACAGTTACAAGAAGACGGTTTACCTGTACTGCAATACGGTGACATCGCTTTTGGTAATGCTGATATTTTTATGCGCCTTGACAACACGGTACAAACGGTTGAGTCAATTCGTGGTGGTTCAGCGTCTACAGCAGCAAGTAATGCACCGGGCGGTATCATCAACTTTATCTCTAAAAACGGCGAAAACGAATCGGGCAGCGTTGCAACCACTGTTGGCCTAGATTTTGACAGTGTACGTACTGATTTTGAATACGGTACTTATTTAACCGACAGCGTTCGCTTTCATGTAGGTGGCTTTGTACGCCAAGGTGAAGGCCCACGTGAAACGGGTTACACATCAAATAAAGGTGGTCAAATAAAAGCTAATTTGACTAAAGATTTCGAAAACGGCTATGTGCGTCTTTACTACAAGCACTTAGACGACAAAAGCGTTGGTTACCTTCCAATGCCAATGTACTCAAATGGTGATTCAGTTCCTGGGTTTGATTCTCAGTCAGATACACCGCATTCAGCACTATTCACTAAAACAGTTCGCTTAAATGGTCAAAACCAAATTAGCAATGGTGACATTCGCGATGGTATGAACCCAAATGTTGATTCTATTGGCTTTGAAGCTGTATTCGACTTAGACAACGATTGGCGTATTGAAAACCGTTTTCGTAAATCGTCAGTTGGCGGAAACTTTAATTCTATTATTCCAGCTGAAGTAGGCGATGCATCGGCAATGGCTGCAAGCATTGGCGGAGCAGGCGCAACACTGAGCAATGCAAACACAGGTGACGCATTCAATGGCGATTTAGCTATGCGCATTCATACGTTTGACGTAACAATGAATGACTTTGACTCTATTGTTAACGACTTTAAACTAACAAAATCGTTTGACGATGACACAAGCCTTACGTTTGGTTACTACGCATCAACGCAAAACATAGCGATGTCGTGGTTGTGGAACTCTTACGTTATGGAGCTTAAAGGTGACAACGCAGCACTGTTAAATGTAACGGCTGCCGACGGCACTGAGTTTTCAGAAAATGGTTTATACGCATACGGCACGCCATTTTGGGGTAACTGTTGTCAGCGCGACTACGACACTGAATACGACACACGTGCACCCTATGTTGCTTTCTCAACTAAACTTGGTGACTTAAGCATTGATGCAAGTGCGCGTTACGACAGCGGTGAAGCACGCGGCAACTACGCAGGAGCAGTAACATCTACTGTTGATATGAACCGTGATGGTGTTATTTCAGTACCCGAGCAGAATGTTGTCGGTATTGATCATGCTAACTCAAGCCCAGTAAATTACGACTGGAGCTACTCGTCTTACTCAATTGGTGCCAACTACCAAATAGACCCTAGCCTTGCAACATTTGCGCGTATCAGTAAAGGCGGACGTGCAAACGCTGATCGTCTTTTATTTGGTAAAGTACGCTCAGATGGCTCAGTAGCTGATGAAGATGCAATTGATGAAGTAAATCAATTTGAGTTTGGTGTTAAAAAGCGTTTTGACTCGCTATCGGTATTTGCAACAGCGTTCTACGCAGAAACTGAAGAACAAAACTTTGAAGCAACATCACAAAAGTTCTTCGACCGTGAGTACGAAGCCAAAGGTATTGAACTTGAATCAACGTACTTCATGGATGCGTGGGATTTTCGTGGTAACTTGACGTGGACTGATGCTGAAATTGCTAAAGATGCACTATCTCCTGACGTTGTAGGTAACACACCACGCCGTCAAGCGGATTTAATTTACTCACTAATGGCTCGCTACAGCTATGAGAAAGGGGCAGCAGGTCTGAGCTTTATTGGTACAACTGACGCTTACGCTCAAGATAATAACGACCTTAAATTCGATGGTTACACACAGGTAAATGGCTTTGTAAGCTACGACCTATCTGAAAACCTTAGCCTAGCACTGAATGTAAATAACCTATTTGATACAGTAGGTATTACAGAAGCAGAGGAAGGCTCTGTACCAGCAAACGATATTATACGCGCACGTACAATTAATGGCCGTACAACATCACTAACGCTTAAATACGCGTTTAACTAACCGAGTCTGAGTGTGTTGAGCGCTGAAATGCAGTTTTATTTCAGCGCTTTATTCCCTACTCAACTTAAATTTTATTACTCTCCCTTACATTTAACCTAGCCTTGCTAGGTTTTTTAGGATTTATAACATGACCAAATTACTAAGCCTTGGCGAGCTGCTTATTGATATGTTGCCACAAGACTCACACAACACAGCGTATTTACCTATTCCTGGTGGCGCACCTGCAAACGTAGCAGTAGGCTATGCAAAGTTAGGTGGAAACGCAGCTTTTTGTGGTGGTATGGGTGATGATTACTTTGCCAAACAACTTACCGACGCGTTAAAGCAATATAATGTCGGCACCGAGTATTTATTTACTATAAAAAATGCGCAAACAGCGATGGTTATTGTCAGCTTAGATGAAACTGGCGAACGCAGCTTTAATTTTTACCGCCATAACACCGCCGACCTACTCCTTGCTCCTGAACATTTACAGCAAATTCAGTGGGATGAAATAAGTACCCTACACTTTTGCTCAAATACGCTAACAAGTATTGCCATTGCAAACACAACATTGAGCGCTTTAAAACAAGCAAAAATTCATAATAAACTTGTTAGCTTTGACGTAAATTTACGATACAGCCTTTGGCATAATATTCGTGATATTGAGCCTAATGTGCGTGCCTGCTACGCCCATTGCGACATTATAAAACTATCACGTGATGAGTTAAATTTTTTAGCGGAACACACCAGTCAATCAGGTGATGAATATTTACAATCGCTATTAGAGTTAGGCGTTAGTTTAATTTTCTTAACCGATGGACCCGAGCCTGCCACTGTTTACCATAAAACGTTTAACGTAAGTGAAGCTGCACCGATTATTAATGCAATAGATACAACCAGTGCCGGAGACGCGTTTATTGCAGGTGTGTTATATCATTTAAATCATTACAACGAGACGCTATTACCAAGCGACAAACTCAATAATAAACAAGTAATTAAAGACGCATTAAGTTTTGGCCTTCGCTGTGGCTCAAAAGCCTGTTTATCAAAGGGTGCTTTTCCTGCATTGCCCGTTTTAGACGATGTACTTTGAGCTAACACACCCTGCAACATTTTAAAAATTAATCTAAAAAAGCCCCTGTAGATAAATACCTACAGGGGCTTTTTTAACTATTGTTAATCTGAGTGCTATAAAGCAAGCTCTTCTTTAGCGCGCGTTAAGTTATGCGATACCATATCGTTGTTAGATAGTTGTTTTGCTTCGTATAGGTCAGCAAGGCCGGCCGTTTCGTTTTTAGCTTTTAGGCGCGCTACACCACGATTGCTTAATGCAAATGATGTAAGCTGACGAACTTTAAATTTAGGGGCATCGGCATCTTGTAATAGTGCAATTGCTTTAGTACAAATTTGTTCTGCTTCAGCATAGTTTTTTGACTTAACATTAAGTGCACAGCTATTAAAAGATTGCTCAAGTGGCTGCGGCGCGGTTTGCGCTTCAATAACCATTAATTTGTAATCACTTTGATCAGCCATTGCAGCAGCTGAACATGTTAATAGTGAGCCAAGAGCGATAGTTTTGATAAGTGTTTTCATGGTCATAATCCTGTTAAGTTAAGTCGTGCTTGTTGCCGACAACTGAACTTTAGAGGATCCCTATAAAACCGACAAACGATAAAAAAAAACTAATAAGTGAAGAAATCTAACCTATAGACTTTAGTCTAATAACACTAGCCTAAACCCAAAATAATAGGCCCATTTAAAACTAGTGTTCAAGCCAATCAATTGCCGCAGTGGCATTTTCAAAGTAAGCCATTTCACCACAAATAATACGATTCCCAATGTTTGCAGCGGTTGCTTGCCATGTTTTATTACCGTAAATAGCTACTTTACTTAGCGCTTTATTATGCTTTATCCCTAAATTCAAATCGTCAAATATCGATTTAAAACCCACGCCCTTTAACTCAATGCCATCTATAAATAAATTAATAATCGGGTTGTTTACCTTTAAAAGCGCGGCTTCAATTTTAGGGGTGATTGCATTGTAATCAGCGTGCTTTAAATTACCCACGGCTTTTAACGTTATAAAAATTTCGCGTCCAGCGCCTTCTATATCAAGTGTTAAACTAGGAGTTAAATTTACCATTACATTTGCTCATTCTTATAGTAAGTTTTGAGCATAAAGCACTTTATATTAATCAATGATGAAGCAAATCAGCAAAACCGTATTTAAGCTGAGCTTAAGTTAGTTAAGCTTGCTGCACTCGTGCAATTTGGTTATCTACATCGTTTAAATGCCCTTCTTTAACCCATAACTTCGCACCCAGCTTGCCTGCTTTTGCTAAAACATTAGAATTTACAGGCGTACGCAACCAGCTACTTTTTTCAAGCAAATCTTGCCCTTCTGTTACGGCGCCTTCAATTACTAACAACTCAGCTCCGCACTCAGCATCTAAAACAAACTGCGCATTAGGCGCTAAATGAATTAAGCTAACTTCCTCAAACTCATCTTTGTATAAAGGTGTTACCGCAACCCCTTGTTGTGTTGAGTGTTCAACGCTTCCCATAAAGTGAGTTTGCAACCGAACGTGTGTTCTATCCTGTGGCTGAAACTGCCAAAGCTTAACAAAAATAATACATCCCTCTTTTGAACCCGGCTTATGTTGTGATTGCGGCGGGTTTCTAATGTACGAGCCAGCAGGAAAATCGCCATGTTCATCCTGAAAAACACCTTCTAACACAACAAACTCTTCCCCGCCGGTATGAACATGTGGCGAAAACTCACTACCTGGTGCATAACGAACAATACTCGTTGCACGCGCAACCTCATCGCCTATGCGATCAAGAGGTCGCCTATCAACGCCTGCCATAGGCGATTTTACCCACGGTAATGTATTACTGTTCACCACTATACGCTGACTAAAATCGGCTGCTATTTTCATGCTTGCCCCTTAAATTTTTGTTTTGCCAATGAAACTCAATATACCGAGTTTAATTGGCCTATTGAACCCACTTTTACTTATAAGCCC
The DNA here is from genome assembly GCF_005930865.1 of Pseudoalteromonas sp. S554. Classification (NCBI taxonomy): domain Bacteria; kingdom Pseudomonadati; phylum Pseudomonadota; class Gammaproteobacteria; order Alteromonadales; family Pseudoalteromonadaceae; genus Pseudoalteromonas; species Pseudoalteromonas sp. S554. The sequence goes on along the minus strand of NZ_PNDV01000001.1, from coordinate 66,754 downwards.
GCTACGCTTGGTCGAGCTGCAACTGCTTTTTGCCACGCTAGCAAATGAGTTAAATGACTCGGTAGCGCAATGTTGGCAAACCCAGCAAACACTAATCCAGCATAAAGAGTTATATCGGCAATGCTAAAATTATCGCCCGCAACAAACCTTGATTTAGCAAGTATATCGTTAAAATAATTTAAGTTAGTACGCGCCTTTTCACCTTGCTTTTCGCCCCATGCAATATTTTGATATGTTTCAAGCTCTGGGCCTAATCCATCAGTAGCATGATGAAAATACGTTGCAACAGCATCAAGTACCATAGACTCAGCACGTTTTTGCATCATATTTATTACTGCGCGCTCTTTTGCCGAAATGCCCATCAATGATGGTCCTGTAAAAGCAGCATCAATATATTCAGTAATTGCTGTGCATTCTGATATAAATGTTCCGTCATCAAGCTCTAATACTGGCACACCAGCTAATGGGTTTTTAGCTATAAAAGCCTCTGTCCGGTGTTCACCATTAAGCAAGTCAACCGCAATAAATTCAACTTCAGTTGTCGCATTTTTTTCTGCTAGCGCAATACGAATGCGAAGCGGGTTTGGAAAGTTTTCTACATCATAAATTTTCATTGAGTGTGACCTTTTTTAATTTAACTACCTACTGATAGGTATTTATATTCTTTATACCAAACTAAGTCAAACTTTAAAATAACTACATAAGCAGAGTAGTTGCTAACCGCATGAAACTTAATATTTTATTTATAAAAATAATAAGGCTTGAAAATAACTACCTACTGGTCGATAATTTTATGGTCAACAATAGGATGAAGATGTATGAGCAAAAAAGAGGCCCTACTCAAAGCGGCAGAGAATAAAGTACGCCTAGGCGGATACAGCAATTTTAGCTTTAGAGAACTTGCTAACGAAGTAGGTATAAAAAGCGCCAGTGTACATTATCACTTCCCTACTAAAGCCGACTTAGGCGCAGAGCTTGCACATCAATATACTGATGCGTTTTTGCTTTCATTAGGGGAACCCGCTGAGTTAAAAGCGCAAGGAAAAAATCCTATCGACTTTTATACGTCGCTATTTAGGGGCGCATTGGTGACCGATAAAAAAATGTGCTTATGCGGTTTACTTGGCGCCGAGAGTGACAGCTTACCTGAAAAAGTACGTGAAGAAGTAAAGCGCTTTTTCACTCAAAATTTAACCTGGCTAAGCGCAGCGCATTCGGTCAACGGTGAAATAAACCCACAAAAAGCAGCTATTCAAACGGTAAGTATGCTTGAGGGTGCGATGATGATCAGTAAAACACTCGACGATCACAGCTACTTTGATTTAGCAACGCGAGACAGTATTTAACCAGACGATTTGACGAATAAAAAAGCGAGCTTAATTAGCTCGCTTTTTAGTTTTACACGGAAATAATTTAAACTGCTGGGCTCGCTTTATGCTTAGCATGCACGATGGCAAGTATGATCAGGCCAACCACCGCGACCCCTGCACCTATGGGTTTACCTAAATCGCTCGATAAGTTAAAGCCAATTGCAGCTGTTGTGATATACGACAAGGTCACAGCCGTTGCAATAACCGCAGGTATACTTGCAATCCAATGAAAGGTGCCACGGTCAAACAAATACTTAGTAGCAAGCCATAGTACACTGGTAGAAAGCAACATATTTGAAAACGCAAAGTAACGCCAAATTAATGAAAAATCCAACTTGGTCATAAAGTAAGCAATAGTTAGAATAGGTAAAGCCAACAACAGGCGATTACGTATACTTTGCGGAATATTAAAGGCATCAACTACCGTTAAGCGCAGTGAACGAAATGCGGTGTCGCCTGAGGTAATAGGGAAAACAGCAACCGCAATAATTGCCATAATACCGCCAAATACACCTAAGTAACTATTTGCAATATGGTTTACAACTAAGCCTGGACCACCTTGATCAAGCATTGCTTTTAAACCAGCATAACCTTCAGGGAAAGCCGCAATACCAGCCAATGCCCAAACACAACCAACAATGCCTTCACACATCATGGCACCGTAGTACACCGGGCGTACATATTTTTCGTTTGTTAAGCAACGAGCAATAATAGGTGCTTGCGTTGAATGAAAACCACTAATAGCACCACAGGTAATGGTTATGAATAATAGGGGCCAAGTTGGTAACCCGTCGGGGTTTGGTGCTAAAAAGTCATGCGCGTGATCGGCTTCAAAATACGCCAAAAAGTCGCCAGCAACCGGTAAATGTGGCGCGTTAATAAGTAACGACACGGCAACAGCGACTGTCATAACAATCATTAACAAACCAAAAATAGGGTAAAAACGTGTAATGATCTTATCAATTGGTAGCAGCGTCGCTAAAAAGTAATAAGCCAAAATAGCCAATACCCAAAAAGTATTATTGGCTAAAAATGTACCTTCAAATAAATTTAAGTTACTAAGTAAACCCGCTGGGCTCATTATGAATACTACACCAACAAAAAATAACAGCATTGCGGTGAAAATAAGCATAAAGCCTTTAAATACAACATTGTAATAGTGACCAGCTATTTCAGGTAAGCTTTTACCGTCTTCTTTTATACTCATTACACCTGAGAAAAAGTCGTGAACAGCGCCACCTAATACATTTCCTAACACAATCCATACGAGCGCAACCGGACCATATAAAGCGCCCAGTATAGGGCCAAAAATTGGACCCACACCCGCAATATTTAAAAATTGAATTAAAAAAGCACGAACAGGGTGAATAGCCACGTAATCAACACCTTCACTAAAGCGTTTTTGTGGTGTATCAACCGTTGAATCCATGCCTGCTTGTTTTTCTACAAATGGGCTATAAAACTTATATCCCAGAATTAATATGGTGAGGCAAATAAAAAAGATAATCATAAAGCACGTTTCTCTTTTGTATGGGTATTTAGAAGCGCAGTGTGTATCGCTTCGCATAAATGTGACTTAATAACTTTGGAACAATATCAAAGCTATTTATTACAAACAATTAGACGTTTAGCTAATACCTTAGTCGCAATCGTTCATGATTTGTTCACTTTATGAAGTAATTTGATAACTCGTTTAGAAACCTGACGAATACCGCTGTCTAAACGTTCAAAATGTATGTTTACCACACTATTTTTAGGCAAAAAAAAGCGGCTAAGCATATTGCTTAAGCCGCTTTCAACACACAATTTTTTTAAAGAGGACGCATAAATTCGTTAATTTTTTCATGAGTCAATGTAGGTGTAGCACCTGCACTTTCTGCAACCATAGCCCCTATCGCACAGGCAAAATCAACCGCATACTGAGCACAATCGCTGCTACATAACTGATATATCAATGAACCTAAGAATGAATCCCCAGCGCCCACTGTGTCTACAACACTAATTAAATAGCCTGAATTATAATAATTTTGGCCCTTAACAGTTAACAGTGCGCCGTGACTGCCTTTGGTTACACATAAATATTCAGTGTTAGTTTGCTCTGCAATAAATGCTAGGTTTTGCTCAAGCGAATGGAACTTACACCCCATTGCTTTGGCAATTTCGTAAAGCTCTTCATCGTTTAACTTGATAAAATCTGCTTTATTCATTAAATCTACTAGCGTGTCTAATGTGTAATGCGGGGCGCGTAAATTTACGTCAAACACTTTAAAGTTAGCTACATCAACTAGCTGGTTTAGCGTAGCAAGTGAAGCTTCACTGCGGCCAATTAGGCTGCCAAATACAAATACATCACTGGCTTTTACTTTTTCAATAAGTGAATCAGTAAGAGTAATGTTGTCCCATGCCGTATCAGCGACTATTTCGTAGCTGGCTGAACCACTTTTGTCTAAAGTAACTTGTACGGTGCTGGTCTTTTTGTCGTTATTAACGGCAATATAATCGCAACTAACGCCTTTTGCTTTAATTTCGCCAAGAAGCTCAGTACCTAATTCATCGTTACCTACTGCGCTTATCATGTCGGCTTTAATACCTAATGAGTTAATGCGCACACACATGTTTAATGGTGCACCACCTAAGCGTTTACCTGTTGCAAAACAATCCCATAGCACTTCGCCAAAACAACTTACGCTTACGTCTTTACCTTGTTTAGAATCAATTAAAATGCTCATTATTAGTTACCTTTAGGCTCAAGCACGTTTTTCATAATTGCTTTTATTTTGCTTGCTGGTGCGTATAACGCGTCTACATTGTTTTTGTAGTGAGACGTAAAGGCGCTTTGCGTGTTTAAATCGCCAAATAAGCTTGTTAGCGATAAAAATGCAAGGTTATCAGTCGTCGTTTTAGCAGCAGCTTCATGAAGCTCGCTTTGCATTGCATCAATGACTTCAAGCGTATTGCCTTGCTCATCTTCCCCTTTGTCGCTATAAAAACACCATGCAGCAATAACGAGTGTAGCTAGTGATACATCTCGCCCTTGCGCTAGGTTTTCGTTAATAGTGGCAATTAAAAACTTAGGTAGTTTAGCTGCACTCTCCGAACAAATACGCGATAAGCTGTCTTTAATATTAGGGTTTGCAAAACGCTCAATAAGTGTGTCTTTGTAGATTTCAAGATCAATGCCTTCTAATTGCTCTAGGTTAGGCGTTACTTCTTTATCCATAAACGCACGTAAGTACTTTGCAAATAAGGGATCTGATACTGTTTCGTCAATTGTGCCATAGCCATGTACAGACCCCAGTAAACCCAGTACTGAGTGGCCTGCATTTAATAAGCGAATTTTCATGGTTTCAAAAGGGGTTACATCTTTTACAAATTGAGCACCAGCGTTATCCCAATTTGGCCGCCCGTCACAAAATGAATCTTCAATTACCCATTGTGTAAACGATTCACACGTTATTGGCCATTCATCGCTAACACCGTAAGCATCAACAACGTATTCAATATCACTTTGTTTAGATACTGGCGTAATTCGGTCTACCATAGCATTGGGAAACATTACATTAGCAGCAATCCATTCACTTAATGCTGCATCTTGCTCTGCGGCAAAAGCGAGTAACATTTTGCGCGTTACATTGCCATTATGTTGAATGTTATCGCAAGACTGTACTGTAAACGCATTAAGGCCTTGTTCTTTACGTAGCTTCAACGCAGCTGCTATATATCCAAATGCAGTAATAGGATCGTTTGGATTATTAATGTCATTAATTATGTCTGGGTTTGCATAATCAAACTCACCCGTTACTGGGTTAAAGTTGTATCCGCCTTCAGTAATAGTTAAAGACACAATTTTAGTATCAGGGTGTGCGAGCTTATTAATAACAGCTTGTTTGTTTTCAGGCGCAAACAAAAAATCAATCATAGAACCTATAACGGTATTGTCTATTGTCCCATTTGGGTGTCTTACCGTTAATGTGTAAAGGTAGTCTTGCTGCTTTAATACATCGCGAAGTACACGATTTGCTTCAAGCAAGCCTACACCACAAATACCCCATTGCTCAGAACCTGGCGTTTTTAATAACTCATTAATATACATGGCTTGGTGAGCACGGTGAAAACCGCCAACGCCAATGTGAACTATACCTGCTTTTACTTTTCTGCGGTCGTAGCTAGGGGTGTCTACATGGCTTGGCATATATGCCAAGCTTTGTTGGTTTAGCCCTTTAACAAGGGCATTAGTGTGATGTTGTGTCATGGTGCGGCCTTACTAAAACAAAAATTAAAAAACGTGTAAATTACAATGCAGCATTGAGCGCTTTATGGCGTTTTAATGACCAATAAGCGGTAACAAAATAGATAACCGTACAGATGAAACACGCTATCTCAAACTGCAATTTGTTTGCGCTATATATGCTCATTGTGTCGCTAAAAAACATGACTTGGCTTGCAAATATACAAATAATGACAAGTGAAATAGTCGAAACCGCATTAAGCACTTTAGTAAACATGGAACCATCAACTACAGGTTTTGGAATGTCTTTCGCCTGCGCTGCTTGATACGCTTTAATATCACGTTGCTCTTGTTCCTCGGCAGCTATATGTTGTTTGTAGTCTTCACCAGCGCCATACTTTTTCGCTAACAGCGTGTAAACAACAATGGTAAAAAACCAGGTAGGTATAAATAAGTAATAAAACGACATAACATCTAGCGCATTTAAACCAAAGCCAAACACTAACGCTAACGCCCAAGACGCAATGGCCGGCACACTTCGAGTTATGTTTTTGTATTTAGCCCAGTAGCGCGTTAAGCCAATTTTAGGAAATAATACATGCTCGGCAAATACAATCGCCCCAACAGGCACAACCAATAAGCCAGCGTAAGTAAGTAAAGGTAGCATTTGAGAAAATACGAACGGGAAACATGCAATAACTACGGTCACAATCCCTACAATAGCGGTTGTGCGCTCACGAGAGTGGTTTACAAAAATAGATTGCGCCGCAAGCCCCGCACGATAAAGGTTTGCGTTAGCAGTAGTCCAACCGGCAATAATTACAATAACAAACCCAGTCCAACCTAATGCGTGGTAAGCCACATCGCCCGGATCGAGTGATGAAATAGTTGTTTTAAGTAATACCGCAACACCTGCACCCATAATACCGGCAGAGATCCACGCTAAGTAATGACCAAAAAACATGCCTACGCCCGAGAACAAACCATAGCTTTTGCGCTTGGCGAATCTAAAAATCGCCATATCAATTAAACCAAAGTGAGTAATAGAGTTAGCAGCCCACGCAAAACCAATTACCTCTAGTAGGCCAATTCCCTGCTCCCCTTCTGCATTCGTACCTGTCCATATGGATGAGTCGCCAATGGTCATAAAGTCACTAAAGCTGGTTAAAGTGGTTGACCCAATTACATGATTTGAAAGTTCAGGGAAAAGTGCAAACGAGCCCGCTATAAAAATAACAAATAGCCAAGGTGCACAAATTTTAGAAAAGTCAGCTACAGTAGAAAAACCATACATAGCCACAAATACAACAATAGAGCCAACGGCTAAAACAATACCCACAAACGCTAAACTATTTGGGTACCAATCTAACTGTGCGGGAATATCAAATAAAAATCGAACCGCAGTGGACGATACCGTAATCATCGCAGCCGATATAACACTAAAAATAATGACGTTAGCCCAGTTATAGAGCTTAGTCATTGAGTTACCAGCAATTTTGTTCAAATAATTATATAAACTTAAACGCGTCTCTACTGCAATTGGCGCTGTAATTAGCCACCAAGAACACATTGCTAATAAATTACCAATTAATAGACCTAGTAAAATGTCGATGGTTGATGCACCCAGTGCAACAAATGTTGCACCAATAACAAACTCAGTGGCTGCAACATGCTCACCCGCGTATAATCCGGCAAAATGCTTCCAACCATGAAGCTTATTATTAGCAACGGGAAGTTGCTCTTCGTTTACATCTTTAAATGTGTGTGTGTGTGGACTCGTTGCCATGGTACTTCCTATTGTTTTAACACGATAATAATCACAAAAACGTGCATTTAGTTGTGTGTGCGGCTAAGCACACAACCTCGAAAATTCTTAAACAACGTCATTCATGTCAGTGTGGGACTAAATCAACGCTGTTTTTATATTTTTAGGGTTGGATACATTTCATAAAACGCTTTCCAAGCTGTTAAATGAGCAACCTCGGGGTATGCCTTGTGAACAAAATTAACAGCTCCTTGCATATGCCCTCCACCGCTGTAATGAAGTACTTGCATGTTTGCGGCAAGCGCCGCACTCACGCCCGCTATAGAGTCTTCTATTACCAAGCAATGGGCTGGGTTAACCCCCATTTTTTTAGCGGCGTGTAAAAATAAATCCGGCGCAGGTTTGCCATTTTTTACTTCACTTGAAGTAAACACCTCATCAAAATAATGACTCAATTTAACGACGCTTAATGCCTTTTCTGTTCGTGCAGGGCTACTACTAGTTGCTATACAGCTAGGTGTAGCTAAATTAGCCAATACCTCTTTAATGCCATTTGTGGGCATTAGGGCTGTTTCAAACTCATGTAAAAGTGCGTTTCTATAATCAGCTTCAAATCGCTCAGGCAATTCAACATTAAATGCATCAGCTATCTTTTGAGTAACCGCTTTAAAATTGCACCCTAAAAAATGTTCTTGTACATAAGCACGGTCAATAAACACCGCTTTATCAACAAGCATATCGATGAGCACTTGCGCACTTAAAACTTCGCTATCAATTACAACGCCATCACAGTCAAAAATAACCAGTTCAATTTTAGGGTTCATTTTTTTACCTTATTGCATTTAGTTTTATGCAAACACAAACCTGAGCATAAGCCCAAAGAGTGAGCATATCCTCTTTATTATTATAATATGTCAACACGTTGTGAACTTAAAAACCCGCCACATAGTTCAAATAATCAACACCTCAATAAAAAAGCTGTTGATTTTCATTAGTTTTGATTTTAGCTGTTACGACTAAAATCGCATGCCGTATTCACAACAAGTGTATTTACTGCAGATGCCAATCTACTTTTTTGATTGTTGTAATCTAAACAATCAATTTTACCGAAATAAATTTAACCCATACACTCGTTAACAGTTAAACAGCCAGCAACACTGCCGGCACTTTTAAATAATGAGGTTGACAATGAAAACTCAAATAAACACAACAAAAACTAAATTAACTTTAAGCGCATTAGCCCTTGCAGTGGCATTACCTGCAAGTGCGGTTACCACTCTTACAAAAGACAACGGCGCAGCTGTTGGCGATAATCAAAACTCAATGACCGCCGGTGAGCGCGGCAGTGTATTGCTTGAAGACGTACACCTTATTCAAAAGCTGCAACGTTTTGCACGCGAGCGTATCCCTGAACGTGTAGTGCATGCGCGAGGAACTGGCGCACACGGCGTGTTTGTAGCCTCAAAAGAACTAGACGATTTAACAATTGCGGCGCCATTTGCAGAAGCAGGTAAAGAAACAGACGTATTTGTTCGTTTTTCATCAGTAATTCACTCAAAAGGTAGCCCTGAAACGCTGCGTGATCCTCGTGGTTTTGCTACAAAATTTTACACAGACCAAGGTAATTGGGATTTAGTAGGTAACAACTTACCTGTGTTCTTTATTCGTGACGCGATTAAATTCCCAGATATGGTTCACTCGTTAAAGCCATCTCCGGTAGATAACATTCAAGATCCTAACCGCTTATTTGAGTTTTTCTCGTACGAACCGGGCTCTACTCACATGTTAACGTGGGTATACAGCGACTACGGTACACCAGCAAGCTTACGCAAAATGGATGGTTGGGGCGTACATGCATATAAAATGATTAATAAATCAGGCGATGTTAAATACGTTAAGTTTCATTGGGTAAGCCAACAAGGTATCGACAACCTAGATGCAAAAGCAGTAGCCGAAGTACAAGGAAAAGATTTTCAACACTTAACACGCGACCTGTACACCGAAATTGGTAAAGGCAACTTCCCTAAGTGGGATCTATACATTAAAACACTTGACCCATCGCAGTTAGATGACTTTGATTACAACCCATTAGATGCAACAAAAATGTGGTTAGACGTTAAAGAAACAAAAGTGGGTACAATGACCTTAAACCGTATGCCAACTAACTTCTTTCAATCTACAGAACAAGTTGCAATGGCACCGGCAAATGTAATCCCGGGTATTGAGCCATCTGAAGACAGACTATTACAAGGGCGTGTGTTTTCATACTCAGATACACAAATGTACCGCTTAGGTGCTAACCACCAACAATTGCCAATTAACCGCGCAAGAGTTGATGTGGTTAACTACAACCAAGACGGCGCAATGAACTACGGTAATACAACAAGTAATGTGAACTACCAACCAAGTCACGAAAACGTTGCAGAAAACCCAATTGCACGCAGAAGTAACACTGAACTTAAAGGTTTTGTACAACAAGCCGCGATTAAAAAGCAGCAAAACTTCGCACAAGCTGGCGTACTTTACCGTGGCTTTAGTAAGCAAGAACGCACTAACTTAGTTAACAACTTAGCCGGCGATTTAGGCAAAGTGAAAGACAGCAAAGTAAAGCACAAAATGCTCAGCTACTTCTACAAAGCCGACAACGAGTACGGTACACGTTTAACGAAAGCCGTAAATGGCGATATTAAAATGGTTAAACAATTAGCCGCTAAACTTTAATAATTTTACCCAACCAAGAGGAAGGATCGACTCTCCTTCCTCTTTTTTTAAAAGGTAAACCGTATGCGTAAATTCCTTATTATATTTACTTTAGTAATGAGCTTTTCAAGCCTTGGTAATGAACAACAAAATACTGTGAATGAGCCAACAACCGCACAAGCACAATACGACAGCTTACTTGCATATTACTTTGCTGCCGCACGTACTGACGACACCGCCGTAATAACGCAGTTTGTTGATGCTGGTATTCCTATTAATAGTTACAACAACAAAGGTTACACCGCGCTAATGATTGCCACTTATCACGGTAATAAAAGCACGGTTAACACGCTTTTACAGTTAGGCGCTAATGCCTGCCTTGAAGATAAGCGTGGTAATACGGCCCTAATGGCCGCTATCTTTAGGGGCGAATTTAGTATAGCTAAAACACTTGTCAGCCTTGATTGCGATAACGCCCATCAAAACAAAGCCGGCCAAACAGCAGAGCAATTTGCACAAACTTTTGGTCAACAAAAAGTACTCGACTTACTAGCGCAGGTGAATAGTGACGCAAAATAGCTTGTTTTTGATTTTTTGCCATTAAGACATGAACACGGGAAAAATAGTATTATTGCCTCTACTGGTCTAACCAGCTATTCTTTTCACCTGTGTACTTTATATGGAAAATAATAACTCTAATGGCCACACCACACTTTGATCACATCACTATTACCTGCAATAACAGGCAAACATTAAGCGCGCATGTATTTAAACCAGAAGGCACCATAAAAGGCGCAGTAATGATTGCACCTGCAACGGGGATTAAGCAGCAGTTTTATGCAAACTTTGCTACTTACTTGCAGCAAAATGGATTTGCCGTTATTACGTTTGACAACAGCGGGATAGGCCAATCACTTAAAGGCAGCATTAAAAATAGTAAAGCGAATTTGCAATCGTGGGGCGAGCAGGATATGCCCGCAGTGCTAGAACAACTTCAAAAAACATTTCCGAATACCCACTACCATTTGATAGGTCACAGTGCCGGCGGGCAGCTAGTAGGTTTAATGCACAATGCCACTCAACTCAGCTCACTGTTTAACTTTGCGTGTTCGTCGGGCAAGTTGACCAATATGCGCTTGGCGTATCAGGTCAAAGCACACTTTTTTATGAATGGGGTTATTCCGGTGAGTAATGCACTATTTGGCCATACTAAATCACAATGGTTTGGTATGGGCGAGCCTTTACCTAAAGGCGTAGCTCAACAGTGGCAAAAATGGTGTAACGCACAAGGGTATGTTAAATCAGCATTTGGCAATACAGTATTTCAACATTTTTATAATGAACTAGCCATGCCTTCCCTTTGGATTAATGCCAGCGATGATGATATAGCAAATAACGATAATGTTGCTGATATGCTTTCTGTTTTTCCAAAACTTAACGCACAAACGCTACATTTAACGCCCAGTGAATATAACCTGAAAGATATTGGCCATATGAAGTTTTTTAGTAAAAGGTCTGCCGCTTTATGGCCTTTAGCACTAGACTGGCTAAATAAACATAGTATTTAACACCATGGTGTGTTTAGCTCCCTACACGCTAAACACACACCTGCTAACTCCATCTAACCTCTGCATACCTAAGCATATTTACGTGCTGTTAAATTTAAAGCCACTTTAGTAATTGACCTTTCGGTCAGTAAAGCTACAATCAATCAACACGTTAAACACGCACAATCAATAATGACCACACAAATAAAACCAAATAAAAAAGAAGTCACTCGGGAAAAAAACCAACTGCTTATATTAAATGCCGCCGAGCAATTATTTTCTCTTAATGGGTATGACGGCGCAAGCATGAGCATGGTTGCAAAAGAGGCTAACGTTCCAAAAGCTAACATACTGTATTACTTTAAAAGCAAAGATGGCCTTTACGAAGCGGTAATAGACAGAATAATAGCAAATTGGAACTTAGGCCTTGATAACGTCACCGCTGAAGACGACCCCGCAGCAGTGCTTTATAACTACATAAAAAGTAAAGTAATACTTGCCGTAAACCAACCTCTTCAGTCTCGTTTATTTGCCAATGAAATTTTGCGTGGCGCCCCCTATTTACAAAACTACTTTAGAACAAATACACGGCCTTGGGTTAAACAAAAAATTGATGTGTTTCAATCCTGGATGGACGCAAAAAAAATAGACCAAGTTGATCCCCATCACCTTTTATTTACTATTTGGTCAACAACACAATACTACGCAGACTTTCAAGCAGAAGTACTGCTAGTTATGAATAAATTAGAATATGACGAAACCGACGTGGCACAAATAACACAATCAATTGCCCACATAATTTTAAAAGGTATTGGCTTAAAAATACCCGCCCCAAACGAGGCCTAACACATGGAAAACTTTACAACCCCTGACCTATTCGACGATCACCGCAACTCGGTTCAAGTAGCAGATAGTGGCTTGCGCCACTTTGGTAAAAAAACCACCTTTAGTGGCCAAGCAGTAACGGTAACCTGCCCAGAAGACAACTCGCTTGCCGCCGATGTTCTCCATCAAGATGGTAAAGGGAAAGTGTTAGTAATTGATGGGTTTGCTAGCAAACGTTTTGCTTTTATTGGCGACATTATGGCCGAACGCGCGCTACAAAATGGCTGGGAAGGTGTTGTAATAAATGGTTGTTGCCGCGATATAGAAATACTTGCCACTATGAATTTACCCGTAATGGCAATTGGTTCAACCCCTCGTAGCACACTTAAGCGCGGTTTTGGCGATCAAGACCAAGTTATTAATATGCTGGGTACCGCAATAGCACCAAACGATTGGCTGTATGGCGACGTTAATGGCCTAATAATTAGTAAAGCCCCCCTTATTTAATAAATTCGTGTAAATAATAACAACCAGTTTGGTGCAACAATGCACCAAGTTGGTTTGTTTTGCGGTTAAAAACACCCACTTTATAACTTAAAAATTATAAATCCCTCTCTGCAACGCCCAAAAACCTGACCAATCGGACAGGGAATTTACTTTTGGCATTTGTTTTGCTTGTATTAAGTTCGCTAAAACCACAACCACCGATGCAAAGTACAATTAGTGCTCAGTTAATATAAATAAGATATTACGTAGAGAGCCGAAAAAAATAACAACACTATTCTCTTTTACTCAATTTAAAATTAGTAAATAACCATTTGGTCAGTTTTATGTAGGTGGGTTACAAAATGAACACGCAATTAAAAACTAAATACACAGGTATATTTTGTGACCATGGACCCAGTAATTGGCAATCAAGTCAAACGGGCACACTAAGCACTAAGCGCCTAGCCGTAAAAGATGTATTTGCAGTTAAAGGCGAGCGCAACAGCGCAGGTAACCCTAGCTGGTTTAAAGCAGCAAAACCTGCCCAGCAAACAGCAAGTAGTGTTAACAAATTAATGGATGCTGGCTGTATTTTTAAAGGTTTTACCCATACCGACGAGCTTGCCTATAGCTTAGAAGGTAATAATACTCACTATGGCGCAGCACAAAACCCCAAAATAAAAGGGCATGCATGCGGTGGTTCTAGTATGGGATCAGCCGCCGCAGTAGCCGGCAATTTAGCTGACATCGGGTTGGGCACCGATACCGGAGGCTCTATTAGAATACCCGCAAGTTATTGCGGTTTATTTGGTATTAGGCCAAGCCATAACGTAATTGAAAAAGACGGCCTAATCCCGCTAGCACCGCCTTTTGATACCGTTGGTTGGCTTACCCAAAGCGCAGAACTATTAGAAAAAGTAGGCAATGTACTGTTACCAAGCCAAGCTATTAATAGTGTAAATACCTTGGTTATTTGTGAGCCCTTATTTGAGCTAGTCAGCCCAGCTTTACAAGCACCACTTAAACAATTGCTTAAAAAAACCAAACCTTATTTTAAACACCACAAAAATTTTGAACTACCTAACATCAGCTTATTAAGCGAACTCGCTGATAGTTTTAGAATATTGCAAGGACGTGCTATTGCTAAAGTGCACAAAGATTGGCTTCAGTTGCCGGAGCACCCTCCCCAGTTTGCTCCGGCAATCGCGGCCCGTTTTAAAATGGCATTGGCACTAACCGCCCAAGAAGAAAAAGAAGCACTTAACGTTCAAACCCAATGGCAAACATTAATTGCTAAAAACCTAAATTCAACTAGCTGCTTATTTTTGCCAACAACCCCAACAACCGCACCTAAATTGGGCGCCGACACAAGCGCCTTACGCATGCAAATAATCACCTTATCGGCTATTGCGGGCTTGAGCCGCTCGGCGCAAGTTCACTTACCATTGGCTAATCTAGCAAATGGCCATCCATATGGGTTTTCACTCATGATGAGCCACAATAACGATAAAAGCTTACTTGCCTGCGCAACACAACTAGCTGCATATTTTAAACAGGAAACTCTCACATGAACGCACACAACATTGCCTTTACGGCCCCGCACTTCTCAGCGACCGAGGCAGGCACCTCAATACTAAAACAAGGCGGCACAGCCACCGAGGCTATGGTTGCAGCAGCCGCTGCTATTAGCGTGGTTTACCCACATATGAACTCAATTGGTGGCGACAGTTTTTGGCTTATTGACAACCCAAACCAAAGCACACCCAACGCTATTGATGCATGCGGGCGTGCACCAAACAACATCAGCGCCTACAGCAATGAGCCACACATACCAGAGCGTGGCGGTTTAAGCGCATTGACTCAAGCGGCTACACTTCGTGGCTGGCAAAAAGCCCTTGAATTAGATGAGCACGCAGTCCTTTCGTTAAGTACTATTTTAACCCCAGCTATCAAACTTGCCCGCGAAGGGTTTACTGTTACCAAAAGTTTGCAAGCAGGCTGTGAAAAACTCGCGACGGTTACCAATACAAATGATGCATTTAAAGCACTATACATCCCAAATGGCAAACCGTTAAAAGCAGGCCAACATTTTAAAAACCCAAAACTTGCCGATACCTTTGAGCATTTAGCTAAACATGGCTTAAATGCATTTTATGAAGGCGAACTTGCCGACTCGTTTGCAGCCGATTTAGCCAAAGCTGGCAGTATTATTACCCCAAATGATATTGCCAACACGCAAGCCGATGTAATAAGCCCGCTAAATGCTAATTTGTCGGGTATTAATTGCTACAACTTACCTGCACCTACTCAAGGCGTACATTCGCTACAAATAATTGGTACCGTTAATAAGCTAAAACACACCGCTAAAACCGAAGCCGATTGGACCCACTTAATTGTAGAAGCCACCAAGCAAAGCTTTACGCACCGACCAACGCTTTGGGCCGACCCTAAAGCGCTTGGGGATGATTATAAAAACGCATTAACTGATGAGCGTTTAACCGAGCTTGCCAACAATATTGATATGAATACCGCCAAAAAATGGCCGTTTGATGCTCAGCCCGGCGATACAGTTTGGATGGCAGCACGCGATAAAAACGGCCAACTAGTGAGCTTTATTCAAAGTATTTACTGGGAATTTGGTAGCGGCATACTCATGAGCGAAGGCGGGTTTGTATGGAATAACCGCGGGCTAAGCTTTAGCTTAAACACTAAAGATACCAATGCACTAGCGCCAAATAAACGCCCAGCGCATACCCTTAACCCAGCTATGGCTAAGTTTGACGATGGCAGACGCCTTGCCTACGGCACTATGGGTGGTGAAGGCCAACCACAAACTCAAGCAGCTGTATTTGCCGGATACGCGTGGCGAAATAAATCAATTAACCAAGCGGTAAGCGATCCGCGCTGGTTACTGGGCCGCACATGGGGCGACACCAGCACAAATTTAAAAATAGAACACAGCCTCGCTGCCCAAATAGACAATGAATTAAATAAACGTGGCCACGACTGGGTAAGTGTCGAAGACAACAACGAAATGATGGGTCACGCGGGTGCTATTTTAGATACACCTACAACCCTTGAAGCTGCAACGGATCCTCGCTCTGATGGCCGTGCAACTGTTTCATCAACGTAGTAGGAACACACATGACAGAAATAATGAATCAATGGCCAATTATTGCGGCCTTAATAGCAACCGGTATTTTTGCCGGAATTTTAGCAGGACTTTTTGGTGTAGGCGGCGGTATTGTTATCGTACCTGTGCTGTATTTTTTACTGCAAGGTTTTGGCGTAAGCCCTGAGTCGGCCATGATGATAGCCACCGCGACATCGCTTGCCACCATAGTGCCTACGTCTATTTCGTCTATTCGCTCGCACCATGCAAAGGGCAACATTGACCTTGCTTTAATTAAATACTGGGCGCCGTTTATTTTAGTAATGGCCATTGTAGGCAGCTACTTAGCGCACTCAATACGCGGTAATGCACTGGTACTTATGTTTGCTTGTATTGCTATTTTAGTCAGCCTTAACATGTTGTTTAGAGCCGGCGCACCAGCCCTTGTAAGTAAATTACCGGGTAAATTTGGCCAAGGCGTAATGGCAAGTATTGTTGGTGGCTTATCGGTAATGATAGGCATTGGCGGCGGCACAATTGGTGTGCCCATGCTTAACGCATTTAACGTACGTGCCCATGTTGCCGTTGGCACAGCAGCTGTATTTGGCTTATTGATTGCGCTACCGGGCGTAATTACCTTATTAAGTATTGGCACCACGCCAACCGATGCTCCCCTAGGTACGTGGGGGTTAGTTAACCTCCCTGCCTTTTTACTTATTATTCCACTCACTATTTTGTTTGCGCCTATTGGCGTAAAAATTGGTAGCAAGCTGGATCAAAAACAATTAAAACGCGCCTTTGCCGTTGTATTAATGATAACGGGCATTCGCATGCTTATTCAGACAATCGGAGCCTAAAACATGTTTAGCAAAACGCAAATTCAAACTTTAAACCCGCCGCAGCGTTTACTCATGGGGCCTGGGCCAATTAACGCAGATCCACGCGTCCTGCGTGCTATGTCGGCGCAGCTAATTGGCCAATACGACCCAGTAATGACCGGTTTTATGAATGAAACCATGGCGCGTTATCGCGAAATATTTAAAACCAAAAACGAATGGACCATGTTAGTTGACGGTACATCGCGCGCAGGAATAGAAGCCGTATTGTGCTCTATTTTACGCCCTGGCGATAAAGTACTGGTGCCCATTATGGGCCGCTTTGGCCACTTGCTTGCTGAAATAGCCGAGCGCGTAGGCGCAAAGGTACACACCATAGACGTACCCTGGGGCGAAGTATTTACCCCCGAACAAATAGAAAAAGCCATTGTTGATGTAAAACCCCATGTACTTGCCATGGTGCAAGGCGATACCTCTACAACCATGAACCAGCCGCTTGAACACATTGGTGATATTTGCCAAAAGCACGATGTATTATTTTACTGCGATGCCACCGCCTCAATTGTGGGTAACGATTTACCCGCCGATGAGTGGAAACTCGACGCGCTGTCGGTTGGTTTGCAAAAATGTTTAGGTGGCCCGTCTGGCTCTGCCCCTTTAACACTGAGCGATAAATGCGCCGATTGGATCCAAAAACGCAAAAAAGTAGAAGCGGGGATTCGCACCGCGGAGCATACCGACGGCACCGAGCCATTTGTACGCTCTAACTACTTTGATTTAGGCATGATCATGAATTACTGGGGGGAGGAGCGCCTTAACCACCACACCGAAGCCACCAGCATGCTGTATTGCGCATCAGAATGTGCTCGCATTGTTATTGAAGAAGGCGTAGATAACTGCGTTGCCCGCCACAAGTTACACGGCGATGCCATGCTAACGGGTATTCAAGCGCTGGGGTTAAACGTATTTGGCGACTTAAACCATAAAATGAACAACGTAGTGGGTGTTTATATACCCGAGGGCATTAATGCTGACCACGTACGCGCTCAAATGCTAACCGACTTTGGTATTGAAATTGGCACCTCGTTTGGCCCGCTGCATGGCAAAATTTGGCGTATTGGCACCATGGGTTACAACGCCCGTAAAGATGCCGTATTACAAACATTGGCAAGCCTAGATGCCTGCCTGCATGCCAACGGTTACAAAGGCCCTAAAGGCGAAGCCGCTATTGCCGCCCTTTCCCATTACAAATAATAAAAAGGATTTAGCATGACGATTGCAAGCCCACTCCATGAGCCATTATTAAACAGAGAGCTGGCTAATAAATTTGCTGCACGCGCCTTAGCGCGTTGTAAAACACTTAGCAGCCTATCGCAAATGCAAGGTGGCATTCACCGTGTGTATTTATCTAAAGAGCACAAAGAGTGTAATAGCGTTACTGCCACTTGGATGGCTGAGGCGGGCATGCAATCGTGGCAAGACGAAGTAGGCAACTTATGGGGGCGCTTAACATCATCCAACCCACACGCTAAACGCTTAATTATAGGGTCGCACCTTGACACTGTACCAAACGCCGGTGCATTTGATGGTATTTTAGGGGTGTTACTTGGTATTGAAATAGCCGCCCTTGCACACACGCTTAAGCTTGATTTACCCTTTCATTTAGATGTTGTGGGTTTTTGTGATGAAGAAGGCACCCGCTTTGCCACCACTTTAATTGGCTCAAAAACACTGGCAAACGAGTTTGACCCGCAGTGGTTAAATATAGAAGATACTAACGGCATTACTATGCGCCAAGCCATGCTGGATTTTGGTTTAAACCCAGATGATTACGCTAAAGCCGCGCTCAACAAAAACGAGTTACTCGGTTACTGGGAAACCCACATAGAGCAAGGCCCTGTGCTTGAGTCGGTAAATCAGGCATTAGGCATTGTCACAGCCATTGCAGGGGCCAAGCGCGCTATGATCACTTTAACAGGTCAAAGCGGCCACGCGGGTACTACACCAATGAATTTACGCCAGGATTCGTTAGCAGGCTGCGCCGAACTGATTCTTGCCATAGAGCAACTAGCAAAAAACGCGAGTAATGGTGAGGTAGCCACCGTAGGTCAAATTCATGCTCGTCCAGGCGCTACAAATGTTATTGCTGGTAAAACCACCATTAGCCTAGATGCACGTGCACAGAGCGACACCGATCTCGCTAACTTACTAAGCGCCATACAAAGTAGCGCTCAATCTATAGCAAACAAACGCAATTTAACGCTTGATTGGCAGTGGACTCATGCCGCCGAAGCCGTAGCGTGCGACACTCAAATTCAGCATTTATTTACTAGCGCATGCAAACTTAACAACCAAGCATCGCCTTCACTTGCCTCTGGCGCTGGGCACGATGCAATGGCCATAGCCCCTATTTGCCCCGTTGGCATGTTATTTATACGCAGCCCTGGCGGCATAAGCCATCACCCCGCAGAAGCTGTTATCGACAGCGATGTAACAAAAGCACTCAGCATAATGTACAGCGCGCTTGTACTGTATACACAAACGTTAAAAGAATAGTGAAGCTAATAAGTAATCCAGAGGTTAAAATGTAAGTATTGCTCTATTTAACGATTAACTTTGCGAGGTTTTACTCGCATATCACCAAGATGAGTTACAGCTACAGCAGTAATAGTAAATACCTGCTTTTTATATTCAATTGTAATATTACTGATGTTTAAACGGCGTATTTACGTCAATTATTTAATAATGTAACTAGGTGGTAGGTTAGCAATCAGATTGCGGCTGTGTTTCCATGTATTCTTCCACAATTTCTAGCTGCCCCTTCTCCGTTCTTTTTAGAAGCATATAATAGCCTTTATCGGTATAACATTTCTTTTCAGAATATCGGTGTGCCTTGATCTTGTAGCCATTTCCTTCAGGCTTTATTGCTATGTTTTTGAATGTGCTTTTGTCATTTTTCATTTTTGCCAATGGCATTACACGTTGGACAAGCACCTTCCACTGTTCACCCGTAATTTCCATTTGACGCTCCTTACCATGCGGGTAAACGCGATAGGAATGAATTTTGGCATCGTTTGCATATAAAGAAGCAACTTTCACGTCAAAATTACTACCTAACTTCGTATATTCATCAAAAAAACTTTTCGCATTTTCCGATGCATGTGAAATGCTCGACATTAAAACTGCAACAGCGAGTATAACTTTTTTCAAATGTTGGCTCCTTACTAAGATTGATGATTGCTAACGCTGCATATAATGCGGGGAATGCTTGGCTATAATTAGCAGAGAATGAGTCTCAAAAGAGCATTTAACGCCATTTTTAATGCGCTTGATATATGCTGACTATGCCTGCTGCGGTAATTTTAATTGCTTATAAACTTTCTTACACTTACCACAGGTGATATCTAATTCGAACTTATAGTTAACGCACTGAAAAAAGAAGCCATACACTTTACTTCCAATTTTTATAAACGTCAGAACAAACGCTGTTGCCACCATAAAACTAAATTCATAAGCGCCATTTTCGTAGAGTGCTGAATCTATACACAACTCAACAAATAAAAGTGCCACAACCTTATAGTGCTTGCCAATTACCGCAATAACAAATGTAAAAAAAGCTATAAAATAAGCAAAACCTTGTGACTCTTCAGCTAAAAAAGCCAAGAAACCTATTGGAATAGATAAACAAAGGCTAAGAAAAAGAAATCCCACCATATCGATTTTTGACATCCAAAAATCAGTTTTAAAACTATTTTTTGTTTTGCACTTACTACACTTTAACAACAACTACTCCAAATAAAGGATATGACGCTTGCCATAAACGGCACACATAATATAGCTTAATAATCCCACCTAATAACTACAATGTAAACAGGCAATTAGGGGTTATAAAAGTGACTTTTCATAAGGTACAAAAGCCGTATTGATAAGGTTATTGGGTTGGGTTGCGAATTAGAGTAAAAGTTGCGGATTATATACATTGTTTGTTTTTAATAGGGCTTTACAGCGCTGCCTTTGCAGCATTATTAATAAAGCTATAGTGGAGTATTTAATTAACCTCAAAGTTTATATTATCAAAATACGGGTTGTGAGTGAGCGCTTTAATTACACTAATGCCGGTAAGTTCTATGAGCTTTAGCTCGCCACTTGCATTTATGGCAATGCACTCTTGTTTGAGTGCATTGCGTTTTATATCAGCTGCTACACCACATACACTATCACCATTTTTTAATACAAGCTCAATATTCAGCCTGTGCATACAAGCAATTTCGATGTAATCGTAATGGTTGCAACTGATCATAAGGTTCTCTTTACATTATTTAGCTGGTTTAAATAGTATTAAAGTGGCAATAACAATTAAGTTGCCTACATACCATAAATCTTTAATTACAAATTGGCCTAATCGATCTAATAACGCGCCTGAACTTAATGCGCCGGTGGCGGTAATTAAAAATGTTTGGGTCATTAAAAAAACACTTAAACATGCTAAACCACTCACTATAATGAGCTTTTTATTGTTAATTAAAATGCCCGCACCGAGTAACACTGCAAATAATACATCAAACCCGCCAATTACGTTTGATGCGCCTTGTACGCTAAATACCGTGTATAACCACGACATAAACGGTGAGGTTTCTACTAACCCCACAATGGCTTTAGCTTCAAACTCATAAAATTTCATGCCGCCAATCCACAGTAAAACCATCGCAACCGGTATAAAGTTTAAAAAAACATGTTGTTTGTCGGTGAGCTTATTTTTATAAAACAAAAATAAATACAAAGGAATAACAGCAAAGTATTTAATAATGCCTTGCCCACTGCCAATAATTGGAAAGCCTCCTAACTGCGCCATCCAACGGTTACTGGCCAATAAAGTAAGTAAAGGCACAATGCAAACAATTAACGCTAAAACAGCTACTGGCATAGGCTTTAGTAATTTTAAATGTGCGGCTAGAGTGGCGAGAGCTAATGCAATCATAGCGGTGCCTGTGAGCAAACCTAACGTATTTACACTGAGTAAGATATCAAGTTCATAAAAGCTAAAGGTCGCTGTAAGTGTGTTTGGGTTTGCACCTAAAGCAAGCGATACACCAAGTAATGCAAAGCTGAGTGTAAGTATGAAGGTGAGTGCGTTATTTGTGTGTGTTAGGTTCATTGTGTGCTCATTAAATTTGTCATGCCTAATAAAGACCTTGTTATTTATAAAAAGCATTCAACCTAGCCAATTAAATATTCACACATCTGTAACTTAAAAAGTTATGTAAACGCACTTTTCAAAAGCAAAAAGCTCACAAAAATAAACATATCCTTTTGGTCAGGTTTATACATAAAAGCTATTTAAATTTCACCTAAAAGCTAACAAAAAAATTTAATCACCTCATATAAAAAAGAATAAAAACAAAATAAACATCTGATATAAAATATAAAAATAAATACACCCCCTTGCTTTTAATGCTTGTTAAATTAACCAAACACAAAAAAGCTAACCGATCGGTCAGATATGGCATATTAACTGCAAAGTATTAATCATAATAAAACAGCTTTTTTCTTACTTGCGCAATAACAATACGAAAAAGCAAACAACAAACCTTATTAAAAACAGGGTGTTAAAAAGCTAAGGGGGTCTGTGTGATTCAGTTTCTGTTAAATGACACGCCAATTGAAGAACAAGAATGCTCGCCAAGTCTCACCATTTTGGACTGGCTTCGCACCAAAAAAGGGAAAATGGGCACCAAAGAAGGGTGTGCTACAGGCGATTGCGGCGCGTGCACAATTTTAGTTGGCGAAGAAAAACTAAACTCAAACGGTAACCCAGTTTGGCACTACCAAACTATGAACAGCTGTCTGCTTTTATTAGGCAATGCACACGCAAAACACATAGTAACCGTAGAGGCTGTAACAACGGGGCTTTACCCAACCCTTGATGACTTACACCCAGTACAACGCGCATTAGTAGAGTGCCATGGTTCGCAATGCGGTTTTTGTACCCCAGGTATAATAATGAGCATGTTGGCGCTTTATATTAATCAACCGAGTTATCCAGGTAAAAAAGCTGCTATTCATGCTTTAGGTGGCAACTTGTGCCGTTGTACTGGCTACAGCCCTATTTTACTAGCGGTAGAAAAAGCCTACAGCTATGAGCGTAAAAATGAGCCTTACTCAGCCATGGCAGCTCAGTTTAAAGCCTCACTTAATACGCAACATGATGACGATGTTCCATTTTTAAAAAATGGCCCTCGCAAATTCTACTTGCCACAAAATGCTAAGCAACTTGTTGAGCTTAAAGCGCGTTACCCGCATGCACACTTGGTTGCTGGTGGCACCGACTTTGCCATTGAGCTTAGCCAAAATATGCTATTACCCGATGTAATAATATCCCTAAGCGAAGCTAAGGAGCTGTGCACATTAAGCGATAACGACGGCGAGCTACATATTGGTGCAGCACTCCCTTACAGCCAGTTTGTAGATATTTTTTACAATTACTACCCAGAGTCTAAAGAGCTATTTGAACGCCTAGGCTCTAACCAAGTACGTAACAGTGGCACCTTAGGTGGCAGCATAGGAAATGCCTCTCCTATTGGCGATCCAGCTCCTTTACTCATTGCACTTAATGCCACTATGGATTTATTAAGCGCAGCAGGCACACGCACTATAAACGTGGCCGACTACTTTGTTGATTACAAAAAAACGGTCATTAAAAGCGATGAAGTCATTAGCAAAATTACCGTACCTAAACGTCCAGACTCGTTAAAGCTTGCGTGTCATAAAATTTCAAAACGCTTTGAAGATGACATATCTACTGTGTGTTTAGTACTGGCTATAGAGCAAACGCAAGGCGTAATTAGCAATGCCCGCTGCGCCATGGGCGGTATGGCAGCAATACCCAAACGCGCCACGCACATAGAGCAAAAACTTAATGCTCAGCCCTTACAAGTAAGTACGTTTATAGATGCCGCAGCCGCTATAAATGACGACTTTTCCCCAATGAGCGATGTACGCAGCAGCGCACATTACCGCACTTCAGTAAGCAAAAACTTGCTACAGCGTATTGGTATTGAGTTTTGCGATGCACAGCCTAGTAGCAATAAAAATAATAACAACATTGCCATTACGAGGATCTCACATGCGTCACTTTGAAATGGATAAACTAAAAGCCCAAGGCGGAAGCGTTGGCCAATCTAAGTACCACGAAAGTGCAATAAAACAAGTATGTGGCAATGCAAACTACGCCGACGATAACCCAGAGCCTCATGGCTGCTTACACGCCTACCCTGTACTTGCGCCCATTACCAGCGGCTTTATTAAATCAATCGATACAAGTAAAGCGCTTGAAGTGGCAGGCGTTAAACGTATTTTATCGGCTGATGATGTACCCGGTAAGCTTGATATTGGCCCAATATTCCCAGGTGATGTGCTATTAACCAATCACGAAATTCAATACCACGGGCAACCTGTGCTGGTAGTCGTTGCCGACAGCTACGAAATGGCGCGCCGCGCTGCTCGCTTAGTGGTTATAGAGTGCGAGCAAACCACCCCCATACTTGATATTAAAGAAGCGATAAAAAAAGAGCACTGGGTAAGACCGCCACACTCACTCAAGCGTGGTAATAGCGAGCAAGCCATAAATAAAGCAGCCCACCAGCTTAAAGGCGAAATACACATAGGTGGGCAAGAACACTTTTACCTTGAGGGGCAAATAGCACTTGCTCAGCCCGACAACGATGGCGGGATTCATGTTCAATGTTCTACGCAGCACCCAACCGAGGTGCAGCACTTAGTTGCTAAAATTTTAAAAAAGCCATTTAGCTTTGTAAACGTAGAAACCCGCCGAATGGGCGGTGCTTTTGGCGGCAAAGAAACTCAAGGCGCGCCGTGGGCTTGCCTTGCAGCGCTTGCGGTTTATCACCTTGGCTGCGCCGTTAAAATGCGGCTAGCCCGCAGCGACGACTTTAAACTTACCGGTAAACGCCACCCATTTTATAATCAATACCATGTAGGGTTTGACCAAAATGGCCTAATTGAAGGCGCTGATGTAACCGTAAATGGGTTTTGTGGTTATTCGCCTGACTTATCCGATGCCATTGTAGACCGCGCCATGTTTCATGCCGATAACGCTTATTACTACCCAGCCGCCACAATTAAAGGGAATCGCTGTAAAGTTAATACTGTAAGCCACACCGCATTCAGAGGATTTGGTGGCCCGCAAGGCATGATCATGGGCGAGCTAATAATGGACGATATAGCCGCTAAATTGGGTAAAGATCCGCTTGAGATCCGAAAACTTAATTTATACAAAAAAGGCCGCGACACCACGCCGTACCATCAAACCGTAGAGCAACATATTTTAAAAGATATGATAAGCCAGCTTGAGGAGTCGGGTGATTACTGGGCGCGAAAAAAGGCAATTAAAACCTTTAATGCATCATCGCCCATTATCAAAAAAGGCCTTGCGATGACGCCGGTTAAATACGGTATATCGTTTACCGTACAGCACTTAAACCAGGCGGGTGCACTCGTGCATGTATATAGCGATGGCTCGATACATTTAAACCATGGCGGCACCGAAATGGGCCAAGGGCTTAATACAAAAATAGCGCAAATAGTAGCCCATGGCTTTGGCGTTGATTTTGACGCAGTAAGCATAAGCGCTACTCGTACCGACAAAGTACCAAACACCTCGCCAACCGCCGCATCAAGTGGGACTGACCTAAACGGCATGGCGGCGCTAAACGCGGTAAACACTATAAAAGAGCGTTTAATAAACTTTATAAGCGAGCACTTTGAAGCAG
Source organism: Pseudoalteromonas sp. S554 (assembly GCF_005930865.1). Taxonomy (NCBI): domain Bacteria; kingdom Pseudomonadati; phylum Pseudomonadota; class Gammaproteobacteria; order Alteromonadales; family Pseudoalteromonadaceae; genus Pseudoalteromonas; species Pseudoalteromonas sp. S554. The sequence continues at coordinate 41,096 of NZ_PNDV01000001.1, read as the reverse complement.
ACAGCCAAAGTATTGTATTTAAAGATAACCTGATTACCTTTAGCAAAGGCGAAATTAGCTTTAGCGAACTTGCAAACCTTGCTTATATGAACCGTATATCGCTTTCATCAACCGGTTATTACGCCACGCCTAAAATTCATTACGATAGAGCAAAAGGCGAAGGCCGACCGTTTTTTTACTACGCGCATGGCGTAGCACTGAGTGAAGTAGAAGTAGATACGCTAACAGGCGAAAACACCGTAACCCGCGTAGATATACTGCACGATGTGGGCAGCTCAATTAACCCTGCACTTGATATAGGCCAAATTGAAGGGGCTTTTGTGCAAGGTATGGGCTGGCTTACCACCGAAGACTTACAATGGAACGATAAAGGCCAGCTTGCCAGCTTTGGCCCTGCTAACTATAAAATCCCGGCTATTGGCGATACCCCAGCCGAATTTAACGTCAATTTATATAACTCTGCCAACCCAGAAACCACCGTTTTTAGATCAAAAGCAGTTGGCGAGCCGCCGTTTATGTTGGCCTTTAGTGTGTGGAGTGCGATTCGAAACGCCATAAGCAGTGTGGCTGATTACAAATACACCGCCCCACTTGATACGCCTGCTACACCTGAACGTGTATTAAATGCAATTGAGCAAACCGCCAGCTGGTTTAAGGAGCAGCAACATGGCTAATTTAAATGAGTCGTTTCAGGGTTTTCATACGCAAAACTGGGCGCAAGCTATAAACCAGCATGAACAAAGCGGCACTAACTATGTTATTGCGACGGTGCTTGGCACCAACGGCTCAACCCCACGTGGCACGGGCTCTAAAATGGTAATAAGTGGCGAGCATATTTACGACACCCTTGGCGGTGGTCACCTTGAATACGTAGTAATAGAAAAAGCCCGCGAGCTACTTGCCAAAGGCGAAGCAGCCCAAGTGATAGAGCAATTTAACCTAGGCGCAAATTTAGGCCAGTGCTGCGGCGGAGCTGCCACCGTTATGCTTGAGTGTATGCAATGCGAGCGTTTTACCCTTGATATTTATGGCGCAGGCCATGTAGCACAGGCGCTTATTGGTATATTGGCACAGCTGCCTATGCGTATACGTTGGATAGATAGCCGCGCCGATGTATTCCCGCAGGTTATTCCTAATAACGTAATAAAAGTGGTTGATGAAGAGCCAACAGAGCAAGTAAAACGCGCCCCTAAAGCTAATAATTACTTAATATTAACCCATAACCACCAGCTCGATTTTGCACTCACACAAGCCATTATTAAACGCGCTGATGCCAATTGGCTCGGTGTTATTGGCTCAGATACCAAAGCAAAACGCTTTAAACAACGCTTAGCTCATCGCAATTTTACCACCGAGCAAATAAACCAAATGACCTGCCCTGTTGGGCTAGAAAATGTAACGGGCAAGCTCCCTATGGAAGTAGCCATTTCGATTAGCGGGCAGTTAATTGGCCTTTATCAGGCTATGCAAGCTCATGCGCCTAAACGCCAAGGTTTGCAATGGCGTGCACTTAAAAATGCCTTAATTAGTACCACGCACGAGGAAGAAAACGCATGAGTAGCTTAAAAATTAACGACCTAAATGCAGCGCAAGCGCATCAAGCATTAGAGCATTGCTGCGCCGCCCCTAACTGGGTAAGCGGTATGCTAAATATCATGCCATTTGAAAATAAAGAGCACTTATTTAACAGCGCACAAAGCGTATGGGATAGCCTGGGTGAGAGCGATTATTTAGCCGCTTTTGAAGGCCACCCGCAAATAGGCGATTTATCAACCTTAAGTAAAAAGTACGCCGCTACAGCGCAAAAAGCGGGGCACGAACAATCGGGTATGAGCAAAGCAAACGAGCAAACCCTAAAAAAAATGATTGCGCTAAATAAACAATACCTCAGTAAATTTGGCTTTATATTTATTGTGTGCGCTAGCGGTAAAAGTGCTGAGCAAATGCTTGAACTTATAGAGCAGCGCGTACATAACACCCGCGAAAAAGAGCTAACAACTGCCGCGGGCGAACAAGCCAAAATAACAAAAATAAGATTGGAGTCATTGCTATGAATAAAAGTATGAATAAAAGCCCTATCACTACTCATATTTTAGATACCAGCACAGGCAAGCCAGCTGAAAATGTCACAGTAAAATTGTTTGTTCATACTAATAACGAGTGGGAATTAATCGCCCAAGGTAAAACAAACAGCGACGGGCGAATTGCCGACTGGCTAAATACAGACGTAGAATTTGCCACCTATAAGCTAGTATTTGATTTAGATAGTTACTATGAAAACCAAGAAACACCTGCGTTTTACCCAGAAGCGCAAATAACCTTTAGATTGCAAGATCAAAAGCATCATCACATCCCGTTATTGCTTAGCCCATTTGGCTACTCAACGTACAGAGGTAGCTAATAATGAGCACGCAAAACAATAATAAACTAACCGTAATTTGTGCCAACATACTCGATTTTGTTGACGACCCCGCCATAGTAGGCGACAACGCCCACCGCTATTTTGAAAAAGGCGCATTAGTTATTCAAAACGGTAAAGTGGTTAACCTTGGTTACGAGCAAGACATACTGCCAAGCTTAGATAAATCAGCCACTATTATTCGCCACGATGGCAAATTGGTTATGCCCGGCATGATAGACACGCACATACATTTACCACAAACCGAAATGGTCGGCGCGTATGGCGAGCAGCTTTTAAGCTGGCTTACAGAATATGCCTTCCCAACCGAAAAAAAGTTTGCCAGTGAAGTGTACTCAAGTGAAGTCTCAAACCGCTTTTTAGATGAGTTACTACGTAATGGCACCACCACCGCGCTTGTGTTTGGCACGGTACACCCACAATCGGTTGATGCGTTTTTTAACGAATCTCAAAAACGTAATTTACGCATGATTGCCGGTAAGGTAATGATGGACAGAAATTGCCCTGACGATTTATCAGATTGCGCGCAAACCAGTTACGATCAATCAAAAGCACTAATAAAAAAATGGCACAATGTCGATAGGTTGAGCTACGCGGTAACCCCTCGTTTTGCACCTACATCAACCCCCGAACAACTGCAAAAATGTACTCAATTATTAGAAGAATACCCTGACACGTACCTGCATACGCACTTATCTGAAAACAAAGACGAGTGTGAATGGGTAAAAGGGTTGTTCCCAGAGGCTGGTGACTACTTAAGTGTTTACGAGCAAGCTAAAATGGTGCGTAAACGTTCGGTATTTGCTCATAGTATTCATTTATCTGAGCGCGAGCTTTGCTGCCTTGCCGATAACAACGCGGCTATTTCTCACTGCCCTACCTCTAACTTATTTTTAGGCTCTGGCTTATTAAACTTAAAGGCCTGTGAAGAGCACGGTATTAACGTAGGCATGGGTACAGATGTAGGCGCAGGAACAAGTTTCTCGATGCTGCAAACAGGCAATGAAGCGTACAAAATTCAGCAGCTTCAAGGTCAAAAATTCTCAGCTTTTAAGGGCCTATACTTAGCAACTCTTGGCGGTGCGCGAGCCCTTGATTTAGAGGGCACCATAGGTAATTTTGCAATAGGTTGCGAGGCTGACTTTATTGTAATGGATTACGCAGCCACCTCGTTTTTAAAGTTCAGAATTGGCCACGCAAAAACCCTGCACGAGCAACTTTTTGCCATGATGATGCTAGGCGACGACCGCTGCATTGAACAAACCTACATCATGGGTAAAAGCGTGTATAAGCGCGATGATAAAAAACAGTTTACAGCCACCCAGACACCGCAATTAGAAGAGGCTTAGCCAATGGAAAATTATTTATTTGAGCTTGCTCATTTAGTACTGCGTTATTTTCATGTAATTGCAGGTATAGCGTGGATTGGAGCGTCGTTTTATTTTGCGTGGCTTGATAATAACTTACAAACCCCACCCCAGTGGAAACAAGACAAAGGCATAAAAGGCGATTTATGGGCCGTGCACGGCGGTGGCTTTTACGAAGTGGCTAAGTATCAAAATGGCCCTGAACAAATGCCACACACCCTGCACTGGTTTAAATGGGAAGCCTACACAACGTGGATCACCGGTATTTTATTATTTAGCCTACTTTATTATGTTGGCGCCGATGTTTACCTAATCGATAACAGTAAAAGTGAACTAAGTAAATTTGCCGCTATTGGCGCATCGCTTGGCTTTATTGGCTTAGGGTATGGTGTTTATCGATTATTGTGTAAAACCCCACTTGTTGAAAACGGCAAAGCGTTTATTGCTGTGGTAATTGGTATATTGGCCCTTTGGACTTACGGGGTTGACCAGCTATTTAGTGACCGCGCTGTGTATATTCATGTAGGCGCGCTTATTGGCACGTGTATGGTTGGTAATGTGTATCACATAATTATGCCAGGGCAGCGCTACATGGTAAGCGAAGTAGAAGCTGGCCGCATTCCTGATTCAGAACCGGGTTTAAAAGCAAAGCTGTGCTCTATTCATAATAACTACGCCACGTTACCTGTGGTATTTATTATGCTGAGCAACCACTTTCCATATACCTACAGCCACAGCTTTGGCTGGCTTATATTAATTGCGCTATTTGGCATTGGCATGTGGATACGCCATTACTTTAACTTAAAGCACCAAGGCGTTAATAAACCCTCGGTACTTATAAGTGGTATTGCCGCCTTTTTTGCCTTAATGCTTACTATCGCTCCATGGCCTAGCAGCCCAACAAATGCAGACGAAAACGCACCTTTACAAGCGAGCATTACCGACACTCAAGTGTGGGATATAATCAGCAAGCACTGTACACAGTGCCACAGTAAAACACCCACCTCTGAGCTTTTTCAAACAGCGCCCCTTGGCTTTAAGCTCGACTCTATCAATGATGTAAAAAAAGCCAGCACGCTTATTCATACCCGCGCGGTTATAACCAAAGACATGCCATTGGCAAATATGACCAAAATGACTGATGCTGAACGCGAAACGCTAGGCTCTTGGCTCACAGCGCTTAAAAAGGAGCAATAACATGAGCGAGCAATTTAAACACTACCCGCGCGATTTAATTGGTTATGGCTCACAGGTGCCCCATGCAAATTGGCCCAATAAAGCCCGCATAGCCGTACAAGTGGTATTAAATTACGAAGAAGGCGGCGAAAACTGTGTATTACACGGTGATGCAGCGGCTGAAACATTTTTGTCGGAAATAGTCAGTGCTCCGCATGTAGAAGACCGCCACATAAGCATGGAGTCTATTTACGAATATGGCTCGCGCGCAGGCGTGTGGCGCTTACTTAAACTCTTTAAAAAATACGATATACCGGTCACCATTTTTGCAGTCGCAATGGCCCTTGAGCGCCATCCCGATGTAGCTAAAGCGTTTGTTGAGGCAGGACACGAAATTGCAAGCCATGGTCTGCGCTGGATCAACTATCAACATATAGATAAGCAAACCGAGCGCGAGCACATGCAAAAAGCCATTGAGATCATTCAAGCACTTACCGGTAAAAAGCCTAAAGGCTGGTACACCGGACGCACAAGCCCAAATACTGCTGCCCTAGTGGTAGAAAATGGCACATTTTTATATGACGCCGACGATTACAGCGACGATTTACCCTTTTACAGTATTAAAGAAGGAAAACCACAGCTAATAGTGCCCTACACACTTGATGTAAACGACATGCGCTTTGCTGCTGTGCAAGGCTTTAATGCCGGAGATCAGTTTTATAATTATTTAAAAGATGCATTCGATACGCTTTATGAAGAAGGCGACCCACAAGGTGAAAACGCCCCAAAAATGATGTCGATAGGGCTGCATTGCCGCTTAATTGGCCGCCCTGGGCGCATTAAGGCCCTCGCACGGTTTTTAAAATATGCCCGCTCGCATGAACAAGTTTGGTTTGCCACGCGCGAGCAAATTGCGGAGCATTGGCTTAAAACCCATCCATACAAACAATTATAATTATGACGGCGCTTCTAAAATAATGGCATTGTAAAACAAAAAAAGCCCAGCATAGCTGGGCTTTGGTTACTCTAAGGGGTTATTACTTAATTAAATGTGACTGTTACTATGTTAGAACATACGTTTTCAGAAACACACAATTGGTAATCGTAGCTTGATAGTGAAGCACCACGCTCATAATCGCGGTAGCGGCCGTTATCCGACGTAGTATCAATTAGTTCACCATTACGGTAAACATTCATCGATTCAGCTCCCACTGTGTCCCAGCTAAGATCTACACGCATAGTACCCAAGCGTGATTTATTAGCGCGTTTTAATGTAAGCTCAATATCTACATCGCTGACAACAACCGTTTGCATTGACGTGCTAGTATTACCTTCGCTGTCTGTTACGGTTAATTCAACGTTGTAGCTGCCAGAGCCTGCGTACACATGAGTTGGATTTTGATCAGACGATGTTGCCCCATCACCAAAGTTCCAGCTCCACTGTGTAATATCGTTGTTGGCATCAGTACTTGCATCTGTAAACATGGCCGTTAAGCCTTCTATTTCAGTGTCAAAGCTCGCTTGTGGTGGCTGTGGAGTAACTTCTCCAATCGCACTAAATGTAAGAGACCAACCATTGATGTTACCAACATCAGCACCCGCTGTATCTACAACGTGTAACGTCCAATCACCAGTTGCAACTTCACTGTTGAAGGCGCCTGATGTGAATGTTTTAACAATATCATCGTCACTACCACCTTGATTACTTTGTAACGTAACTTCAGAACCTTGAGCCGATGTTAACGTTAATACCAAGTCACCAGACCACGTGTGAGTAATGTTTACATCGGCAGAAGTGCCAAAAATAGTTAAATCATCAGCAACAGTAATTACAGAGCTTGCACCTTGTGGATCGTTATCTGGAATAGATACGTTATCATCACTGCTATATGTAAAATCGTTTAAGCCTGCAGGCTGTAGCATTAATGACACAGTTTGTGTTTTTAACTGCTGATCTGTACTTGCCTCAACCGTAAAATCATAATTACCCCAAGGCGTGTCATCAAACGTATTTACAGTTAAAACAACCTCATCATCTGGGCGTGCCGTAGAAGCACTTAATGTTGCCCCCTCTAAACCAGCGCTAAGAGAAAGCGCTACATCGCCATCCCACTGCGCAATCGAACCAATTTCAAACATGTAGGTAACCGTGTCGCCAACAGTTGCTTGCTGAGTTGTAGGAGTAACCGATAATTTAAAGCCAGGTGTAGGGTCAGCATCTAATAATGCCTGGTTTGCATTTAAACGCGTACCTGCAACTGTTTTACCTGTTAAAGCAGTATTAGCATCGCCGCTGCTCATTAATAACTCTTTTAACTCTACGGCTGTTAAATCAGGGTTTACTGAAAGAACAAGAGCAGCCACACCTGCAACATGTGGAGTTGCCATTGAAGTGCCAGAATAACTAGCGTAACCGCCACCTGGAATAGTTGAAAGAATAGCGCTACCCGGCGCGCCCATATCAACACTTTCTAGGCCCCACTGTGAAAAACCAGACATGTTATCACTGCTATCTGTACTTGCAATTGATAGCACGCTGTCGTTTTCGTAGTTAGATGGGTAGTGCGGGTTTACATCGTTATCTACTGCGTCATTCCCTGCTGCTGCTACGAATAAAATGTCTGCATCTTCACTGGCCGTTATTGCATCGGCTAAAGCTTGGCTATAACCGCCTCCACCCCAACTATTATTTAGTACGCGAAGGTTAACACCTGAGTTTTTAAGACCAACCATGTAGTCAATACATTTAATGGCATCAGACGTTGAACCACTACCTGAAGCATCTAAAAATTTACAACCAGCGATAGATACATCATGGTTTACACCCACAATACCTTCGTTATTGTTGCCACTTGCACCAATGGTTCCTGAAACATGCGTACCATGCCCTTGATCGTCCATTGGGTTGCCTGAGTTAGTAATTGCATTGATGCCATGAACATCATCAACATAACCGTTACCGTCGTTATCAATTCCATCGCCAGCAATCTCACCAGGGTTAACCCAAGCATTTGCTAAAAGATCGGGGTGACTATAATCAACACCGGTATCAATTACACCAACAACCACATCTCTACTACCCGTAGAAATTGACCATGCTTCAGGTGCATCAATATCGGCGTCAGCTACACCACCGGTTTGACCCTCGTTATTTAAACCCCACAGGTCACCAAAACGCGGATCATTTGGCGTAGTGGCAATGCTTACACGGTAGTCTGGCTCAACATACTCAATAGCCTGATGAGTTTTAAGGCGTTTAATCGCCTCTTTAGTACTCATACCCGTTACTTTAAATTTAGCTAAGCGGCCTGAAAGTAAAGACTTATAGTTATCATCAACCTCATCGCTGTTCATGTCAGAGATTTTGGCTCTTACTAACGAGCGAGCTTGCTTACGCATTTTAGCTGACACATTTTTTTTGTATTTAACAATAAGCGAATCACTGCTTGCAGTTACTGATTGCTTAATACTTGTTTCTGGTAGTTGCGCAGCAGCTAAACAAGGAACAAGCGCAAGTGTAATAATAGATAATTTTGTTTTCATTGTTCTATCCATAGTTGATTAAGCTTAAAAATTTAAGCAAGTTTACTGACAACATCGAATAAGAAAGATCACATGGCATGTACCCAGCAAACTAACAAATCAAAAATTACTCAAGTCTTTAAATTGGAAACAATAAAAAATCAACATTTTTGACCAGTAGCGCAACTAAAAAAACACTAAAAGCAGTCTTTTTTATGAGCCAAATTCTTATAATCGGACACTTAAATAGATCAACAATTTTTACTGGTTTTTTAATAAAACAGTGAGAATAAAAATATAAGCACCATAACCAATTGTATTAAAACAATAAAAAAATTGGTAAAAAAAGATGATTTAAGAATTAACAATTCAAGAATACAGTGAATGTGCATTTAAAAAACGCAACACAACATTGAATAACATTTAGATCACAACTTTATACCGGCACGGCATGCTGGAAACGCGAATACTCTATATAAACAAAATAACGTAGGGCATTCGGTATTTTTATTTCAAGGAGAAAATAATGAAGTTAAATAAATCACTTTTAAGCTGTGCAGTGGCAATTGCAATGGGCACAAGCTTCTCTACCTTTGCAGATACAGCAACTAAATCTGGCTCAGTATCTGATTTAAGCACAAAAGTGTCTGTGCAAAGCACGAGCAATTCAATGGTACTTGCGCAAACCCAAGTAGGTAACACAGCATTACTGCTGCAAGATGGTGATGGCAATGCAATGCAGGTTACCACCATTGGTAATGACAACACGACCGAGGTATCGCAATTCCAAACAGGTAACTTTGTAGAAGTAACCACCGTTGGCGATAACAACGTACAAATATACTCTCAGGACGGTTTGTACAATGGTGCTTTAACTACAGTCACCGGCAACAATAATCAGCTTTATGTTTCACAAGAGGGCGAAGGTTTATTTTTTAACAATGAAGCAATTAACTCTATTGTGGGTGATGACAACATTGTTGATATTGAACAAGGTACAGGTGGTCATTGGTTTTACAACATGGACATGCAAGGCAGTGGCAATGAGCTAAGTGCATTACAAACTGGTGAATGGCATGAAGCTGTAATTACAAGCGCTACAGGCGACGATAATGCAGTAATGGTAGAGCAAGACGGCTTTTATAATACGTTCAGAGTGACCTCGCTACAAGGTAACGATAACGAGTTAGACATTGAGCAAGTTGGCGACCAAAATGCTGTAACACTTACAGAGCTTTACGGTGACAATAATGAGTTTGGTGTTGAGCAAGAAGGTGCAGACAACACCGTTAATTTCACAGCTATTGTAGGTAATGATAACGAAGTAGGTATAGACCAAGAAGGCTTAGCTAATAATGTTGATTCAGCTTTATTTGAAGGCGAAAACAACGAAGTAATGGCGATGCAAAATGGTGACTTTAATACAACAACTGCTGAGTTAATTGGTAACGACAACGAACTTACAGCCATTCAAAATGGTAGCGAAAATGAAGCATACATGGGCGTATTAGGCTCAGATAATGAATTTACAATTAGCCAATTTGGCGATGTTAACTCAGCTCATTTAGTAAACTTTAATGGCCTAGGAAATGATGTAAACCTTACCCAACTTGGTGAAGAAAACATCGCCGTTGTTGAATCATCTTACCCTGACGTTTCACTTACATCTAATGAAAACGACATCGAAATTACACAAGATGGCTTGCAAAATGAAACCATGGTTACACTTGCAGGTATTCTTGATAGTAACTTTAACCAAATTGATATTGCGCAAAATGGCGACTTTAACCTTATCGATATGATGGTTGAAGGCAGTGGCCACAGCATAGATATTTCTCAAGAAGGTGAAAATAACTGGGTTGTTGGTACTGAGCAATCACCGTTTTTAGTAGGTGGTGAAAACGTTACATTCAATGTAACTCAACTTGGTAATGACAACATTGTTGAGGGTGGTGTTATTGGTGTTAATAGTACTGTAACGGTTACTCAAATTGGCGACGGTAATACAGCCACAATTACACAAATGTAATTAATAACAATGAAGGGGAGCTTCAACTCCCCTATTTTAAACTATGAAAATAAATAAAAAAATCACTCTCCTGCTCTTACTCGCTTTGTATTTGGCCCCTCCAGGTGTTGCTGCAGATGAACTTGAAATTGATGGGCTGTTACTTGATAGAAGCATTAGCCGATTTGGGCATCAATTCTACTATGAATTTTCAAATTACTGGCGAGACTTACCTTCAACGGCTGGTTTTAACATTGAAATCAAAGAAACAGTAATACCTAAAGCTGGAACAAAGCTTACCTTAGTGATGAACAATCAAACTATATATGCAACCTATTTAGGGCGCAGATTAGAGCCATTAGATGCACGCGTTGAACAAGCGGTCTATACGGTTATTGATGCAATGGCTCGCTCAAACATGGCTACATCTTCTAAAGATATGGCTTTAAATGGATGGTAAAATGAAAAAAATAATATTTACAATAATAACAACATTATCCTTTTGCGCATCAGCAACTGAAATGGTTTATACCCCAATAAACCCAAGTTTTGGCGGTAACCCACTTAATGCCAATATGCTATTGAGTAAAGCACAAGCCCAAAATAAGCATAAAGCGCCTTCAATCGAAAAAGGCTATGCTGAACAATTTCAGGACTCACTTGAACGTACTTATTTAAACCGTATGGTACGTGAAATAACAGACATGGCCTTTGGGGAAGATATAGAAGACAGTATTTTTGACCAAGACTCAATTTTTATGAGTGGCGATTATCAAATTGAAGTCATCACCAGCACCGCTGATACCATTACAGTCAAAATAACAAATATTATTGATGACACCGTCGTGATTATTGAAGTACCGAGGTTTGGATAATGAAAAAAATAATAACAATAGCAATACTATTACTGCTAAGCGGTTGCTCAACATTAGGCAAATTAATTCCACCGTCACAACAAAATGCAATGAGCCTTGAGCCAACAGAAATATTCAGCGATCTAAAAAACTTACCAAAGCCAGCAGGCAGTATACCGGTTTCAGTTTACTCATTTAGAGATCAAACAGGTCAATACAAACCCCAAACAAATGTAAGCTCCTTTTCTACTGCCGTAACACAAGGCGCTAATTCTATTTTAGTACAAGCGCTTCATGAATCAGACTGGTTTACACCGGTTGAACGAGAAGGTCTGCAAAATATATTAACGGAAAGAAAAATTATTCGGGCAGCCCAATCAGAAAACCCAAACAGTGTTGAACTTCCTCCATTAACCACCGCTAAAATAATTTTAGAAGGCGGTATTATTAGCTACGATACCAACGTAAAAACCGGTGGTTTAGGGATGGAGTACTTTGGTATTGGCGCCTCTGAGCTTTATAGAGAAGATGCTATTTCAATATATTTACGCGCCGTAGACGTACGAACAGGCCAAGTGCTATTGAGCGTTGCCACCAGCAAAAAAGTACTAAGCCAAGAAATGAGAGCAGGCTTTTTTAGATATGTAAGCTACAAGCGCCTTGCCGAAGCTGAAGGTGGCTTTAGCGACAACGAACCCATGAGTATATGTGTTACTCAAGCAATAGAAAAAGCACTGACCGACCTAGTTACAAAGGGCATTGATAAAGGCTTATGGGCTCAAAAAGCAGCTTAATATTTTATTTAAAAAAACTAAAAAGGCTACATTACGTAGCCTTTTTTATGTGGTTTATGTTGTTATTTAGCCGCAATAAGCTACTTACTCATAGGTAATAATACCGCTACATAACGCTGGGCCCAGTTTGCAAGCTCTATTCTATTTCGTGAATTTGTTTTTTTGAAGGCACTATACAAATGAGTTTTTACGGTGTGATCACTTATATTAAGTTTATCCGCGATCGTATTATTACTCGCGCCTTGAGCAATTAAATGAATAACCGACTTTTCGCGTTTGGTCAGGTGAGCATAATCGTCTTGCTTTAATGTAATATCGTCTTTTAAAGAGTTAAAAGAAGAGGCAACTAATAAAATATCACTAAATGCTTTAGAAATTACTTTTCGGGTAAACCACAGTTCATCGGATGTGACCCTAACTAACCCCTTAAAAATAACTTCTGGCGCATCCGATTTATAAAAAACACCATTAACATGATTTAATAGTAAGTTTTTTTCGCAAACAGCCTCTTGCTCAACATTAAATAAAACAACCTTATGCTTTTTTGCTAAACAAAGTAAATCAGCAGGTAATAAATCAAGCCAGTTATTTTTAGCACCATCAATTAAATATAAATCAAACTTGTCGCGCGCGTCAGGTTTAGGCAATGCATCATCCATTTTTATATCACCAAAAATAGCCTGCATAGTTTTTAATATAATTGTGTAACTTTCACAGTGAAAAGAAGATTGAAAGGTGGTTTTAACAAATACGGTGTGCGGTTTTAGCATAGATTTCATCCTTGAAACTTTGATACTAGATTAACTAAAATATCCGAGGTTTACAATGCGATTTTAGTATTAAGAATAAAGAGAAAAAAGCAGCGAAAAAATAATACATATAAATAACAATAGCTTAAAAATTAATTTATACTATACCTCATATATTATACTGCTCTGATCTGTTGAGCATTACCTATTAGCTTTATCTCAATACTCAGTACTGAAAAATTATACTGAGCCGTTATTTAAATTTTCCATAAATAACGACCACACTTTAAAACGTTATATTTTTGCCTTTAATTTATTGAGCGCATCAACGGAGAAACCACGGTCGTAAAAATATAATATTTTCCCTGTGCTATCTATAAGAATAACGCGCGAATTGTTAGGACTTTGGTTACCAGTAAACTTTTGCACCGCTTCACCGTCTTTATAAATAGTAATAACACCACCCCATAACTCTTTAGGAATCCCTTTGCGCATACCATTATCAATAAACGTGCTAAACATTCGCGGTGCCATGCCGGCAATGGTAGGTAACTCATAGGTAGGGAGTGTTACACCTGCCATATCTAAACCGATTAACCAGCGATCAATATCAAACTGGCTATCTTGTTTATAGCCTATAAGCAGCAAGGTTTTTTCAGTGTTAAAATCACTCGGAATAACAAATTCTTTCTTCTCTAAGCTTTCGCCAGTAATCGTTGGAAATTGCTTTCCGACAACTTGCTGATTAGGGTATTGCGATGCGCAGCCAGTTATTAAGAGTAACAAAAGCATTGTAAATATTGATCTAATCATTCTAATTAGCCTGTTTTTATAATAAATTTAACTGTTTATACGCTTTAAAAAAGATCGTCGATCTTTTTTAAAGCGTTTGCTGTGCTATATACCGTTTAAATTTATCGACCTTCATTGGCCGGCCGTATTTCCAACCTTGCCCATAATGTACACCCGCGCTTTTTAACATAGCTTCTTGCTCAGTTGTTTCTATTCCTTCAGCTACACAGGTGTAATTAAACTTACGCACTAACTCCATTATATTAGGGATCATAGACGCCTTTAAACCTTGCGTGGCTATATCTTGTACAAAAGTTCGGTCTATTTTTAACTGGTGGAAACTTAAATTTTGTAAATTTCTTAAATTAGAATAGCCAGTACCAAAATCATCCAGCGACAAATTAAATCCAGAATCAACCAGCGTTCTAAAATGAGCATGTGCAATGCTAGTATCGAGGTACTCGTCTTCGGTTATTTCTAGGCAAATAATAAAGCGTGAATTAATAAGTGCAGGTTCTTGTGTCAACAGCGATACATTTCCAAGCTCTACATCGCAAGGAAATATATTAATAGACACCTTAAAACCCGTTGGTAAATCGTCCAACTCTGTAAGCTCTTTAAGTACTTTCGCTACCATTGCTTGAGTAAACGACCACGTTAAATTATTTTTTCGTATCACCGGAATAAACTCATCGGGGTAAAGTGGCCCGTATTTGTCTTCAAAGCGAGCTAGCACCTCACAACCAATTACTTTACCTGTGTGCAAACAAATAATAGGTTGGTAAGTCCAATAAAATGAGCCCTTTGTTAAGCCTTTACGCACTCTATTATTAGTAGAGCGACGAGCGGCAATTTGATAATCCACTATTAGCGCGCTCGACACACCCGTTAGGCAGGTTAATATAAGAGAAATAATCAGCAAAAATTGATTGTCAGCGAAAAACTCACTCCATGGCGTTCTAACCGCAACGCAATATCCAGTATTTTTATCGCTGCACATAAGTGCGGTTTCAAACGGTATTTGTTTGTGGTTTGCAAGCTCTTTACTCAAGCCGCTTTTACCTGCCAAATGAAATGAATCAGAACCTGTTTTATACGTTATTTCCCAGTACGGTGCTGCAATGTTACTGCGACTAATGGCTGCAGTATCCATAATTAAATTATAGTTACCCTGCCTAACTATCACGACTTGCATTATTCGTTCTTCAAAAAGTAAAATTTTTAACTTAGGCTCAAACCGAACTCTGATGTTATTGTCGTTTTTACTTTCAAGATTGTTACGAATATAGTCGGGGGTTCTATCGTTTATTGGGTTTTTTAGTACACCCGAACCTGTGGTACAAACAAGCTGATTATTTTTAAAAAAGCCAATATCTACAACATACTTGGCATCAAAAAGTGCACGTCGCATTTCAAGTAAGTTTTCGTCGCTACACTCAGAGAAGTTTAATGCATTTAAAGGAAAAAGAATTTGGCGTCGCTCGCTTACAGCTGCGTCTATGTGGTTAACAATTTGCTTTGCATCTTTATGTATTGCAGCCGCTAATTTTTGCCCTGCAAAATACAGTAAAACGAGGCTACCTACCACAAAAACCAAAACACCGGTTAAAACTGCAATTAATGACTTTTGTTGGTATTTTTTCATTATGTCCTTATTGCCTATAAAGCATTCACTATCAGTGTGTTCTCCATCATTGCATAATCAGCCTTAAATGCAAATAAGCTCACAATATTCATAGTAAATAGCGTACTTATAATTTAAGCGTTAGCGTTAATTAAGCATCAACTTCATTTATTAAATTACACACTAAACCCGCTATTTTAGCATGGCTATTGGCTTCTATATGTACCCCATCAATGGGTGAAACAGAAACGATTTTTTGTAAATCATAAAAGTTGGCATTTTTAATACACGCTACATTTTCAAACTCTTTACTCAAAGCTAGGTTTTTACTCGGTGCGCCCTCGTAAACATGTTTATATTGCCCTACACAACTAACATAGGGTGGGCTCAATATTATGAGCTTGGGTTGTTTATTCCCATCGTAAAACCCTTCAATACCGTCTATTAAATTAGCCAAACCGTTCCCTATTTGCTCAGGCGTTAATTTAAAGCGCTTTTTTAAATCGTTAGTACCAAGGGCTATCACTATAGCAGTCAAAGAGTGCGCTTCTAAAAGCGGTTTTAAATAACTTACCCCCGATAAGTCCCCATTAAATGGTGGATTATTCACAAGCGTACGATTAGGCTGCCCTGCTTCTATAATAGCAAATTGGTCACCTAGCCTTTCTGCTAATACCGACGGCCACCTTACTTTTTCCTCAAAACGCTTTCCCGTTGCGGGGTTTAACCCCCACGTATTTGAGTCACCAAAACATAAAATAGATTTTTTCATTAAAATGGATTCAAAGTGTAACCTTGCTGCTGAAGTTGAGCATGCGCGGTCATAGCAGATAAAGACATGGTAACGCCTTGTATAAGCTGTTTAGGCGTTACTTTAAAGTGAGTAGCCGACTGCCCGCAAACAAATACCTGCGTGTTATTTGCCAATAATTGTTTTATTAAGCTCGCGTTTTTATTATCAACGTTAAAGCGTTTTTTATATTCATCGTTCGATAGCACATCTACACTTGCACCACCATGTACAACTAATGCTAACTTAATGTTCTCTGGTTTAATGCCATGTGCAACATGCATATTTATAAAGCGGGCAAGTGAGTTCATCGCATTATTTTGCTCGCCTTTTTTAGCGCCATCGGCCACATCAAACGCTATTTTAAATTGAGTCGAATCATTAATCGCTGCATGCTCTGGTACTTTATAGTAATAACCAAAACCGTTAATAGGTTGCTCATTAGCGAAAGATAATGGGCTTAACAACAAAAGTAATAGTAAATATTTCATAAACAATCCTTTGGCTTTTTTAGTGTATAAATAAAGTACCAGATGCTTTGTACAAAAGGCAGTTATTCACGATAAAGTGTGCGAACTTTTATGGTGATGCGTTAAAAAACGCATGCCTAAATAACTAAATGTGTTTTTAAACATCGCAACAAAAGCATCTGGCGCCTCACTCGACGACGCATTAGACAGCAACGAAAAATCTTTACTGCGCAGTAAACGCAACTTTGGTTTTAAATGTTCGTCATCCATGTAATCGGTAATTCTGTCTATGAATGTTTTCATTTGTGTTGTGGTGCTATACCAATACACTGGCGAAGCAAATACCCAATGGTCGTAATTTAAAAGTGATTCAAAAAGCGAGAAAAATTCATCATCAGTATATTTTTTACTGTAACTGTAAGGCGGTATTTTAAATTCATCTAAACACACAACATGCAGCTCATTTTGCTCAGCAAAACTTTTAACATGTGCGGCTGTGTTACCATTTTTTCGTGCCGATGAATAAATAATAACGGTGTTACGACTAAGTTTTTGTTGCATTTTTCCAGCTCCTTTTTTAATGTTGAAGGGAGCTTAAAACCTCAAGTTATATTGAGGTCAATACATGGAATAAAATTAATGTCTGCTGAGCAAAAAAAGCTGATCGACGCCACTTTAACAGTAGGTTACGTAGCAAAAAGAAGTGGTGTAAAAGTGTCTACATTACACTTTTACGAAACTAAACATTTAATAAAAAGCTGGCGAAACAGCGGCAATCAACGCCGCTACAAACCCGACGTACTTCGCCGAGTGGCCGTTATAAAAGCAGCACAAGCCATGGGCATTTCGCTAGACGATATAAAACAAACACTTGCCTCACTCCCCGATAACCGCACGCCCACTAAAAAAGATTGGTCTGCGCTTTCAAAACGCTGGCAAGCTCAATTAGATGAACGCATAGCGTATATGCAACGCATACGCGACCGCGTAGATGGATGTATTGGCTGTGGGTGTTTATCACTTAAAAGCTGCCCTATTTATAATAAAGACGATCATTTAGGGAGTGAGCAAAGTGGAGCAGTGTTGTTAAAAAGTGGTTAAATCAAGCAATGTGATTAGTGAAAAAAACTAGTGACATGAATATATTTCGCTTCAAAGGAAGTAAAAAAAGGATTTTGCAGTGAACCCCACAACTCCGTCATCTCAAAGTGAGCCCAAAAACCCTGCGGCCACTCAAAAACTAGCTCAAGCACTTAAAACAGTTGATAACAAAGAGCTAAAAAGCACAGGCTTTTGGTTAAATCAACTTTTTATGGTTATCTCTACCATATTTGGCGTGTATTTAGCCGCTCAAAGTGGTTTAGAACAAGCTTTAAAATTTGATTCTTTTAGTAAAATGGAAGACAACTATTATCTACGGACTTCTTTATTTGATGAAGTTAACGATAACGTAAATGCCGTTGCGGAATATGCAGAGCGCTTAGCAAAAAGCCCACCAAAATCTGAAATGGAATTTTTTAAACCTACTTTAGAGAAGTACATATGGAAAACAATGCAGTTTTCACGTACTACACTTGAAACACCCAGTGAGTTTTTAACTAAAATTCGTCGGTTTTATTCTCGAGCAGACTTTGTAATCAATGCAGCAATATCAAGGAAAATGTCAGCTAAGCAAGCCGCAATTGAACTAAAAAAAATTACTCATTTAATAAAAGATGAAACATTACCCGCATTAAAACAAAATGCTGAACAGTTAAAAATGGAATTAAAACAAAATGATATTTCTGTTGGATCGCTAAAGGAGCTAAAAAATGCCAACTAAACACTGCCCACATTGTAAAACACACGCTTTAGAAGCTACAAACTACCAAGGTGAAGAAATAGACATCTGCCGCGAATGTGGCGGCCTTTGGTTTGAAAAAAATGAAGTTAATCGCATGATTGACGAAATCAACGATGGTCCTGTCGGTGAGAAATTTGAAACCAGCTTTGGTGATTCATTAGGTATTTCAGAACTTGACTGTCCTGATTGCAATAAAAGCTTGGAACGTTTTCATCTTCTAGAAGATTTTCATACCGAAATTGATATTTGTAGGCATTGTGATGGTACCTGGATTGATAAAGATGAGCTTGAAAGCGTTAAAAAAAGTCCAGAATTAAAAGCTTTTCTAAACGAGCTAAATCAAAGAACAAGCTGGAAAACGTATTTTTTTCAATTTTTAACTCAAATGCCTGTTGAATATAATATAAAACCTCAGCGAAAAGCATGGGTCACTTTCAGTTTAGTAGCACTCAACACATTAATTTTTGCTTTATACTTTTTCAATAGTGAAGCATTTGGCTTCGCCATTGAGTTTTTTGCCATGACACCGTCAGATATAAGTGAAGGCAATAAAGTATGGACACTACTCACTTGTATGTTTTTGCATGGCTCAATAATGCATTTGCTAGGGAATATGTATTTTTTATATGTGGTAGGTGACAACTTAGAAGATGTTTTAGGACACAAGCGCTTTTTAATCTGGTATTTAGTGTGTGGGCTAATAGCTTCTCTCTCTAGTTACCTTGTTAGCCCAACATCAGCAATACCTAGCGTAGGTGCAAGTGGTGCAATTGCGGGCTTATTTGGTATGTACTTAATGTGGTTTAGGCATGCCAGCCTCACTTTTATGATTATTATTTACCAGAAAAAACTGTCTGCTGCTTGGTTTTTTTGCAATTTGGTTGATTATAAATATATCTGGTGCGTTAAGCGGCCCTGATGGCATTGATTATGGCGCACATATTGGGGGCTTTATTGCCGGGTTATTGATTGGCTATTTTTTAAAAAATAAAATATTAGAACAAAACCCTATTATTAGATTACTTAACCAAAGCGAAGCACAGTTAAAACGATAATGTTGTGATTCAATCATCGCCCCACTGATTTAGTTGTTTTTCAGTGGGGTCGTTTTTTTAAAAGCTTGCCTTAGCTATTTCCAAATACCCAAAAAACTCTAAAGCAAAAAAATATAAAACTATATTTAATAAAATGCACACCCAAAGTACCGTTATAAAACGCTTTTTTTGTGATTTATGACGCAACAATTGCTGAGCAATTAACGCCCCTGGCCAGCCCCCACATAGTGCTAATAAATGAAGAGTTCGCTCGCTCGTACGAGTCACTTTTTTATTTACCGACTGCTTAGCTTTGTGTTTATCCCACGCATACATAATAAATGTTATGGCACTAATAGCAGTTATATAAGTAGGCGCCAAAATAGTTACGCCCCACTGAAAATGTACAAACCATACTATGGATATAAAAAGTAAGGATAGAACTATTAAGATTTTCTTTATCAAGTAATTATCGCCTATACTGGTCTGTATCAATTCAAATAATAAGAGAATAATTATGACATATTTTAAAGTGCTATTTTTTACTTTGTGCTTTTTAGCTTTTACAACTCACGCAAAAGAACAACCACTTAAACTTGATAAACACCTTAGTGTATTTCAGCCTTATTTAGGCTCGTGGCAAGCTGATTTTGATGTTGCACCAGGCACTAAACCAGTTCAAGACGTAGGCTTATGGGAGCGTGCGCTTAATGGTAAGGCAATAAGAACAAAACACTCTATCAATGAGGGTGAATATGGTGGCGAGTCGATGATTTTTTACGATAGCAAAAAAGACTCACTAGTTTTTTATTATTTTACAACAGCCGGTTTTTATACAAAAGGCACTATAAAAGTACTCAGCCCTACGCAGTTTGTTGCTTACGAAGAGGTTACAGGTAGTAAAGAAGGCATTACTAAAGTGAAGTCGACCAGCGATTTAAAAGATGGGAAATTGGTTGTGTCTACCTCCTATTTAAAAAAAGGTGAATGGACCAAACCAGAGTCACGCATTTATACGCGTAGCAATCAAGCCGTAAAATTCAAATAGCTCCCGGTGCTTACGGCACAAAAAAGGCAGCTTTCGCTGCCTTTTTTGTTAATTATAACGCGATTATTTTGCGAATTTTTTAAATGGTTCGTCCACTGGCGTATTTGCTAGGTGGTTAGTGTAGTTGCTCATTACCTTTTGCGATAAACCTACAATAATCTCAAGTAGTTGCTGTTGACCGTAACCCGCTGCAAAAAACTTTTCTATTTGCTCGTCACTAATTACGCCACGTTCACGCGTCATAGCCAATGTTGTTTCACGTAATGTTTCGAGTTTTGCATCTGCAAGCGGTGTTTTATTCACTAAAGCATCAACAATACCTTGGTCAACTTTCATTGACGCTGCAATGGCACTGTGTGCTGGTACACAGTAATGACAGTCATGTTCAACGTTAATTGATTGCCATACCACTGTTAACTCTTCTGCGTTAAATGAAGTGTTTTGAAATAATTCGTGAAGTACTTGGTAACCTTTTAATAGCGTTGGTGCTTCAGCCATTACTGCGTGTAAATTAGGTAACATGCCGAATGCAGCAACTGAATCGGCTAATAAAGGTTTTGACTCTTCAGGTGCATTTTCTGCTGTATATAAAGTAAATTCTGCCATTGTTAGCTCCAAAAATAAGTTGTTTAAGTAACGTCGAAGCACATACTATTTGATTTTGAGCGACTGCTCAAGTTAAAATTGAGCAAATGTTCAAATTAATTGAGAAACAGCATGGTCAACAAAGTTAAATTTGAGCGCGAGACTGTTGTCCGCCTTGCCAGTCAGCTATTTTGGGAAAAGGGATTTAATGCCACTTCGACCCGCGATCTACAGGACGCAATTAATATGCGCCCAGGTAGTATCTATTCTGCGTTTGGCTCAAAGGAAGGGTTGTATATTGAGTCTTTAAAAAATTACACCATGCAAATAGAAGATCAAATAAAAACGTGTTTATTGGCTTCGCCTACTATTATTGGTGGTTTACAAACGTTTGTTGAAA
Organism: Pseudoalteromonas sp. S554; assembly: GCF_005930865.1. Classification (NCBI taxonomy): domain Bacteria; kingdom Pseudomonadati; phylum Pseudomonadota; class Gammaproteobacteria; order Alteromonadales; family Pseudoalteromonadaceae; genus Pseudoalteromonas; species Pseudoalteromonas sp. S554. Next base: position 19,621 of record NZ_PNDV01000001.1, on the reverse strand, counting down.
ACGTCATCATTAAAGATAAAAAAAATGCCCCGAGCGCTATTTGTATGCTAGTAAAAGCAAATTGTGAGTTTGCCGATGAAGACAGCTGTTTGTATTCATTAAGCCTTGATTTATCAGACAAATTTGAAGATTATTTAAGCGATTTATTTGCACAAGCCATTGCGCGTGAAGAGCTAAAAGGTGAGGTTAGCCCAAAAGACTATGCTCGCTTTTTTAAAGTGCAATTTACAGGCCTACGCGGCTATTTTAACCGCCCGGGTGTTGAAGAGCTTGCACAACCTATGATCGATCAAATGTTTAAAATTATGAAAACGCTGTAAACTAAACAACTCAATTAATGAAAAAACGGCGGTAATATAATTACCGCCGTTTTTTATTTTTAGGAATTATATACCTGTTAGGTTTTTAACTTATTGAGTTCGCTATCTTGTTGAGCAACCAGCTTATTAAGAACTTCGCTACTATCGCCTGCCTGCGAAGATAAACCAGACAACTGAGATGCCGCATCAGAAATAAGCGTTAAATTACGATTTATTTCTTCTGTTACTAAGCTTTGCTCTTCAGCCGCTGTTGCAATATGCGTTATTTGATTGGTTATTTCATCCACTTTTACAACCACACTGTGCAACGCGTCAAAGGCGACAGAGGTTTCGTCAACCGCATTTTGTGCTCTTACAACACCTTTTTCTATAACGGTGGAAGCATTACCAACCTCATGCAGTAGGCTGTCTATTAGGTTGCTAATGTCATCAGTAGATGAACGGGTTTTAGAAGCAAGCGCTCGTACCTCATCAGCAACAACTGCAAAACCTCGGCCGTGTTCGCCTGCCCTTGCTGCTTCAATAGCTGCATTGAGTGCCAGTAAGTTAGTTTGCTCTGAGATGGTTCTGATCACATCTAAAATTTGCGTTATGTCTTTACTACGCGTCGCTACTTTTTCAACTGCTTGGTTTGCCTCTTTTATTTCTTCAGACATGGTTTTTACTTGCGTCATAGCCGACGACAAGCTCGACTCACTGCTTACCACTAAGCCGTTTATTTCGTCAGCTTGCTGCGCTGATTGTTCTGAAGCTCTTGCAACTTCAAGCGCCGTTGCGCTCATTTCGTTCATAGCGGTAACAACGCTTTCTATTTCTTTAAACTGCGCCTGCACATTATGTTTTGTGTCGATGGCTATATGCTGGGCAATTTCGCCTTGTTGCTTAGTCTGATCTGATACGGCTTTAAGCTCAGCAATTAGGTCGCGTAATTTAGTTAAAAAGCGGTTAAAGCCACCAGCCAGTGCAATTAGTTCGGCATGGCTGTCTACATGTAAGGTGTGTGTTAAGTCGCCTTCTGAACTGGCTAGGTTATCAACGCGTTCTTGTATTTGTTCAAGTGGGGCTATAACACCTGCTACAACCAATTTCATAACTACAAAAGCAACACCCGCAATAATTAAGCCGGTTACTAAAATAATAGTACCCAATGCTGCTGCGGTACTTTGCATATTTTCACTCAAAGCCTGTGGGCCAGCCAGAGCTAAATTTGCAGGTACTTCAATAATGAGCGACCACTGAGTGTCTGCAAGCTTTATATTTATAGGGTAATTAACCAGGTAAGTGTCATCCGCTTTTAAAAGATTGTTTTCACCCCGTACCTTTTCAACTTTACTGGTAATAGTGGATGACATTGCTTCTTTGTAAGGCCGGCCAAGCTTTGTTTTGTAGTGGCTACTGCCTACGATTAAACCAAAATCACTTAATAAGGTAACCTTAGCTTGACCGTTATACAGCTCTTTTGAAAGCTGCTCTGTTAATTTTTGAAAAACCGGCAACGTTAAATCAACACCAGATATACCAACAAACCGGCCGTCTCTGATAATAGGAACCGTAAGAGACGTCATCATTTCTGAATTGCCTGGTGTAATTTCGTATAAGTAAGGTTCCATAATACACGGCTTTACGTTGTCTTTAGCACACAAATACCATTCAGACTCTCGCAGGCCAAATTCATTAAGCTTAGTGAAATATTTTTCGGCAGGGTCGTCTACAACTTGCTGCTCGACCACGCCTTCTTTACTGCGTGTAAAATAAATTTCGAGTGTACCAGCACCATCAACAGAGTGACTGTAGCCATTTTTAAATTGAGTATCTTTTGAATCATACCCATTTACTTCAAACTGGGAGTAGATGGAAGAAAGCGACTCATTATTATTTAATATGGATTTATTTAGATTAACAACGGATTCGCGGCTAAGTGCGTCATTACCCGCCGTGCCACTTAATATGGCAGCTAGTGAAAAAGGGACACGGTATGCCTCGTTAATAAACCCTGCAATTCTTTCACCGTATACAGCCGCGTTTGCACTTAGTTTTTCTTCAACTTCTGCCACTATGTATTTTTCTGATTGGCTTGATAGCTCATCGTTACTCGACGACAGCTCCCACCACAGAATGCTCGATAGCAGTAACACGGTTATAAATATGCTACCTACTGTAAGCCATAATAGTTTTTTTGCTAACGATATTTCTCGCATTGACCTGCCCTTTGTTTAAACTACAAGTACAGTTTAGACGATTTTACTAATCAAGCTATCGATAACCGCGAACAAAATTTAATTTAATACAATACGTTGAGTTTTAACGCTTAGCCAAAATAGCTGTGGTTATTGAGGCACCTATGAGTAAAGCAACACTCACCCATAAACACGCTACAAAACCATAAACCTGAAACACCCACCCCGAAAGCACGGTGCCCACTAAACGCCCCATGGCATTGGCCATATAATAAAAGCCAACATCAAGCGATACACCATCGCTATTAGCAAAGCTGACAATTAAGTAACTATGCACAGATGAGTTAACGGCAAATACACCGCCAAATATAAGTAAACCTATAATCAAGGTGGCGTGCACAGCCACATCAAATTGCATAAGTAGTGCTAATAGTGCTGTTACACCACTTAGCAGCAATACCCATAAATACGCATGTTTAACAGTATCAACGTTTGAATTGCTGGTGCCTGTAATACGCGGCGCTTGCGATTGCACACCACCGTAGCCAATTACCCAAAGTGCCATAAAGCCACTTACCCACCAAAAGTTCCAGTTAAATTGCTGGGCTAAATAAATAGGTAAAGCCACTACAAACCATACATCACGCGCGGCAAACAAGCATAGTCGTGCTGCACTTAATAAATTTATTGCACGGGATTTAGAAAAAAGCTCTTTAAACTTGGGCTTATTTTTAGCTTTACCCATGTCGCCTTTTAAAAATACAACGCTAATAATCCACGCAATAGTGAGTAATAAAATTAGGGCTTTTAAAGCACCTACAAAACCCAGTACCGTAAGGAGTAAACCACCTAAAAAGAAGCCCACCCCTTTTAACGCATTTTTAGAGCCCGTTAAAATAGCCACCCACTTGTAAAGCTGCCCTTGGCCGCTTTCTCCCTCGGGCACTAAGTGTTTAATGGCGCTTTTGGCGCTCATTTTATTTAAATCTTTTGCTATGCCGCTAAGCGCTTGCGCCGTCATAACATAAGCCACTGTAAGCCATTCACTTGGCGCGCATAACATGGCAAGCGCCATTATTTGCAGCGCCAAGCCAAAGTTCATGGTTTTATTAAGGCCTAAATGAGCCCCTAGCCAACCGCCCACTAAATTGGTGATCACACCAAAAATTTCGTAAAACAAAAACAGCATGGCAATGGCCAGTGCACCATACCCTAACTGATGAAAATGCAGCACCACCAGCATGCGTAGTGCGCCATCGGTTAAGGTAAATGCCCAGTAATTACCGGTAATTATTAAATACTGTTTTATTGCTGTAGGTAAATTAGCAAGTTGCTCAAACATGGTTAAAGCCCTTTAAACCTTATAAATGGTTAAACCACGTCACTTTTAGCAACTTTAAGCATAAGCTCGGCGGTACGATTAGCGTAGCCCCATTCGTTATCGTACCAAGCGTATAATTTAAGCTGGGTGTTATTAATAACCATGGTAGAAAGCGCATCAATAATGCTACTGCGTGGATCGGTTTTGTAATCAATCGATACCAGCGGTTTTTCTTCGTAACCTAATACACCTGCAAGCTCGTTTTTAGACGCCTGAGCAAACCATTCATTCACCTCTGTTGCAGTAACTCCACGCTCAAGCTCAAATACACAGTCGGTAATAGATGCGTTAGTTAAAGGTACGCGCACGGCATGGCCATTTAACTTACCTTTTAGCTCAGGGAATATATGCGTAATGGCTGTTGCACTACCGGTTGTGGTGGGTATTAAACTTGACCCGCACGAACGAGCTCGGCGTAAGTCTTTATGTGGCGCATCAATAATAGTTTGAGTATTGGTAATATCGTGAATAGTGGTCATTGAGCCGTGCTTAATGCCTACTTTTTCTTGTAGTACTTTTACAATAGGCGCTAAACAGTTAGTCGTACACGAAGCCGCAGTCACAATTTTGTGCTCATTTGGGTTATATAAATCATCGTTAACACCCATAACCACATTTAAAATGCCGTCTTCTTTTACCGGAGCGGTTACCACAACGCGCTTAACACCTTGTGCTAAATATTGATTTAACAGCTCAGTGGTTTTCATTTTACCGCTGGCTTCTATTACTACATCGCAATCAGACCAATCAGTATCGCTAATGGTTTTGTTATTGGTAACGGCAATAGTATGTTTAGCCACACTAAAGCTATTCTCGTTTGCTGTAACGCTGTGCGCTAAACGCCCGTGCACTGAGTCAAACTCTAATAAATGGGCATGTGTTTTAGCATCGCCCGCTACATCGTTTACTTTAATAAATTCTACTTCTGGCCACTCTAGTGCTGCGCGCAGTGTTAAACGTCCCATACGGCCAAAGCCGTTAATACCTACTTTAATTGTCATAATAAATACCTTTAGTAAAGTTATATCAATTTGCTTAATTAACAGCAGCTTGCTGCACGCTCAGGGCGATTACCCATTGCATTGAGTCGATTTAAATCGTCGTTATAAAACGCAGAATTTTCATTTTTGGTTTGTGCTATTACGCTAAGAGCCCACTGTGGCAGGGCTTTATTAATGCTGTAATACACCCATTGATTTTGCTTACGGTCGTTCAATAAGCCACATTGCCTAAGCTGCGCTAAATGGCGCGACACTTTAGGTTGGCTCAGTTCAAGCGCAGCAACAAGCTCACACACACATAGCTCTTGCTCATGGCTAATTAATAACATGGCTTTTAAGCGCGTATCGTCGGCTAAGCATTTGTAAAATTGAAGTGGGTTGAGTTGTTCCATAGCATCCTCGTTTAGTTAGTGTGCATACAATAAAACAAAATTAGAACATATGAAATAGTGAATATACGATTTTTCATATATTTATTTAAAGTCCGCTTCAATTAATGTGATCTCTAGTAAATTGCAGCGCACAAAAAAGCCCAGGGCAAACCACTGGGCTTTTGTAGCGTTTAAGTATGGACATACTTGGTGTGCTTTATCGCTGCTGCAATTTAAAGCCTTATGCTAACAAGGTATTTACGCAGGTCTGTGCGATAAAAAGATGCCCTACGCTTTGCTCTACTTCACAAGCAAACTCTAAATCAATAAGCAGATACGTTATACATTGTGCCTGCACAGTAGCTATTGAGGTAATTACCACTAAGTTGCAAAAGAAAGCGCAAGATGATCAAGTAATGCTCGTATTCTTGCCGGTAAGTGGCGGTTTGAAGCATACACTGCGTTTAATTCCAATATGCTTGCTTCGTAGGGTTCGAACAGTAACTGCAATGAGCCGTCTTTTACGTAAGGCTCTGTCACGTATTGTGGGCCCATGCCTATTCCCAGCCCTTGAGAAGCCATGTGGGTGACGGCTCTGGGGGAGTTAGAAGCAAAATCGCCGCTAACATTAACGGTGAACGTACTGCCATCTTCCTTGAACTTCCAGTTTTCGGGGTCGTTTTGAGAAGTTTGCAATAAACAATTGTGTGTCGCCAGCGCACGGGGATGGCTTGGTGTGCCATTGCGCTTTAAATACTCAGGAGAGGCAAAAAAAACAATACGCATATCCATCAATTTTTTTGCGATCAGCGTTGAATCCTTCAACGGCCCAAACCTCACAGCAACATCCACACCTTCATCGATGATAGCCACATACTGATCAGACAAGTTCAACTCAACATTAATTTTCGGATGCTTGGCTAAAAATGGGGCCAGTGCATCGACTAATTTAGTACTGCCAAATGCGGTAGGTGCGGTTAAGCGAACCGTGCCAGACAGATCAGACTGCCGATGCTGAATGACATCTTCTAACTCTTCAAATTGTTCCAACAAAGGAACGCATCGCACAAAATACGCCTGCCCAGTTTCGGTCAACGTAACACTGCGCGTAGTACGGTGGAACAACAAAGCACCGTGTTTTTGCTCCAGCTGAGCAATGTATTTACTCGCCAGTTTAGTGCTTATGCCTAGTTGTTTGGCACCACCTGTAAAAGATTTTTGCTTTGCCACCGCAATAAAGGTGCGCATGCCGTCAATGGTATCCATAAAACCTCGTTTAATATCCCAATCACTTTATGAACATATTGTACACAGTATTTCTATAAATCAATGTTTTGTACATAAGAAATTCAGCGCCTATTATTTGTTCGAACGCAAAGATAAGCCCAAACAAGGCCAGTTAACCTTATACCTAACAGAGGATCTATTATGTCAAATGCAGTCAAAATTCATTCATTCCCACTTTCAGGCCACGCTCAGCGTGTCGAGTTATTTGCGAACATCGCTGGTATCGCCCACCAAGTAATCAATGTTGACTTAGCCAACGGCGAGCACAAAAAAGCCCCCTTTCTAGCCCTAAACCCTGCGGGTCAAGTACCCGTATTAGAAGACGGTGACACGGTTGTCAGTGATTCAAATGCCATTCTGGTTTACCTAGCACGTAAATACGCGCCGAACTATTTACCTACCGATGCCGTGCTTGAAGCCCAAGTGCAAAAGTTCTTGTCATTGGCGGCAGGAGAAATTGCTTTTGGCCCGTGCAATGCACGCTTAGTTACCGTGTTCAACGCAACCTTGGATGCTGACTTTGCGATTGCTACAGCCCACAACGTGTTGAAAAAACTGGATGCACATTTAGAGGATAGAGCGTTTTTGGTAGGAGAAAGCCCGAGCATAACCGATATCGCTATTTATACGTACACAGCCCATGCTCCTGAGGGTAATGTGTCCTTGGCTGAGTACCCAAATGTTCGTCGCTTTTTAGCAAATGTAGAGGCACTAGATGGGTTTAAGCCAATGGCAACGACTAAAGCAGGTCTCGTTGCCTAACCTATTGACTTACCTTTTTTGACTGGGTGCTAAGCCCAGTCATACCAATCAAGCAAATTAACTTACCCGTATTGGAGGCCCCATGGAACCAAGCAATCGCTATGCTCCATTTCACGATGGTGAACGTCAGTTGCAAGCCAGTGTAGGTGCTCTGGAGCAGATGGACAATATTGGCCGTCGCGCAATCCGCCCATACATGCCAGATCAACATAGGCAGTTTTTCCAGCAACTGCCGTTCATGGTGTTGGGTAGTACATCAGATAAGGGGCAACTTTGGGCGTCAATTTTGCCTGGAAAGCCGGGCTTCGTGCAGTCCCCTTCCCCGACTCAGCTCACAGTAAACACCCCAATTTTATCAGGTGATCCATTAGCCGCAGCAATCACACAAGGTGCTCGATTGGGTTTATTGGGACTGGAAATGTCGACCCGGCGTAGAAACCGCATCAACGCTTGTGTTACCAGCTCAGCGAACAACCAATTTGCTTTAGAGGTTGAGCAATCTTTTGGCAATTGTCCGCAGTATATTCAAACTCGCGACCTTCACTTTATCCGTTCGCCAGATGCGCCATACAAGGCCCCACGTGCTGAAACGTTTTTTGAACTAAGTGATAGTCTAAAGGCCTTTATCCGCCAAGCGGATACGTTTTTTGTTGCCAGTTCTGCGGGTCACGAACCTGCAAACGAAGTAAACCGTCAGGTAACTGCCCACAATGCTATGGGGATTGATGTGTCACACCGTGGCGGCATGCCAGATTTTATAAAGGTTGACGAAAACACCCTCACCACTCCTGATTATGCAGGAAATAACTTCTTCAATACGCTGGGTAATTTCGTGTTAAACCCCAAGGCAGGGTTACTGTTTGTTGATTTTACCAGCGGCGATGTTTTTATGTTAACCGGCACGGTTACATTGCTGGCGAGTGACTCACCTTTAATAGAAGGGTTTCAAGGTGCGCAGCGCGGCTGGCAATTTACCCTAACCCAAGGGGTGACATTAAAAGCGGCACTTCCATTTCGCGCTCAATTCAACAGCTATTCTCCCAATTCTGAAGCAACGGGTACTTGGTCACAGGCAGAAGCAATCGTTAAAGCACAAGCTAAACGTAACCAGTGGCGCGCATTTACCGTCAGTAAAATCGAAGACGAAAGCAGTACAATCCGCTCATTTTACTTGCAGCCAAAAGATGATGCTCCTGTACTGCCATTTTCCCCAGGGCAACATTTAACCCTGCGTATTAAGCAGCAAAATACTGAAAACTGGCTTGTGCGCAATTACACTGTATCCAGTGCCCCATCGCAAAGTGGTTACCGTATTTCAGTAAAACGTGAAGAGTATGGTCTGGTATCAAGTACCTTGCATTCTCGAATATCGATTGGCAGTGAAATACAGATTAAAGCACCAAGCGGCCATTTTTTTATCGATAACACACAACAGCGCCCAGCCATTTTAATAGGGGCGGGTGTGGGCATTACACCAATGGTGGCTATGGCAAATGATGCCCTTAATGAAGGTATTCGCACTCGCTATATCCGCCCGATGGCAGTTATTCAAGCGGCCAAAAACAGTGAGCAACGCGCTTTTTATGCAGAGCTGAGCAACATTGCAAAGCGTAGCGCTAGGCGTATTCAGTATTATTCTGTCTTAAGTCAGGCGCACAACAATCAAACAGATAACGCTATTGCGTCAAACGATTACACATCCCAAGGGCGAATTAGCCAAAGCTTGTTAATGGACGTACTCAATGCAATGGCCACAGAGCATAGCGTCGATTTCCCGTCGCTGTTCGACAAAGACTTTTATCTGTGTGGCCCCCAAGGTTTTATGCAAAGTATGTATGATTTACTGATTGGCATTGGGGTAAAAGATCAAGATATTCACGCCGAAGCGTTTGGGCCGTCGTCTTTAGCACGCCAATCAACAGATACCAGCAACCACGCTGAGCTAGAGGCTGAATCTGCTGTGATAAAGTTTGCCCACTCAGGTATTGAACAAAGCTGGTACAAGGGTGACAAGCCCCTGCTCGACGTAGCCGAAAGCAAAGGGCTTACGCCACCATACAGTTGCCGCAGCGGCCAATGTGGCTCATGTGCGGTTAAACTAAAAAGTGGTGCTGTAACGTATCGCACCAAGCCAAGTGCGCATATTGACCCATCAGACGTATTGTTATGCTGCGCTGTGCCAGCGAAAGATTGCGACACTGTTATATTAGATTTGTAGCTCAATTAATCAGGTTAATATTCAAAGTCACTTATTGATGAAACCTATACAAGTTATTCAACGTTACTTTACCCAAAGAGGATTTAAACATGAGTACACGCCCACCACTGCCCCCTTTTACCCGCGAAAGCGCCATCGAAAAAGTGCGTCTAGCAGAAGATGGTTGGAACAGCCGTAACGCTGAAAAGGTATCACTTGCTTATACAGTGGATACCAAATGGCGTAATCGCAGCTCTTTCGTGAACAGCCGTGAGGAAGCCGCTGCATTTTTAACGGGAAAATGGGAAAAAGAATTGGAATATAGGCTGATAAAAGAGTTATGGGCTTTCACTGAAAATCGTATTGCCGTGCGTTACGCGTATGAGTGGCACGACGACAGCGGCAACTGGTTTCGCTCCTACGGCAACGAAAACTGGGAATTCGATGAAAATGGTTTAATGCAAAACCGCTTCGCTTGCATCAACGACTTACCCATCAAAGAATCAGAGCGCAAATTTCATTGGCCCCAAGGACGCCGCCCCGACGATCACCCAGGGTTATCGGAGTTAGGGCTGTAAGCACACCCAATACAGGCGATACAGACGATAAAGCCAGCCCTCTATCGGCGTTCATGCAGAACGCCTTAACTCTTTTCATCCTCCCAACATTTTTCAGCATTAAAGAGCTGCTTACTTAATCACTGCAAGACAAATACAGCTGTGTCAATTGATGGTACATGGGTTAATTTAATCATGCTGTTTTCATGTATTTATAAAGCTATTTAATAAACTTTGCTTACAAAAAAGCCCAGTGGCAAACCACTGGGCTATTACAATGTTAGGTAATTGGTTAATTAAATAACCGAAAGCTCTACTTCAATATTACCGCGTGTAGCGTTTGAGTATGGGCATACTTGGTGTGCTTTATTTACCAGCTCTTGCGCTGCTGTTTTATCCATATCACCTAGTGATACAGCTAATTTAACTGCAATGCCAAACCCGCCTTCAATCGCGCCAATAGAGACTTCAGAGTTAATGTGTGTATCGCTTGGTAGTGCAATTTTTTCGCTACCGGCTACAAATTTTAGTGCACCAATAAAGCACGCTGCATAACCAGCTGCAAATAATTGCTCTGGGTTTGTGCCTTGTCCATCGTCGCCACCTAGCCCTTTTGGGGTTGATAAGTTTACATTTAGACGGCCATCGTCTGATTTAGCTACACCTTCACGGCCACCGGTTGCAGTTGCTTTTGCTGTGTAGGCAACGTTTTGTAATACATTCATAGTGAACTCCAAAGTTTATCAATTAATTTATTTTGCATGCAAAATAATAAGCCAAGTAATTAGAGATTGCAAATACTTTGCATGCAAATTAAAATGTTTTTTGAGTTGAAGGTATTAACGCACTAGGAGTTGGGTATGTCATTTGAGCAACTAAAATTAAAAAATCAGCTGTGTCATAGGCTATATATGGCATCAAATAGCATTGCACGTGCTTACCGTGAGCCTTTGGCTGAACTTAATTTAACGTATCCGCAGTATGTAGTAATGATGGCACTTTGGGAGCAAGATGAAGTAACCATAGCGCAGCTAATAGATAAAACAGCTATTGATGGCGGCGCTATGACCCAAATACTCAAAAAAATGACCGAAAAGTCTCTGCTGGCTGTTATTAAAGATGAGCACGATAAGCGTAAGCGCCTAATTCAGCTTACCCAAAGTGGGCAAGCCCTTAAAAACGAAGCCGCTGATATTCCAAAAAATATATTATGTAAGTTTGAAAGTGTAGACCCCACACAAGCTAAAAAGCTTATGCAGCTACTTGATTTAGTAGTAAACGATTTAACAACTAAAAACGATGATGGGTTAGCCAACTAACGCGGTTATTTTTTGTTGAATAAACGCCCTAAATGCGCTGATCACCGGGGTCATTTGTCGCCGGTCGGCGTACATCATATAAAGCGGTAGCGGATCGCTTTGCCACTCGGGGCATAAATGAACGAGCTCCCCACTAGCTAAATCATCAATTACATCTAAGTATGATTTATATGCAATGCCTTTGCCCTCTAGCGCCCAGCGCCTAACCATTTCGCCATCGTTTACTATGTGTTGGCAATTTAACTGCACTTTTTGAACCGCGCCATTTTTATAAAATCGCCACTCTTTAAACACTTCGCCAAAGCGCATAAACGTAATGGTGGTGTGCTGCGTTAAGTTAAGGGGATGTGTAAGCAATCCATTGTTTGCTACATATTCAGGAGAGGCAACTAAAATACGCGCATTATTTAAAAAAAGTGGCGCTGCAATTAACTGCGAATCTTTTGGTACACCAAAGCGCAGTGCAATATCAATTGATTGGCTGTAAATGTCGCTTACTTCGTCACTTAAGTGCAGTTTAAGTTTTACATGCGGGTATTGCGCTAAAAACTCATTAAGCCATTCACTTAGTTTATTACGCCCTAAATCGCACGGGGCCGATACCTGTAGTGTCCCTGTTACTTCGCCCACAGCGGTTTGTACTGCAGCTACCCCTTGTTGAATAAGCGAAAGGGAGTCTTTGGCGTAACTTAAAAACTGCTCCCCTGCCACACTTAATCGTAAGCTGCGGGTAGAGCGAATAAACAGCACGTTTCCTAAATCTTTTTCTAGGCGCTTAATAGCTGCACTTACCGCCGCTGGGGTTTGCGCGTTTTGCCGTGCGGCTTCAGAAATACTGGCACAACTGGCTACATCTATAAAGGTTTGAATATCGTTAAATGATCGCATGTTTTCAATTAAAATTTGAAAGTGCTTTAGTTTTTCATGTCTTTTTCTATTTTTCAACTGAGCTATAGTGTTTGCATATTAAAAAGTACTTAAAATCATCAGGAACCCACATGAAAGCATTTGGCTACACCAAAAACTCTAAAACGCTTACAGCAAGCTCTATACAAGCAATTGAGCTTGATACCCCAACCGCTAACGGGCACGACCTACTTATTGAAGTAAAGGCTATTTCGGTAAACCCTGTAGATACAAAAATACGTGCCAATGTAACGCCAGAGCAAGGCTACAAAGTATTAGGTTGGGACGGCGTAGGCATAGTAAAAGCCGTTGGCGAGTCGGTTTCGTTATTTAATGTGGGGGATCGTGTATTTTACGCTGGCGATTTATCGCGCCAAGGCAGTAATGCGCAATTTCAATTAGTCGACGAGCGTATTGTAGGGCGTGCGCCTAAAACATTAACCGACGCACAAGCCGCAGCGCTGCCGCTAACCAGTATTACCGCTTACGAAATGCTGTTTGATCGCCTGCAAGTGCCTAAAAACAAGCAAAATACTCAGCAATCTATTTTAGTTATTGGCGCCGCAGGTGGCGTTGGCTCTATTTTAGTACAGCTTGCCAAGCAACTTACTGGGCTAAACGTGGTAGGTACTGCATCGCGCGAGCAAAGCGTAACTTGGCTTAAAGAGTTAGGAGCCGATCACGTGCTCGATCATTCTAAAAACTTAAACGAGCAGCGCAAAGAGCTAGGTTTAGCTGAATTTGATTACGTTATTGGCTTAACCCATACCGACCAATACCAAGATCAAATAGTAGAGTGTATTAAACCGCAAGGTAAATTTGCGCTAATAGATGACCCTACATCGTTCGATATTTTAAAGTTTAAGCGTAAGTGTATATCGGTGCATTGGGAGTTTATGTTTACCCGCTCGCTATTTATTACCGCCGATATAACAGCGCAGCACACCTTACTTAATGAAATTAGCGAACTGATAGACGCAGGTACACTTAAAACCACGCTAGGGCAAAATTTAGGATTAATTAACGCTGCTAATTTATATAAAGCACACCAAATTTTAGAATCGCACACCTCACGCGGTAAACTTGTTTTAGAAGGCTTTTAACCATGAATCAGATTAAAAAAATACTTTTAGTTGCAGCCTGCAGCACCGCGTTTTTAACCAGCAGTGTGTTTGCTAATACCGCTAATCAAAACGCTGATTTAAAAACAGTAGCCACATTCGACGCGCAGCACCCACCGGGTAATATTGCTATTACGCCCTCGGGTCGTAAGTTTTTATCGGTACATGGTTTTTACGGCCAAAAACAAAAAATTATGGAGCTATTAAGCGATGGCACCACCAAACCCTACCCTAATGAAGAATGGGCATACGCGTATAAAAACGGCAAAGGCTTTTACGACGTACTTGGCATAAATGTATCTGCCGATGGCGTGTTATGGATGCTTGATACATCAGGCCCTGATCATGCTGGGCGTTTAGTCGGATGGGATACCAATAAAGAGCAGCTGCATAAAATAATTTATTTAGCTAAACCCACCATTACCGACACCTCGTTTTTAAACGATTTAGTTATCGATAATAAACACGGCGTTGTATACATTGCCGACACCGCACAAGGCAGCCAAGCCGCTATTATTACCGTAAATTTAAAAACAGGTGAGGCGCGCAGAGTCTTACAAAATAGCCCATACACCACAGCCGAAAATATCGATATGGTCATTGAAGGGCGCACCATGAAACTAGGCGGCCAACCAGCACGTTTAGGGGTAAACCCAATCACACTCGACCCAAGCGAACAGTGGCTTTACTTTGGCTCTATGTCTGGCACGTCGGTTTATCGTATTGCCACAAGCGATATTAACAATAAAAGCCTGAGCGCAAGCGCCCTTGAAAGTAAAGTAACGCGTTACGGCACTAAACCCATTTCCGACGGCATTATTGTTGATGGCGGCGGCAATGTATATGTTACCGACATAACCAACGGCGCAATTGGCGTGGTAAAACCAAGCGGTAAATACCAGGTATTATTTAAAGACGAGCGCTTAAGCTGGCCTGATGGCTTTAGTTATGGCGCCGATCATAAAATATATTTTACCGTAGATGAGCTACATCGCTCGCCAGTATTAAATAACGGTAAAAATGCCAGCCAAGGAAAATTTAGTGTGCTGTCCTTCGACCCACTAGTAAAGGGTAATGTAGGGCGCTAAATACAGCGTATAAACCATACGCCACGCACCCGCTGCGTGGCTTTTTGGTGCAACTTTTAAGCCTTTTAGCCCCAAAGTGGTGCTAAGCGCTCAAAAGTTATTTTTAGTGTTTTAATAAATATCTGATTTGTATTCATAAAATATTCAATTAACAGTTGGCATAATTCTTTCAAAGTACAGATGTGTTCAGTGAAACTTTCAAGGAAAATACCATGGCTAACCTATACCACACCCTTTACCTACTATGGCGTTTAGACATTAGCGTATGGCAGGTAAACGATCCGAGCAATACCCATACTACGTGCGATAAAGAGCGAGTTTACAGCCGATAAATTTCGTATTTATAGGCTTTGCAAGCGCGGCCATTGCGTTGTATTGTTAAGTAACTAAAAACAATATGATTGGAACGTGTATGCACGCCTTAGAAGTAAATTTTGATGGCTTAGTTGGCCCTACTCACAACTATGCGGGTTTATCGTATGGTAACGTTGCCTCGTTAAATAATGCGGCAAGTTTTTCAAACCCTCAAGAAGCTGTGTTACAGGGCCTTGAAAAAATGAAAGCCATGCACGACAAAGGCCTAACACAAGGTGTGTTTGCGCCCCACGCACGCCCCGATTTAAACGTACTACGTCGCCTAGGTTTTACCGGCAACGACTCGCAAGTTATTCATAAAGCATTTAAAGCCGACCCTATTTTATTGCGCGCGTGTTATTCGGCCTCTGCAATGTGGACCGCCAATGCAGCCACTGTTTCACCTTCGCCAGACACCCTCGATGGCAAAGTGCATTTTACCTCAGCTAATTTAAACAATAAGTTTCATCGCTCCCTAGAGCCTGCTACAACTACCCGCTTACTAAAAGCCATGTTTAATAACGATAGCTACTTTGCACACCACACGCATTTACCCGATCAGGGCTTTTTTGGCGACGAAGGCGCGGCTAACCATACCCGACTTTGCGACAGCCACGGCGAGCAAGGCCTAGAAATGTTTGTATTTGGTGCAAGTGCCTTTAACAGCCAATTACCAAAACCGGCTAAGTTTCCTGCAAGGCAAACACTAGAAGCTTCAGAAGCCATTTGCCGATTACATAATTTAAAAGAATCGAGCCAAATTTTACTGCAGCAAAACCCAGATGTTATAGACCAAGGCGTGTTTCATAACGATGTAATTGCAGTAGGTAACGCAAACGTATTGCTTTGCCACCAGCAAGCATTTTTAAACCAACAAGATGCCCTGCAAGAAATTCGCGATGCCTACACCGGCAGCAAACAGCTATACATAATTGAAGTACCTACCGATAAAGTAAGCATTAGCGATGCAGTAAGCAGTTACTTATTTAATAGCCAATTAGTAAGCCTAGATGATGGCTCAATGCTATTAGTAGCGCCACAAGAGTGCCAACGTAATAGCGCAGTAAACGCCTACATTGAAGAAATGATTTTAGCGGATAACCCAGTCAACCAAGTGCAGTTTTTTGACCTGCGCCAAAGTATGCAAAATGGCGGCGGCCCTGCATGCTTGCGTTTACGCGTAGCCCTTAACCAACAAGAGCTAAGCGCTGTAAACCCAGAAGTTATTTTAACCGATACTAAATACACACAGCTTTGTGACTGGGCAAAACGTCACTACCGCGATAAATTAGGCGCAAACGACTTTGCCGATTCAGCCCTACTTACCGAAAGCTACCAAGCACTGGATGAACTAACCCAACTGCTTAACTTAGGCTCAGTGTACGACTTTCAATTAGAAGGTTAATACCTCAGCCAACACAAAGGCTAATACAAAAATAGCGAGCCAAGGCTCGCTATTTTTATTTGTGCTTATGCTAATAGAGTTTAAGTTTCTTTACTTACTGTTATTGCCGATGCCATCGACTCAGATATATGCAGCGTTCGCTGCGGAAACGGAATGCTCAGCCCCGCGCCTTCTATGGCCTCTTTAACGCGCTTATTTAAATCCCACACGGTTTGCCAGTAATCGCCATTTACAGCCCATGCACGTAATTGAATATTTACTGCGCTTTCGCCTATTGAGGTAACCATTACTTTAGGTGCGGGCTCTGCAAGTAATCGGCTTTCTGATTCGGCAACTTCTTTAAGTACATTTAAGCCAACATCAATAGAGTCGGCGTACGAAATTCCCACCACTATATCCATGCGCCTTTTACCGTTGCGGGTAAAGTTTTTAATGTTGCCGCCCCACACTTTACCGTTAGGCGATGCGATATAAAGGCCATCGGTGGTTTTAAAAATAGTCGTAAATAAGTTTATTTCATTCACTGTGCCAAGCGTGCCGCTAGCATCTACAAAATCGCCTACTTTAAATGGCCTAAGTATTAATAACATAATGCCGGCTGCAATATTACTTAAGGTGTTTTTAAGCGCCAAACCAATCGCTAAACCCGCCGCGCCCATTAGCGCTATTAAGCTTGCCGTATTAACGCCAAAAATATCTAAAATAAACAGCCCAGCAATTATGTAAACTAAATACCCCGCAATGCTCGATAACAGCGGCAGTAGCGTTTCGTCTACTTTTTTTAATGGCGATTTAGAATTTTTAATCGCTTTTTTAACCGAACGCGCAATAAGTGCACTCGCAACTAAAATAGCCAAAGCTAATACCACTTTGTAACCTAAAGTGATGATAGTTTCTGAATGGCTTTGCCAAAACACAATAAGTTTATCTTTCATACATATTCCAAAAAACGGCTGACAACCAGCACAATTTAAATAAGCCAAATACGTTTTAGCTAATAATTTAACGTTAACGACCAAATACCTATAGGCCCTACAGGATTATTTTCACTCTATTTTGCGGTGATTAAATCTAACACTAGAACAAAAAACAACCGCGCTAACGAAAAGCCGCGCGAGTATATAGCCATAAATAAAATTAACCTATTTTTTTATACACACAGCTAAATTAAAGTAATAAATGAGTCGCTATATGTTCAATTTAGGTTAACTTCAGCCTGCTATGGTAAGTCTTATTCGATTCACTATTTAACTAATCGAATTTCTATAATTTTGAATATGTAAACATAGGAGAAATAATCATGGCGAAAGAAAAAGTAGTTCTAATTACAGGTGCTTCTAGTGGCATAGGTGAAGCGAGTGCAAAAACATTGGTTAATAACGGCCATAAAGTCATTCTTACCGCCAGAAGTGAAGATAAATTAGCTGAACTAGTTGAGTCATTAGGTGAAGATAACGCACTGAGTGTACCCGCAGATGCCACCGACTTTACCGAACTTGAAAACGTAGTAACAAAAGGGCTTAAAAAATTTGGCCGACTAGATGCCGCATTTGCCAACGCAGGTATGGGCGTTTCAACCGCAGGCACTGAAAAAGGCGATCCCGATGAATGGTCAACCATGATAGACATAAACATTAAAGCCCTGCTGTGGACGGCAAAAGCAACCCTGCCCCATTTACGCCAAAACAAAGGCCACTTTATATTAACCAGCTCAGCCGCTGGCCGTAAGCCAATAAAAGGCTCTATTTACGGTGCAACTAAATGGTTTGCTTACGGGTTTGGGCAAAACTTAGCTGAGGAAATGAGCGAATGGAACGGCCGCTGTACCACCATAGCCCCTGGCATGGTAAACACCCCATTTTTTGATGAAGCAAAGCCCGATAAGCTCGACCCGCAAGATGTAGCCGACGCCGTACTGTTTGCCATTGAAGCAAACCAGCGCAACAATGTTCGCGAGATATATTTAATGCCGACTAATTAACGCTGATTGGTTAAATTTGAGCTGTCAGGTTTAATGCCAATGGCGTTAAGCCTGATAGTTGTTTGTATTTTGAGGTTAGATTTTAATAGCGTAAAGTTGAACATTGCATAATTAAAGATCTGATTTGTATTAGCTGCGTACTTCTACACGCCAAGGTGGATTAACCCTATTAACACCCGCCCAATATAGCTTAATTTTATGACCTGACGGATCATGCAGTACGGCCTCTCGCCATAAATAACTCTGGTCTGTAGGTTCTTGTATAAATACAAAACCTTTAACTTTTAAAGCCTCAACCAGTTGATCTAATTGTTCATGTTCAAAATATATTACCGTGCCACAATCAAACTCACCTCGATCTAAAGACAAGGAGAAAGTTGAATCCCCGTCTGGGCATTCAAAGCGAGCATAATGCGGGGTGTCTACAATTTGAGTAAAACCTAAGTCGCGATAAAATTTAGTCGAAATTTCCATATCTGTAACAGGTAATGTAATTTGATTTAAGTTCATTTAACTTCCCTGTGAAAAAATTAAAGTAGGTGAGCACTTAATTAATTTACGATTGTTATGTAATACTTTACTTATTTCTTCACTAATTAAAGCCTGATACGTAGCTCATCAAAGTGCGAAAATAAAAGTATCTGTCTAGTTTATTATGTTTTTGTACTGTTTCACATTCGAAACCTTCGTCGCTATTTTTGAAACTCATACTTTACGAAACACATAACGCCGCAAATAAACGGCTAAAAATAGTGGGCTATAATTTGTGAGGTACGAACAAAGCCCACTGTTTTTTGTCCGCACTTTTAATTTACTTTGTTATACTGCGATTTACACAATACATTTTGATTAGCGCCACTACCATACAACTTTAACCTTTCTGTACCACCTGTTTTTTCAAAAAACTCTTGTAATGTAATTTCCTTTTGCTCGTAGCTCATTAGCTGCCAGAAACCGTAAAAACCTTGGAACCAAAAATAATAGAACACAGCTCCGACGGCTAATAGTAAATATGCCGATTTACCTACTTTTTGTTTGTACTTTATACCGCAATAAAATAACCAAATGCAGCTAAATATTGCCACAATAAAAAATGCAGAGAATGGTGTTATTACAGTATCAGAGTTACTCCAAATAGAGCTTAAGCAAGTGGAATCCCTGACTGAAACTATAGAGAAAATTAAAGTAATTTTAAAAAAGAAATACAACAGAACGGTAATGAACACCGCATATAAGATGCCGCTTTCCTTCCTTTCTTTTAAATTCAATACTTGACCTTACAAAGCAATATAACGCCCTAATAATGGGCAAAAAATTGTTGGCTAAAATGTTGAGGAACGAAAACAGCCAACTGTTTTTTGTCCTTATTAATTAGCTTGATACTCATTGAGCCT